>CAMVIN010000027.1 GCA_947167565.1 uncultured Clostridia bacterium | reverse complement strand
ACTATGATAAAAGTACTATTCATCTGCCACGGCAATATCTGCCGTTCAACTATGGCGCAATTCGTCATGGAAGATTTAGTGAAAAAAGCGAAACTTTCGGACAAATACCAGATTGAATCCGCGGCGACTTCCTTTGAGGAAATCGGCAACGGTCCTCATCGTGGAACAGTTATGAAAATGCGAGAGATGGGGATTCCGATGAGGGAGCATCGTGCGGTTCACATGGAGAAGTCCGATTATAAAAAATACGATTATATTATTGGTATGGACAAGTGGAATTACAAAAATATTCTCAGGATAGTCGGGAGTGACCCGGATAGAAAGGTTTCCCTTCTGCTGGATTATACCGACAGGAAGGGGCAGCAGATTGCCGACCCGTGGTATACCGGGAATTTTGATGAGACATACCGGGATGTCGATGAGGGGTGTCGTGCGCTGCTTCAATTTTTGGAGAAGAGCAGACAGGATTATTAATTTATCAATATGGAGAGGATTAAGATACGTGGTTCGATATTGTAAAAATTGTGACAGGGACTATGATTTTGCAATCAAGAGCATGAGCGATTTAAATTTTCTTGTTTGTCCGGTGTGCGGAGAGCAGATTGGCAGGAATAGCAGAAGAGAGAGTGGACGTGCACAGATAGAAGAGAATGAAGTAAAAATCGGAAGAGTTTTTCATAGCCTATATCAGTTTGCGTATGTCTTTTATCTGATTCTTGCTATGAGTGGAATTCTGGCGTTTGTTTTTCATGCCTTTACAATTTTATATGTGGTGACCGGAATTAGCATTTGTGTATATGTGCTTCAGTTTTTTACAGGCACACTGATTTTTACGAGCGGATTGTTCTTTCTGCCGGCGGGCGCAGTCGCTGGGTTCCTTTTGTTTCGTAACTCGATAGAGGGGGCATGTCTGGGCGTACATGTTGTGTTTGCTGTCCGGCATTTGCTGAGAGATGTGTTTTTTCGGTTTATTGGGTGGTTGATAACAAAGAGTTCAACTTGAAGTTTTCCTGTTGGCGTGATAAAATACTTATAGTTAATGGGAAAGGATAGAAAATTGTGAAGAAGGATGTCAAACATAAAATAAAACACAACCGTGATCGCTATTTGGCGATGGTGAAATGGATTGTTTTTTCCTTTGTGATGGGGCTGTTTCTCGGAGTGGTCGGGGCAGTCTTTTATCATGGAATACATTTTGTTACGGAGTTTCGCAGGACACATTCATGGGTTTTGTTGTTTCTGCCGGTGGGAGCAGTGGTCATTACCTATTTTTATCATCTGTTGCACGATGACAGGGATAAGGGAACAAATCTTGTTATATCGTCGATTCAATCCGATGATGAGATACCGCTCCGGGTTTCCGGATTGATTTTTGTGTCTACAATTCTGTCTCATCTGGTGGGAGCATCGGTTGGGCGAGAGGGGGCGGCTTTGCAACTGGGCGGCTCCGTGGGCAGTTATCTCGGACGACTGTTTCACTTTGAGACCACAGAAAAAAAGACATTGATTATGGTTGGGATGTCTGCGGTTTTCTCTGCACTTTTTGGAACGCCGATAGCGGCAGCTTTTTTTTCGCTGGAAGTAGTGAGTGTTGGAATTATGCACTATTCTGCGTTGCTGCCTTGCGTTATTGCGTCCTTTACAGCGCGTGATGTGGCGAGAAGACTTGGAGCCTTGGCTCCTTTTTATGAAATCGGTGAGGTGCCGGTCATGAATTGGCTTCTTGCACTTAAAATTGCCGGACTGGCAGTGTGTTGTGGGCTTATTTCGATTTTGTTCTGTGTTCTCTTGAGAGAGGGAGAAAAATTAGGGAAAAAATATGTAAAAAATAAATATCTGAGAGCGTTTCTTTTAGGTACAATTTTGCTTGGCTTGACGGTAATTATTGGAGATCAGACTTACAATGGAGCAGGAGTGGATTATATCAATGCCTGCGTTGCTGGGGAAGTAAAATCTCTCGGTTTTCTGATTAAAATAATATTTACTGTTATTTCAATTGTAGCGGGGTATCGCGGAGGCGAGATTGTACCATCCTTTTTTATCGGGGCAGCACTTGGATGTCTGTATGGAAATTTGCTGGGGTTCTCGCCGGCATTTTGTGCGGCGGTCGGAATGGGAACTGTCTTTTGTGGAGTTACCAATTGTCCGGTTACTTCACTTCTGATCAGCTGTGAGTTGTTTGGATTTTCCGGAAGTCCGTATTTCCTCATTGCCTGCGCGGTCGGCTATATGGTGTCCGGATACTATGGACTCTACACGAGTCAGAAAATTGTTTATTCTAAATACTATTCTAATTATATTGACAAAAAAGCACAGTGAGTTTCAAGAATGTATGAAGCCTGTGTGTGAATGGAGGTAATTATGGCAGAGAATATCAGTGAGAGTTGGAGAGGAATGTCGGTAGGGGTTGGTGCATATGGTGTGACTCCGACCGGACTTCCGGGAGGTTTTTTCATTTATGAAGCAGGAGAGCAGGAGAGGATTCTCTTTGCAGAAGAAAATGTAATTCGCATGTTTGGGTGTGAGACGTTTGAGGAATTCAGAGACTTTACAGGCAATACATTTACTGGTATGGTTTATCCTGAGGATTTGCATAAAATTCAAAATGAAATTCAGGCGCAGACAATGTTTGGTGAGAAACGTCACGATTATGTGCGATACCGTATCTTGACAAAGCAAGGAGAACTTCGCTACATAGAAGATTTTGGACATCTTTTGCATGGAGATGATGGGCTGAGTTATTTTTATGTGTTTATTGTTGATGTAGACCGTGAGGAGTACCATAATCGAAGCCGTAACAGTTTTGCTGAGGCACAAGTTTTGTCGATGAATACGGAGACGGATTCGCTGACGGGCTTATTTAATATGTCGTTTTTTTATCAGCGGGTTCAGACAATTTTGTCCAGTCCGGAGAGTCATCGCATGAAGATTTCATTCATTCATTTTGATATTCCGAATTTTAAATTATACAACGAAAGGAATGGATTTAAAAAGGGAGATGAACTTCTTTGTGATGTAGCCAGGACGATTCGTGAAAACTTTCCGAAAGGGATTGTATCGAGATTTTCTAATGACCATTTTGTTGTATGCGAGACAACTTGGGATGACGATAATGAGGGCGTTGTACAGAGAGTGGAAAAGGTATTTCGTCAGATTCTTTTGTCCGAGGACAGTGCAAAGCGTGTTCGTGTGAAAGCTGGGATTTATTATCTTGAGGATCGATATCCGGAGGTGGGACTTGCTTGTGACCATGCGCGACTTGCCTGCAACAGCATTAAGGAGCGCCACGATATGAATTACTGTATTTACGATGAAATGCTCCGCGAGAAGCTGAGAAAGCAGCAGTACGTCATTGACCATATTGATGAGGCTCTGGAGAATGGATATATTAAAATCTACTATCAGCCGGTTGTACGCGTCATGACCGGGGAAATCTGCGGATATGAGGCATTAGTGCGCTGGGTCGATCCGAAAGTAGGATTTTTATCGCCGGGTGATTTTATTGAGACGCTGGAGCAGTTTCATCTGATTCATAAGGTCGATATGTATGTAATTGAAAAAGTTTGTGAGGACTACCGGAATTTAAAAGAAAAAGGAGAACCGACGGTTCCTGTTTCTATCAATCTTTCACGTCTTGATTTTGAATTGTGCAATGTTATGGAGGTTATAGAGGAAGAGCGAAAGAAAAGCGACATGCCACGAAATATGCTCGATTTGGAAATTACAGAGAGCGCACTCACGGAAAATTCGGATTTTTTGATTAATGAGTGCCGGAAGTTCCACGATATGGGATATTCGATTTGGATTGATGATTTTGGAAGTGGATATTCATCGCTTAATGTCTTGATGGAATATGATTTTGATATTTTGAAGATTGATCTGGTGTTTTTGAGAACCTATGACCACAATCCAAAGACAGGAACGCTGCTGACCTATATTGTGGAAGCTGCGTGTGAGATGGGCGTACAACCATTGACAGAAGGTGTGGAGACAAAAGAACATTACGAATTCTTGAAAAAAATCGGCTGCGTGAGAGCGCAGGGATACTACTTTGGCAAGCCTCAGCCGATGGAAGAGTCGAGGGCGATGACAAGAGCAAAAGGTATGACCTGGGAAATATACAATAGTTGAGATTTTAAGCGAAAGGATGGGAAAGATGAGAAAAATTTATCGTTCTATCAGTATCGTATTGGTATTGTTGGTTTTTGCAGCCTGCGGTCAGGGAACTACTGGGAATCAGGGCAGCACTCCTTCTTTGAGTTCGGTATCCGGTGAGGAGGAGATTGTATCGGGTGTGGCTCTGTCAGAGGAAGAGGAAAATATTTATCCGGAGGAGAGTGATGAAGAACTGAATGACGAGGAACTGGATGACGAAGAACTGGATGATGAGGAGTCGGAGAATGAGAAGAAAGGCGATAATGAGGGTATTCCTGAGTCGGAAGAATCCTCTAATAATCCCATTGATAAGTATTATAAGCCGATTATGACTTCCTTGAAATCCGATGAGAATACCCGCAGATGGGCGCAGGATACATACTGCGGTGTGTGGCGTGAGGAATTTAACCACTTGATAAAATGGTTAAAGAACAAGTGTCAGTATGATGAGGATAAAAAAAATATTGATAAAATGAAAAAACAGGTGGAAAAGCAGATAGAGACAGAGAGAGAAGTATGGGAACGGGAGATAGTCGATGATTATGATATAAATCCTGATTCAGAAGCGGCAGTGGAAGAAAAGGGCTTCTCAAGAATGTCATCTTGGGGAACCGGAACGCGGAGCGCGCTGAATGAATTGGAGGGAGAATTATATCGGGACGCCAGCATGAGAATCATTCGACTGCATGGAGGGAAAAAGTACAAGTTTAGAAAAATTGATTATTCAGAGCAGAGTTATGAATAGCGAAGGGGACGATTAGGGGATTAATAAAACTTTGTGCTTGACCTAAGATGTTTGCGTGATATTATATATGTAAGCAGGTGATGCACAGCCTTATAAATGAGCGAGACTTATATTTAGCAGGGACGTTTTTGTCCCTGCTAATGTATTAAGGGGGAAATCAATCATCAAAAAAGTAGAATATATAAAAATGCAGAGATTGTTTATAAACATAAAATGAGATGTGGAGAGTCTACACCATTAGCAAAAAGAACAAATGACTTTGCTAAAATTGAAAGTGCATGTAAAAATTATCGTAATTGATGAGAGGATCAGTAAATTGAAACTCTTCAGCACCAACATGAAAATTCCATTCAAAAAGTAAACTTTTTGCCTGAAATCCTCATATTTTACATGGTGCTGAAGAAATAATCAATGTTTAGCAATACCTTATAAATATCATAATCATCGCTGTCGTAATGACAATGAGAGTAGCCGGAATTGCCGTCTTACAATACTTGCCCCAGCCAATGTGGTGACCGCTGCGGTTCGCCTTGGAGATACCTACAACATTTGCGGAGGCTCCAATCGGTGTGGCACTTCCGCCGACATCGGTTCCCATGGCAAGCGTCCATGAGAGAGTATCCAAATCGACACCCATAGTTGCGGCAAGAGAGCGGATAACCGGAATCATCGTGGCTGCAAAAGGGATATTGTCCACAATTGCGCTGGCAATTGCAGAGAGCCAGATGATGATAGCAACCATAACTTTTAAGTTTCCGCCGCTGATGGTTCCAATCAGGTTGGCGAGGAGTTCCAGAATTCCTGTTATCTCCAGACCGCTGACAACAATGAAGAGTCCGATGAAGAACAGGAGAGTTTCATAATCTAATTTTTTCAAAAGTTTCACAGTATCTTTGCCGGCTGCAATCAGTGTCAGGATTGATACAAAAATACCAATTGTGGATACGGTCAGTCCTGTTGCTCCATGGGAGACTAAAAGAATAACAGCGATGGCAAAAATAATACTGCTGAAAGCAAAATCTTTTTTACTCTTAATACTGGACTCCGGCGCAGGAAGTTTTGCGATGTCTTCTGCGGAAATCGTCTCTCTGCTCAACTCCTTGTGGAAAACAAGGTAGTAGTACGTGATAATGAGTACCAGACTGACAAAGGCAATGACACCGGTATTTTTGAGGAAATCTCCAAACGTGTAGTGAAGAGATGTCCCGATAATGATGTTTGGCGGGTCTCCGCACATGGTGGCAGAACCGCCGAGATTTGCACAGAAGATCTCGGACATAATCATTGGTACCGGATCAATTTTCAGCAATCGTCCGAGTTCAACTGTCACGGTAGCAAGGAAGAGAATAACCGTGATGCTGTCGATGAACATGGCAAGTACAAAGGACATGACCATAAAGGAAATGAGAAGTGGGATTGGTTTGTAGTTGACCAGTTTTGCGAGTTTCATGCAGAGCCAGTCAAAAAATCCGGCTTTTGCCATTCCCTCTACCATAATCATCATGCCGGCAATAAAAGTAATGGTCTCCCAGTTGATACCGGCAGAGGATTCTCCTTCAGCACCGCCGCTGTACCAGAAACTGAGTTCAGCAAACGATTTGATGTTGATAGATTCCCAGATGGCAGCAGGACTCTGCATACAGATACCGAATACAGCAATCAGTGTCAGTGCGCCGCAACCGAGCGTTACATAGTGGCGTGGAATATATTTTTCCGCGGCCACTATGAGAACAAACATAACAATAAATATGATAAGGGCAACAATTTGTGCTGCAGATAACATTTTTTTTTCTCCTCTCTGGAATTAGGATTCCTGTAAATATTTTTCGTTGGCGAGAATAACCGGAGTCATCACATCCGGTCCCGGAGCGCCGATGGTATTTCTCTTTTCTACACAGGTTTTCATAGAGATTGCATCATAGATATCCTCTTTGAATACCGGACTGATTTTTTGATATTCTTCCAGCGGAAGTTCATCCAGAGAAATATTTTTTTCTATACATAACAGTACAAGCTGACCGATAATTCCATGTGCGTCACGGAATGGAACTCCGTGATTAACCAGATAGTCTGCTGCGTCAGTAGCGTTGGTAAATCCATTCTTGGCACTGCTTTCCATGACATCCTTGTTAAAAGTCATTGTATCGAGCATGCCGGTAAAGAGTGCAAGACACCCTTTGGTTGTGTCAATGGCGTCAAAGGTGAGTTCCTTATCCTCCTGCATATCTTTGTTGTAGGCGAGAGGAAGCCCCTTCATAGTTGTGAGAAGAGACATCAGTGCGCCGTAAACACGACCGGTCTTTCCTCGTATTAATTCGGCGATATCCGGATTTTTTTTCTGAGGCATAATACTTGAGCCTGTGGAGTAGGAATCATCAATCTCCACAAAGCGGTATTCGTTAGAATTCCAGAGAATGATTTCTTCACAGAAACGGCTCATGTGCATCATAATTGTGGACAGTGCACTCAAAAGTTCGATGAGATAATCCCGGTCAGATACCGAGTCCATGCTGTTAAATGTCGGCCCATCAAATTTTAACAGAGAAGCCGTGTACTCTCTGTCGAGCGGATAGGTCGTGCCGGCAAGGGCTCCCGCACCGAGCGGGCAGTAGTTCATGCGGTCATAGATATCTCTGAGACGACTGCGATCACGGCGGAACATTTCAAAGTAAGCACCAAAGTGATGAGCCAGAGTTGTCGGCTGTGCTTTCTGTAAATGTGTAAATCCCGGCATAAAAGTGTGGGTGTTCTCTGCCATAATGCGGTGAATGACTACCATCAGTTCTTTTAATAAATCATTTAATTCAATGACCTCGTCACGCGTGTAGAGCTTCATGTCCAGTGCGACCTGATCGTTGCGGCTGCGTCCGGTGTGAAGCTTTTTGCCGGCATCGCCAATGCGCTCGATAAGATTGGCCTCCACAAAACTGTGAATATCCTCATGCTCACCGGTGATGACAAGCGCACCGCTCTCGATGTCATGGATAATGCTCTGTAACCCTTCAACAATAGAATCCTTTTCCGCAGAAGTCAGTATTCCCTGCTTTTCCAACATGGTAACATGCGCAATGCTTCCAAGAATATCCTGCTTATAGAATTTCTGGTCATAAGAGATAGAGGCATTGAAATTATGTACAAGTTCATTTGTCTCTTTTGTAAAACGTCCTCCCCAAAGTTTCATATAGGTTCTCCTTTACATATAAAATAGATACTTTTATGGTATCATTTTTATTAAAATTAAGCAATAGGAAATTGACCAGAGGAAAAGAAAGTGATAGAATAAGGAGAATATATTTGTTGCAGTAGAAGAAAGGGAGGTTTTGATGAACAAAGTTAAAGCAATAGCTTGGGGTGTTTTGTATTTGGCAATTGCACTGGCTATGCAGGTGTTAATCGCAGGGGCTCTTTCAGTTTCCCAGCTAAGCCTGATTAATGTAAGCGAGGTAATGAAAGAGAGTTCTTATCAATTAGATTTTTTGGAAAAACTGTTAGAGTCAAAATCATTTTTGGTCATCATGACGTCGATGTGTGATGTGATGATGCTGGTCTGTTTTGGACTTTGGTACTATTTTCGGGAAAAGAAATATGGATTTCAACCGGATTATAGGAGTGCATTTTCGAAGGGGAATGTGGTAAGAATCGTTCTTTTGGCGATTTGCGGACAGTTTGCGACAGAACTTTTGATGACAGGAGTTTCTGTGGTGTTCCCGTGGATGATGGAGTCGTACAATGAAATCAATGAATCTTTCCAGATAGATACATTGCCGCCGGTTCTTATGATATTGATTGTCGGCGTTATCGGTCCGATTGCGGAAGAATTTTTGTTCCGCGGTATGATATACGGACGGCTTCGTCGTGCTTTTTCTGTCTGGCCGGCCGCCATTATTTCCGCTGTTGCTTTCGGGGCTTTTCATGCGAACTGGGTGCAGGGAATCTATGCTGGAGCCTTGGGCATTGTTATGGCGATTGTATACGAAGAAACCTCGACAATATGGGCAAGTGTTTTGATGCATATGTTATTTAATATAAGTTCCTACGTGCTGGAGCCGATGCTGCAGTGGCTGGGACAGATGGATTCTACGATTGTAGATATCCTGCGGCTGGTGTTTGATCTTGGCTGCATGGGTATTGTTATATTTATTACATGGTACTTGAGTACCAATAGGAGGCGTGTTCAGTATGAGAACATTTATGAAGTCAGATAAATTGCATGGAGTATGTTATGATGTGAGAGGACCGGTTCTTGACGAAGCAAACATTATGAAACGTCAGGGAAAGACAATCTTGCAGCTTAATATTGGAAATCCTGCTCCGTTTGGTTTTACGGCCCCGAAGTGGGTGACGGATGCGGTCAGCGAGGCATTGAAAGATCCGATGTCCCAGGGCTACAGTGAATCCAATGGAATTCTGGATGCACGTGAGGCAATCAAGGAGTATCATGATGGTAAGGGGCTTCCTAATCTCTCGCTCGACCATATTTACATAGGAAATGGTGTCAGCGAATTGATTTCCATGGCAATGCAGGGACTTTTAAATAATGGAGACGAGATTCTTATACCTGCACCGGACTATCCGCTGTGGACAGCGGCTGCCAAACTTGCAGGTGGCAATCCGGTTCACTATATCTGTGATGAGAGATCAAACTGGTATCCTGACATCGAGGATATGGAGAAAAAAATTACGTCAAAGACAAAGGGAATTGTCATTATCAATCCAAACAATCCGACCGGTTCCCTATATCCGAAGGACGTGTTGGAGAAAATCGTTGAACTCGCAAGAAAACATGAACTTATTCTCTTTGCGGATGAGATTTACGATCGGCTTGTATTTGATGGAAAAGAGCATGTATCGATTGCATCACTGGCTCCGGATTTATTTGTGGTTACATTCAACGGTCTGTCCAAGTCAGACCGTATTGCGGGATTCCGAAGCGGCTGGATGGTGCTTAGTGGAGATTTGTCAATGGGAAAAGGATATATTGAGGGACTCAATATGCTTTCTTCCATGCGATTGTGCGCCAATGTGCTGGCACAGCATGTAGTTGTTCCGGCACTGAAAAATCGTCCGGAAGTTGATCCGTTACTTCTTCCGGGAGGAAGATTGTATGAGCAGAGAAAATGTATCTGTGATGCCATTGATGGGGTGGACGGCTTGTCTGTTGTTCGTCCGGACGCAGCGTTTTACATCTTTCCGCGCATTGATGCGAAGCGATTCCACATAGAGGATGATGAGCAGTTTGTGCTGGATTTTCTGCGCAAAGAGCAGGTGCTTTTGGTTCATGGAGGAGGCTTTAACTGGGCAGAGCCGGATCACTTCCGCATTGTTTACCTGCCGACTGTTCAGGTGCTTACAGAGTCTATGAAAAAAATGGATGAGTTTTTGGAGGAGTATTATCGGTAAGGAGAACGGCTGAGTGGAAAAAAATTTGTATAAAAGTGAAACCTGAGATGAAAAAACACGTTTATGTAAGTGAAGGGAGGAAATATTCATGAGTGGGAAGGATTTGTTTGAAAAAATGGATCTGATTTCTTTGGAGTATGTGGAGGAAGCAGGGGAGCCGTATCAGGCAAAAAAAGGGATGTGGGGATATTATGCGGGACTTGTTTTCTGGCTTGCGGCAGCGTGTTTTTTTGGTGTTATATGTGTGAACCGGCCGGATTCTTTGTTATCCGGACAACCACAGGACAATGTGACGGAAATTGCGAGTGTGATCAGCAGGACCGGCAATCTGCCGCTTGTTTTGTTGATTATTTCACTTGTAGCCGTGGTTTTTTTCGGGTTTCTGATTGTGAGGAAGAAGCATGGCAACGGATGAAGAAATCATAGAACTTTATTTAGAAAGAGATGAGAGAGCAATAAAGGAGACTTCCGAAAAATATGGGAGCAGACTGCACAGTTTATCAAGAAAGATTGTCGGAGATGAGAGAACAGCAGAGGAATGTGTCAATGATACATGGCTCAAGACGTGGGAAAGTATACCGCCAAGTGAACCGAGAGATTACTTATATGCTTTTGTGGCAAGGATTACAAGAATGCTTTCATTGGACTGCTACAGAAAAGAGAACACAAAAAAGAGGAGGGCGAATATCGTTGCTATTGAAGGGGAACTCGATGAATGCGTCGCCGGTCCGGATACAACACAGCAGGGGATTGATGAGATGGTTTTGAAAGAATCACTCAATCGCTTTTTGGAGAGTTTGTCTGCGGAGAAGAGAGATGTTTTTATTAGGCGGTACTGGTATGCTGACGAACTGAAAGTGATTGCCAAAAGACATGGCTGTGGTGAGGGGCGAATCAAGTCTATGCTGATGAGGATTAGAATGAAATTAAAATCGTATTTGCAGACCGAAGGAATTGAAATATAGAGAGGAGAGAGCCATTGATAAAAAGAATAATGAGAAAAATATGTATCATCTCACTATTTTGTGTGATATGTTTTCTGTCAGGTGTACCGAGGGTAAAGGCTGCAGTTGGACAGTATGTTTCAGAAATCGTATTACAGGAAGGGGAGGATGCGGAAGATAAACTGAGTGAAAAAGGATACTCTGTCATGTATCCGGCTCTGTTAAACGGGGAGGGGGAGAAAATCCGGATCGGATATAAAACATCCAAGAATTCAAAAGATGGTATTACGGATATTATCGTGGGGAAAAAAAAGAAAAATGCCAAGAAAAAAATTAGAAAAAAATTAGTGAAATACCAGTTGGTACAGGGCGGTAGTCTCGGTGTTGGAGGGGAGGCTGGAAAACCGGATAAGACCAGTTATCTTTATTGCACAAAAGATGGGCGGGCAGGAAGTCCGCTAATGGCACTTCATTTCATGTCATCGGACACCAATGACGTCGATGGATTTGAAAAATTAATGCCCCTTGCGAATAACGGCACAATGCCGGTGAAAGGTTTTGACGAGATAGCGGTAACTGTTCAGACTGATGGAAATAGCGGTTATCTGTCTGTTGTGAGAAGCGACGTCTGGAAGAATTATATCGGCAGTTTAACGGTGGTGAAAGGAGATACAGAAAAAGACGTTGTGATGGAACTGTGCAGACTCGGGTGCGAATATTATGTGGACAAAAATTATGGCAGGGATGGCGATGTCATAATGGTTGGATACACAAGGACATCTGATAAAAAGAGTGCGGTAAAAGACTTGATTGGACTATCAGCAGATGAGGAGGCTCCGGTCGGGTATGAAAAAGCCGGAGATACAGAGGTTGCCGGCAAGTATTTATTTACAAGTACAGATGAGAAATACGGCAATCCGCTTGTGGATTTGGATTATATGAAAAATGCCGAAGAACTTGAACTGACAGCAAAGGAGTGGACGGCACTTGTGGCTGCGAGAGGAGATAATACGGTTACTGCGTCGTATCTGACAGGAAGTGAGGAATACATTAATCTTCAGAAAAGCAAAGAAAAGTATGTTCTTACCGGTGTGGACTGTGAGGATGAGAAAGATATCGGGCTTGTTTACATAACAGAGAAAGCTGGACGGAAAGAGAAGCAGACAAAAGAGGATGGACAGGATGAAGATGTGAGCGGGGCGGCAATTGATACAGATGGTGTTGGCACAGTGCTCTCAGGCAGTAAGGCTGAATTTTCCGGAACCATACAGACGATAGTTTTAATTTTGATTATTTTGCTGATTCCGGTAGTGACAATTATTATAAAAAAGAAAAATGAAAAACAGGTTTGATAAGGAGGATTATTGCAATGAAGAGATTTATGGCTATGTTTATGGCGTTGACGCTTGGTTTTCTGATGCCGGGGGGACATCTGGCGGGACAGAATGCAAGGGCCGCTACAGCAAAGAAAACTTATATTAAGGAACTGAAAGTATTTACAAAAGAGGATGGTACCGAGGCGGATGCGGAGAACTGGTGCGCAGAACAGAAAGAAAATAAGGATAATGACAAGGACAATGATTGGGCAGTAATTCCGGGAAACCTCAACGAGGGAGCTTCCGGTTCACTGAAAAAAGAGGTGGGCGTGTTTCTTTGCTACACAACAACAACCAGTGCAGATGAGGCAGTTACGGATATTGCTGTCATGAATGAAAAGGGCAATTACAGCGTGGGGGCCTATGAGCAGATTTTAAAAGAGCAGAGAGACATGTACAAAGACATGATTGATGACATGAAAGATATGCTGGAGGAATATCGAGCTAATTATAAAAACAAGGTGGTGACAGCTGTTCAGGCACATGATTTTATGAATGGCTACATTGAGGACGATTCTGGTAAACATCTGGGAGATCTGCTGCTCGATATAACCGATGAGGAACTGGCCGGTATTCTTTTGCAGGCGAACGGTCAGGTAGTTCTGATGATGCAGGAGCAGCTAGCCTATGCTTGTGATACCGGAAAAAACACATGGCTTGATCGCATGGAGAAGATTGGGAGTTATAAGGCTCTCAGAAGCAAGGCGATTAAAGCCTACAATAATAATACGGCAAAGGCGGACAAAGCATTAAAAAATAAATATCATGAACAGGCGGTAGCGCTGGCAGAGTCATGGAATGATATTAGCGAGCATTTTACGCTCATAAAAAAAATGGAGAAATCAGCCGGGTTTTCCGATATGTCGGATAAAGAAATCATAGATTGGTTGGATAAATATCAGGATTTGCCGGAAGTTATGCTGTATGAGCAGGAAGTGAAAGTTGTGTTGTTTTTGAGTACATTTCAGTACGAGGACGCTTCATTAGCTGAATTTTTCAATCAGGATCAAGAAGAAATAAGCGGGAAAAATATTTATAAATTGTATCCACTTGCGGCCAGTTTGTCGGAGGGACAATTTGCCGGGACGAATGAATATGTGAGTCTGTACCAGATGATACAAAATGCAATGGGCGCAACTTTGTATAATGACTATCAAACAGGCAAAGCAAAAGTATTAGAAGAGAATATGGATTCAGAAACTTTGAAGGCAAAGGAACAGACAAAGGAAAATATGAATAGCAATCTGGAACGGTGGAACAAAAACTATGCGATTTCTATCTATGATGGAGTTGACCGCGGTTTGTTTGAGGGGAATGTGGCGGTTGCATCTTCTGCAGAAACTTTCAGTAAAGCTACAGATACAAATTGGGCAAATAGTTTTGTTGAAAGTGGTGCTTTTAGTAAGACGGCAATAGGTCTGGCGGCAGGATCTCTTATTAGTGCAGTAGGTTCCGGTATTTTGGCAATTGCCTCAAAGAAGGCATTTGAGGTGGCAATGAAGGATCGAACATTGATAAGAAATTGGCTTATGAACCGATATGCCGGTCAATACAAAGCAGATAAGATTGAGAATGCGTTAAATGCCATCATGCAGCCGCCAAATCAGGTGGGACGAGATAATATTATGAAGATAAATAAAATAAGGGAAGAGATGTGTAGACAAGTAGCAGATACAAGCATCGCATATAGAGTTTTGAAAGGACTAAAAATCGGTTTGGCAGTTGTCGCTGTCCTGCTTGCGGTAGCGGATATTGTAATGACATCTATCACTCTTTATAAATACTACAATGTGGAGCACTTGCCGATTCCTAACTATATGGTTGACCTCTCCTACAATGAGGACAAAGAGACCTCCTATATTTCCTATAAGAGCGTTTCTGATCAGGATGGGAATAATGGCGACTTAAACGGCGGAGGGGGAAAACAATGGCTTGCTTTGTATGCGACACATGATGAGGATGCAGGCAATCCAATCCTTGCGCCAACAGGAAAAGGTGGTAGTACAGACAATATTTTTGTGCAGACAAAGACAGAGAAAGCGGGGGCAGCTTATCAGCCGCTTCACATCTTTGGAACACCAAATGCTGCGCAGAATCTCACATTTGCAGACGGGACGAATGGATGGTCATACAATGACAACATGGGTGGTGTTTACCTGTTTTTTACAAGAGATGAGGATGCATTTGACGGAACTAATGTAGATTCGGATCGTGACAGTGAAGATAGAGGTTCTGCCGGAACGGTGGTAACTTTCGGGCAGACAATAGCGACCGGAGGAGCGGGAGTATTTCTGGGACTGATTATAGGAATTTTTGTGGGAATGAGACGAAAAAGAAAGACGGAAATTGAAAGAAAGTGAGGGCAGAATGATAAAGTGGATGATGAAGTTTTTTTGGCTGACAGCGGGGCTATTCGTTCTGATTCCGGGTGCAAGGGTGGTAAAAGCGGCAGAACAGACGACAATATCAGCCTTGAATCAGCAAGTGAAGATTGAACTGGAATGCACGGATGATGCCGGTGGATGGAACAATAATACCATACCGGTCTATCTGATAGACTCTGATGGAAAAAAACATCAGTGGAGTGTATCCAAGGATAGTCTGGACAGTGCAGGAAAAAGGGTCAGCCACACGTTCGAAATCGGCGCAGCCGGTCCTGTTGCCGTTTATGCCTATCCGGACTTTGGGGGTGGTTTTACTGTACGCAATATGAGCCTCAGGGCGAGGATGTGGCTGTCGGATAGTGGTTCTGCTATAGAGAGCGGTGAAATCACAATACGTTCCTGGCCGTTTGTCTCGTCTTTATCCGGGGGGGATTATATGCACATCGCTTTTGGCAATGTGGGAAGTTCACGTGTCGGGATCATGAAGAAAGACGGCTCGCTGGATGTGAAAAAGACCTGCAGTAAATGCTCCGAGGCACTGGAGGCGGCAAAAAGTATTGGCGATGGAGCCGTGATTGCTCTCGACAGCGTTTGGATTACAGAAAATGTACTGGAACTCCCAAGCGGTAAGGTAACGATTGACTTAAACGGTTACCCGATTATTCGCAGTATCAAAGAATATGAGAAAAACGGTGGAGTATTTGAGGTGTCAGGGAGTGGGATTCTCAGTTTCACAGACAGCAATCCTTCTCGAGCAAACGGATCCGGATTTACCGGCGGGAGTATTCAGGGCGGAAGAAGCAGTAATACCGGAGGACTGATTCAGGTTGAGGATGGCGGCACACTTCAGATGACAGGAGGAACGCTTTACAATGGAGGGACAACCGACAAGGGTGGTGCTATTCAGTGCGATGATGCAACAGTGACTTTGAATAAGACGCTCGTTAAGATGTGTTCTGCGGATAAGGCGACCTTTATTGATAATGATGGAGGTGCAATTGTGATAAAAGATGACAGCACTGTGACTCTTGTGGATTGCTCATTCACAGACTGCCACGTCCTCGACTACGGCGGTGCCATCTGCCAAAATGATGGGAAACTCTACTGTCAGAACGTCTCTTTTCAAGATTGCGATGCAAAAGATCGCGGAGGAGCGATTCACATAGGAAGTGACAGGGAAACCAGATTGTTTGACTGTACATTTATCAGAAACAAAGCAAAGTCGGACGGCGGCGCTATTTCCATTGACGGAACTGATGTCGAGATGAGAAATATTACGATGGAGAATAATCATTCTGATGAGGCCGGGGGCGCCATCTGGGTGAATGACAAGAAAGTATTTCTCTCGGGTTGCACGATTCAGAACAATACATCAGCTGATGATGGTGGTGGAATTTACGTAGATAGTTATTATGACCTGAACGTACAGGGAAAGGTTATTGTGAAGGGCAATACGGATAAGAATGGAATGAGCGATGTTATGCTTCAGGATGGTGCGGCATCCCAGGCAAGAATCCGTTCCGGGGGGCTGACAACCGGAAGCAGGATCGGGCTGAATAAAACATCAAACCTGACATCGGAAACCAAATTGGTGGAAGGTGTGACTTTTTATGAGGCTGATTCCGGGTTTTTCTTTGCTGACAGAGGCAGACTGGATTTTGATTCGACCGGACAGCAGACAGAGATTTATATGGCGACAGCCGTTACCCCATTCCATTACGCACTGTACATCTTAATCGGTCTGGAATTGGTTGGTGCCGGAGCAATTCTGATTCCGCTGATTCGGAAAAAAAGGAGGTTGAATCGTGAGAAAGAAAACCATTAGAAAAATGATGGCAGTGATATTGACGGTGATCATGATGGCAGAGCCCCCTATGTCCGACTATGCGAACCGTGTAAGGGCAGAAAACGTGTCCGGTGCGGCTTCCGTGGCAGATACCGGCAGTGTGGAAACAAAGGAAAATACAGGGAGCAGTGCGGACGCCGGTTCAGTTGTCCCATCAAAGGCGAAAACTTTTATATCGGATTTACGTCTCTATCAGATGGGAGACGAATCGGTGGAGGGTCTTATTCAAAGAGCAAAAGGAGAGGGATATACTCTTTTTACCATGAATGGGGATCCTGTGAATATCAATAATGATACGGGGGAACTTCCTGTATGTATCGGTTATAAGACGACAGACAAAGAAGAAGAAGCTATAAGATCCATAAAGACTCTGGAGATGAACCGGGGCTATGAATGGTTTGATTATCAGGTTGTTGCAGAGGGCCAGATGGAAAAGATTGAGCCGCTGGCAGCAGAACTTATTTTGGCGGCGGATGAATTCAAGAAAAATTTAGAAAAGGGTTCTAAAGCGGCAGGAATTGCAAAGGATTATCTGAATTATCTGTATTTTGAGAAAAGCGGTAAGACGAGAACTGCTTTAGGTGACTATCTCTCAGGTGGCGAAACGGATATGCAGATGTTAAAAAAACTCATCATACAGATGAACGGCGGATCACTCTCCGCCATGTACTCGCAGCTGGCACTTGCTGTTTCGGATACGGGAAAGACATGGATTGAGCGCATGGAAGGGGCGGATACATACAAGACAAAGAAACCAAGTACAACCCAAAATAATTACTGGGACAAAATGTATTATCAATATTCTCTTGAACTTCTTCCTGTTCTGCAGGATTTTGCGAAGAACTACCGGAAGGCGCAGCAGAGAAAGCGTGCGAATGGCGGAGAGGTGGAACTGGCAGAAATCAAGGGGAAATCAGACAGTCCGACAGTAGATAATGCTCAGGATATCATGGATGCAGGAAATGATGATGAGGCGTCGGGGGATATTGTGTATGAGGTTGCCTTTGAACTTATGAATACATTCAAGATTGGTGATGAGAAAGCCGGCGATTATCTAATTTCCATGGCAGAGGGAACGTATACGAAGAGAACGGATTACCGGAAACTATATCCGCTTGTGGAATCCCTTACGGATGGGCAGTACGCCATGATGAAAGTGGTTGGGTTATCACAGAGGGCATTGAACTTAAATCACACCGATAAATTTTTCAAAGATTTAAATAACAAGAAATCGGAGATAGAGAATAATATTGCGGCGGCGACCGGTGGCGAGAAG
Organism: uncultured Clostridia bacterium; assembly: GCA_947167565.1. Lineage (GTDB taxonomy): Bacteria > Bacillota > Clostridia > Lachnospirales > Lachnospiraceae > Eubacterium_F. Next base: position 3,507 of record CAMVIN010000027.1, on the reverse strand, counting down.
CAGGCAAGTGTGTTTGCGGGGGTCAATACGGAGTTTTACGAGAGAGAAGTGGCGCTTACCTCCGATGCGTACCGGGAGAGCAATGCCGCAACAGTCTACACGGAACTCACAAGAGAGGGCGAATTTTATGACAATATGAATCTCGCTTTTATGACAATCGGTCTCGTCTCTTCGGCATCGGCAGTGATCACCAGTGGAATCTATCTGGGGCTCATGATAGCGGGAAGTTCACTTTCTGTCTGGGCGGCTTGTGCCGGCGTGGTGGGAACCGGCGTGTTTATGAGCATTGCCGGGATTATCGGATGTGCAGCGGTTATCACGGGATATCTTGCGCTTGCGGCTCTGATAGTTGCGGGTATTGTCTATGCAGTAAAATGGCTGATTGATTACTTTACTGACAAAGATGTGGAAACATATACCAGAATGCCGACAGAGGTATATGACATCGGTCAGGTTACAGTAGATGGAGAGAAAAAGAAAGAATTTATCAAATATAATCCTGTGGTGAATTCATCAGGAACCCCTCAGGACATCAATGTGGGGGTGGGAAAACGCTGGCAGCTGCTGTACTATACGAAAAATGAACATTATGGTTCATCGGTTAGTATAGATGAGGTGGGAAACGTATTTTCCCGGACGATTGGAAGTCCGGACTCGCCGGAAGGATATGAGCCGGTCAGTTGCTTTGGAGAGGGAAAAGCAGCAAATGTAAAGGCATACTCTAAAAAACAATCGGCTGGCTTTTATCTACACTATCTCACAAAGGATCAGATAGATGGGACAATTTATCAGGAAGAAGAAGAGGCAGGGACAACAGATACAAAGGATGAGGGGGATACATTTGTCAACAAAGGAACAAAGGTAAAACTGGAAAAAGGCGAAAAATACCTCTACGGTATTATGATTTCCTCTGAAAATACACTTTCTGCCGCCAAGGCAGCCATTACGAAAAAGGCGGGGTATAAGGTGTACGACAAGAACCTGACACCGAATAATGGATATACCTTTATCGGATATTCATCGACAACAGTGAAAAAAGATGCCATACGGGATATCCGCATCGTTCCACATTTCAGCGGGGACAGCGTGAGGCTCGGTTCTGGTGGATATGCATCGGCCGGAACGCTTCCGGATGGCTCTGCTCTTGTCTATACGAGAAATGGGAAAATGGGATCTCCTATTATTGATACCTTTAACATTACAAACAAAAGACTTGCAAGGAATAGCGTGTATGAGCCGGTCAATCTGTTATGTGGTGGAGAGGCATACAATTTTTCGGGTAAAAGAAATAATCCGTTTTATTTGTATTTTAAGCCATCTGTTGCCTTTACATCCGGAGAAAAATATATTGGAGGGCTGCAATTTGTCTCCGGGCGTAAGGGGGAGAGTACCAGAACGCGCGCCGCAGCCGGCAATCAACTGGGACTTTCGTTATTTGATGTGAATTTCGTGCCATATTCGCTGTTTCCTGAGCAAGATACTTATTACTACAGCAAGAGTATAAGGAGTGGTCATGGATCATCCCACACGACAGTTGGAGTTAAAATGAATTATAGGGCATATGAGGAATACCTGTATTACTCGCTGACGTATAATCCATATAGGGCTATCTATGATGTGGGGGTATATACGGCGACAACAAAGTGCAGCAATATGCAGGTTAGTTTGAATACGCCGGAGGGCGATTATGCAGTTGTTGAGAATACCTGCATTTCAGATAAGGCATTCTTTTATGGAAGTATATCAGAAGATGCGCCGGGAACTAAGCCGCTGAAGACTGAAATGGTGAGGACACTCGAGTCGAGAACATTTATCGACTCAACTTGTGGCAGTTTGAATCCTTGCCGTGTACAAAACAGCAGTTATAAACCGGAAAAAAATATCACATGGAGCAGTGCGCCGTATCTTGCACAGGGGCTCTATGTGCTCGGCTGCGTAGAGGGAAAAAATCCGTTGAAACAGGGTGATATACTTGTCACGACGGATAAGACGAAGGGAGCCGGGATGCACTCCGTACAGAGATTTACGGATCCATATAACAGTGAGCCGCTTAATCTTGCCTATCAGAAAGATAACAATTCTTCTGACGGAGTATACCTGTTTATGAAAGGGACGGCTGTGAAGAAAGGCCAGTATATCTCAGGACTTGATGTCGTGACATATGAGCGGCCGAAGGATACGGAAAAGCATACATACACAGAAGATGAATTGAAAGAGTATAACAAAATGTCAGATGATTCCTGTCGGATGGGACTTTTGTCCAAGATAAACGGAGAAGTCCTAAATTATAATCCGGCAATTGGTCAGGGAGAGGCGTGGTATAATAAGGCGGATGCGGAAAATACGGAGGCCTCTTATATCGGGGTCACAAGAACCGATGACCCGAACTACGCGATTACCGGACTATTGATGTACAGGTCAGATACACTTCCGCCGGTCCGCATTAAGGTGGATGGTGTTGAGTACCATAGAACGGGTGATAAGATGAACGGATATTATTTGTATTATACAAAGAGTCCGGGAGCTAATCCGGGTGTTCCTATTGAGGAGATTATCTTTGACAATGTTCCGGTTTTGGACGGAACAGCAACTGCAATTGGAGTCGAGGGAGCGGATAAAGATGGAAATGCCGCATTTATGGAGACATTTAATGGCTGCAACGGTTACTTTCATCTTCGGGGCGACACATCAGATGCGGTTATCAGTGAACTCACGATTGTGAAGGGCAGCCTGTCGCAGGCAATTACAAAACTGATGAGCAAGGGTTTTAATTATATTGTGTCAGAGAGTCTGAACGCTCGTACGGCGGGGAGTGATATTTATCTTGCCTATAAAATGTGTTCCGCAGATATTCTCGGTCTTGATGAGAGTGACCTTGATGAAGCGGGAGAGGATTATGATGAGAACTGGGATGACGATGATGATGACTGGAATTTTGATGACGAAGATTTTGATGATTTCGGCATTGACTTTGATGAGGAAATTCCGGATGAAAATGTCGTGAGGGACATCCTGTGTACTGTTGGAAAAACTGCGGAAAAGACCATCACACAGGGGGGAGCCGCCTATCAGCTTGTGAGCGATATATCTCTCAATGATGGGACAAACGGTACATCACTTTATCTCTACTATACGCTGGATGATAAACTGAAAAAGGATGGAAAAGAAACCTATCTGCCACCTCTCTCGGCGATTGTTATGTGCTCGGGTGATGCTGTTCCATCCAGAGGAGAGGATATACAGAAACATGGCAGATGGGAGATGCTCTGTTGTGAGAGCGGGGAGGAAGTAAATGTAAATGACGGTGTTGTTGTAAGAGATGAAGACGGTGAGTATATCAAAGATTGTCGATTGTTCCTGTTTGTGGGAAGATACGGCGGAGGTGTCAAGCCGGGGGCAGAGATTACAAGAGGTGGTGTCACATCGGTCATTGTCAATGGAAATGTTATTTTAAGAATCTATAATAGGGGATATGATATCAGTTTTAAAATTAAAAAAATACCGTTT
>CAMVIN010000026.1 GCA_947167565.1 uncultured Clostridia bacterium | reverse complement strand
CATAAGATTCCGGTTTGGAGCTGTCATAAGTCACTTTATCCGCCCCCGGTTCGATTGTCTCTGTCACCTCTGATTCAAATGTCACGGTACGCTCTGAACTTCTCGTTTCCTCACCATATACACGAAAATACACAGTTCCGGAAGATGTCCCTCCATCAAGATAAATTGGAACATCCGTATTATTTCGAAATTTAAAATCCTTATAATCTCCCGCAATCGCCGCATCCATTGACGGCTGTACATAAGTCACCACCATCGAGTGCGGACTTCTCTCCACAATTTCTAATTCCGCCCGCAGTACAGCGTTATAGAGCGTTGTCGATACCTGACATACTCCTCCGCCAATTGAATCAACTACCTGTCCGTTGCTATAGGAAGGTGCCGCATAATACCCGTTTTTCTCCGTCATCGGTGAAATAGCATCGTGAACTGAAAATGTCTCACCCGGATATATTACAGTCCCATTAATCAACCGTGCCGCATTTGCAACATTTTTGGAACGGCTCACATTACCCGCATTAAATTCTGTCGTAAAACTGCCAAGTTTGTCCTTACACCGTTCCGCAAGTTCTTTATCAACTGTCGGGTGCTGAATTTTCACTGTGGCCGCAATGCGAACCATGTTTTCGTCCTCCTGCCTGGCAAGAGCATCTTTAATCGTGTTAATCGTCGCATCGACATCAATCTTAACGCCATCTCTCTCTTGCTTGTACACAAGTTTGCCATCTTTCATTTTAATCTTGGCATTCGTTGCACTCGTACATTTTTTTCCACACTTATTCTTCACAAATTTCTTGACCAGTTTATCTGAATAAGAGGCTTTCAGCGGATACACCACATGTTCTTTTTCTACGCGCTTAATAGAGGCATAGTTTCCAAACATACTATCCTCTTTACCAATCCGGTTTGCCTGGGCAATCGCATCACCGGCATCATATTCATATCCCAATTCATCCAGCGTAGTGCTGACTTCTTCACCGTTGACATCAACCACCAAAGTTCTCTGCATCAATTGTTGAACATGCTGATTCAACGCATTCTCTGCCTCCGCCTCCGTCATACCGCTGATATCTACCCCGTCAATGAAAACGCCGGAACAAATTTTGTCTTCATCCGGTTTTATCATCTCATATGCCCCTATCACATAGCCAGCTATCAGCAAAAACATGATGGCAAGCACAAGGAATGCCGGCCCAAATCTCTGTTTTCTCAATCCAATCCCTCCTAATACTAACAGGCAACTTGCACTTTTTGCAATCCTGTATTACAATTAGACAATGGACGCAACCAAGCCCAAAAGCATCGCAATGATAACTACAGCACAGATAATTCCTGCAATAAGGCGTTGTTTTTTGCGGTTAAACATAAAAATCTCCCCTTTCTGAAAGGATGGTATAAAAATGAATTTTTTTCCAGTTTATCTCGTCTGCTTTATAATTTTTATCGTGTGGCTGAACTATGAACAACGCAAACACGAAAAAGAAGATCAAAAAGCTTCGGATGAATTCTGGGCACGCGAGGAAGAGGCAAATAATACCAGGAAGAAAGACATCTCGCATCTTCCCTTGCTTCAAGTCAGCCTCTCCGACATCCCTTGTGTGGATTCACCGGACGAAGAAATTGAATATAACATGGGAAGAATTGATAAAATCATTCAATCCCCTATGTTGGATTTGTCAGAATACACGAATACAGATTTGAAGCTCACCTATGGTGTTGCCAATTTCAACCTTCTGTCGGAATATGATGAAAACTATAGTCATTTTCTCATTGCGCTGACAAATCTCGCCAGAGCCTATGCGCGTCACGGATATACCGAAACAGCCATAGACACCTATCAACTCGCCCTGGAATATGGTTCCCAGAAAGTAAGTGACTACAAGGAACTGGCCTCGCTCTTCCTGAAACTTGAGAAGCCGGAAGCTGTCAGTGCATTAATTCATCAAACAGAACGCAGCAGCCACCCACACAAAGAAAGTGTCGTCCTTGCGCTTCGCGAAACCTTAGTTTCTTATCAATAGTTTACCCATTTTTTCTCTTTTTGGACATGTTCCCAATGTGTTCTTTCAGGGCACACAAAAAGCGGGTGATGGGAATCGAACCCACGTATCTAGCTTGGAAGGCTAGTGTTCTACCATTGAACTACACCCGCACGGAAAATCTATTTAATTTTCTCAACGTGGTACATTATATCAATGATTCACCAAAATGTCAAGTACTAAATTATCTGATTTAGATTTTTCCAAACAACGGCACCATTAGGTTCCAGATGTACTCTAATTTTTCCATTTTCCACATAGCACATCTTTGCTTCCGGAGCAAAACCATTCTGTCCGGTAGACATAAGTTGAACCATTCTCTCACCATTTCTCATCCCCAGTCTCCAGACATCCACATCAAAATCTCGTCCTTCCTGACCGGTATAGAGAATCGTAAAGGTTTTCTCATCCTCATTGAACCTGCCAAAACCAATTGCATTATGCTCCGCAATCATATATATCGTGCATCCTGTGCGAAATACAGGATAATCTTTGCGAATTCGTATCATTTCCTTATGGAAACGAATCAAGTCCTTGTCCTCATGTCCCCAAGGATAGGTTCGACGATTGTCCGGATCCGTCCAGCCACAGACACCGGCCTCATCACCATAATATATGGTCGGTGCTCCCTCCCATGTCATCTGAAAAAGAACGGCCTGGCGCATGATTGCCGTATTAATCCCCATCCCGGCCGCCATTGGCCCCATAAACGCAGTTCTGCCCACCATATGATTGGTTCTCGTAAGAAATCGCGAATGGTCGTGATTGGACAATTCATTCATCGCCACTTGAAGTGCCGGAATCGTAAAGCGGGTGCGAAAATCCGTCATGCTCCCAAAAAACGCACCGGCATTTCCTATCATATCCTCTTTATAGGCATCGCTGTGTTTCTCCATACCGGTCAAAAACCAACTGAGCGGTTCCATGAATGCATCATAATTCATGACGGTATCCCACTGCGTGCCATCCAGCCACGCAGACGGATCTCCGTAATGCTCCGCCAGCACAATCGCATTGGGATTTGCCTGTTTGACAACTTCACGGAATTTGCGCCAGAAACTGTGGTTATAATCCCCGGAGCGCCCCAAATCAGCCGCCACATCGAGCCGCCACCCATCAACGTTATATGGTGGCGACACCCATTTCTTGGCAATTCTCAAAATATAATTTTCAAGTTCAGCCGAATCCTCATAATTCAATTTTGGCAGTGTGTCATTGCCCCACCAGGAATCGTAACAAGTATTATCCGGCCAGCTGCCCTCAGGATAAAAGTGAAAGAAGTCATGATACGGACTATCTTCTCTCAAAAACGCACCTTTCTCATAAGAGGGATCTTTGTCATAAATTTTCTCTCTATCAAGCCATTTATTGAAAGAACCACAGTGATTGAATACCCCATCCAGAATAATCTTCATACCTCTTCTGTGAACTTCCTCGACAAATCGGACAAAGAATTCATTGCTTGCCTCGAGATTTTTCTTATTTACCACTCTCTGTATATATTTTGTCGCATGCGCATTCTCTTTGTCATATTCCTCCAGTACTTCACCGCCGTCTTCAATAATCACGCCATAATGCGGGTCAATATAATCGTAATCCTGCGTGTCATATTTATGATTGGATGGAGACACAAAAATCGGATTGAGATAAAGCACCTCAACGCCCAAATCCTGCAGATAGTCCAGTTTATCCCAAACTCCCTGTAAATCTCCGCCATAAAATTCCCGCACCCCCATCGTCGCAGGCATCTTGTTCCAGTCACGTACTTGCGTTACATGCTCATCAATGTATGTATATTCACGGTCCAGAACATCATTCCCTTTATCCCCATTAAAAAAAGGATCCACAAAAATCTGATACATGACTGCACCCTTTGCCCAGTCCGGAGTGGAATTTCCGGGAATAATGACATAGTTAAAATACGGATCAACCGTATCCACGACACCTTTTCGACACCAGTACAATGTCTGCGAACCCTTTTTAATCTGAAAATGATACGAAACCATCTTGTCAGCCAAAGCAATCCGAACCGAGTACCAGTCAAACCAGTCATCTGTTCTCTCCCGGCGCATTTGTCTTGGCACACCATCAATAATGGCGTTGACTTCCTCCGCGTCATCCTTCGCCACACGACATCGTATCACCACGATATCGAATTTATCCGGCTGCGGCGGATCAACAAACCCTTCCGTACCATTGCTAAATATTGCGTCTACATTGATGCTTCCTTCTGTCATAAATTCCTCCATACTGAGCGTTTTGTGCATGATAATTGTATAAAAGTAAAAGGACAGCATTGTACCGCTGTCCTTTTGGGAGAAGGTATTTTTGTTACTTATGGGGTGTAGCAAAAACTATATAATGTATTGGGGTTTACAAGTATTACTATACCATCTTTTCCGAAAACAGTGTGCACAAACATCACAATTTTTCGATTTTTTTTTTGTAAAACCTGCCCAATCATTTTCTCCCAAATGGACTTTTGCACAAATCAAACTCCAGATTTTTTGATTATGTCGCTATTTTGTATAAAGAGCGCTTCAAACTCTTCTCTTCCGATTCTTTCTTTATCAATCAGCAATTCTGCCAGTTTATGAAGAATGTCCATATTATCTTTCAATATCGTCGTGGCTCTCTCATAACAATTGTCCATAATCTTCTTCACTTCACGATCAATCATTTCTGATGTCTTCTCGCTAAAATTCTTCGTGTGACCAATATCTCTTCCAATAAACACTTCATCGTCCGAAGTACTGTAATTAATCATGCCAAGTTCATCAGAAAAGCCATACTTTGTAACCATATCCCGCGCTGCTTCTGTCGCCTGACGAATATCCTGACTCGCACCGGTAGTCACATCATCAAATATAAGTCCCTCAGCAATACGCCCGCCGAGACTTACCGTAATATCCTGAAGCATCTTACCTTTCGTCAGATACATCTCATCTTTCTCCGGCAATGGCATTGTATAACCTCCGGCACCATAGCCGGTCGGAATAACCGACACCGTATAGACCGGTCCAACGTCCGGAAGAAGATGGAACAGTATCGCGTGTCCCGCCTCATGAAACGCTGTAATCCGTCTGTCTTTCTCTGACACAAGCCGACTTTTCTTCTCTGTTCCCACACCAACTTTAATTAGCGATTTTCTCAAATCTTCATCATTGATAAAAGGTCGATTGTCTCTTGCCGCCGCAATCGCTGACTCATTCATGAGATTTTCGAGATCCGCCCCTGCAAAACCGGCTGTAATTCGAGCAATCTCGCCCAAATCAACATCATCGGACAACGGTTTGTTTTTGGCATGAACCTGTAAAATTTCCTCTCTTCCTTTCACATCCGGGCGTCCAACATGAATCTTTCTGTCAAATCGGCCGGGACGCAAAATCGCAGGATCCAAAATATCGTCACGGTTGGTCGCTGCCATCACAATAATTCCTTCGTTTACACCAAAGCCATCCATCTCAACCAACATCTGGTTCAAGGTCTGCTCGCGCTCATCATGTCCACCGCCAAGCCCGCTTCCTCTGCGCCTTGCCACGGCATCAATCTCATCAATAAACACAATACATGGCGCATTCTGCTTGGCATCGGCAAAAAGTTCGCGGACACGCGAAGCACCTACACCGACAAACATCTCAACAAAATCCGAACCGGATATGCTGAAGAAAGGCACTCCAGCCTCTCCTGCTACTGCTCTAGCAAGCAGAGTCTTACCGGTTCCCGGAGGGCCAACCATAATCACACCCTTTGGTATACGAGCGCCCAACTTCGTGTATTTTTGCGGATCAGCCAGGAAATCAACAATCTCTCCGAGCTGTTCTTTCTCCTCCGCAAGCCCGGCCACATCATCAAACGTCTTCGCCTTCTCATCCGGTGGTATCATCTGCGCCCGGCTTTTGCCGAAATTCATCATCTTGCTGTTTGCAGAACTTCCTCCCTGCGCCTGCGCGCTCATCATCATGAACAAAACGAAAACCAAAATAAATCCAAACAAATACGGAAGAATCTGCAAATACCATGGCGTTGTTGCCACATTGGTCATCTCCACATTTTCAAAGGATTGATTCTCCAGATAAGCAAACACAGTATTGACATCCGACGTATAAAAACTCTTCTTCTTGCTGTCTTTCGTTGTCACTACAACCTGCCCGGTAGGAACCTCCTGATTCTGCTGTATGGTTACCTTGGCAATCTCCCCCTCTCCGATTTCTTTCTTAAAGTCACTATAGGAATAATTCTCCTGCTGCCTTGCGTTCAGAGAGTCATTAACAAATACAGCGACCAGAACGATGGCTACAATCAATATGAAAAAGCCATACCCTCTCAAATTTCGCATTTAATTAGTCCTCCTTTAAATTCAATACACCAATATATGGTAAATTACGGTACTTCTGCGCATAGTCAAGTCCGAAGCCCACAATAAAGGCGTCGTCTATCGCAAAACCGCTATAATCTACTGTAATTTCTGTTTCTCGATGCTCCGGTTTATCCAAAAGCGCGCACACCTTCAGACTTGACGGTTCTCTCTTTTTCATCATATGAGCCAAATAAGCGAGCGTGCGGCCACTGTCAACAATGTCTTCAATAACCAAAACATCCCTGCCCTTGATGTCAATAGAAAAATCCTGTTCAATATTGATATATCCGGAACTCTTCAATCCATCTCCATAACTGGAAACTGTCATAAAATCCATAATAACCGGCACTTTAATATGTTTTGCCAATTCACAGGTAAAAAATACACTCCCTTTGAGAATACAAATAAGATGGATTTTTTTTCCCTCATAGTCTTTGTTAATCTGCTCTGCCAGTTCTTTCACTCTTTTTTGTAATTTTTCTTCGTCAATCAGAACACTTATCTCTTCTTTCATATCGGTACCCTTTCTCCGGTTATCACCAGAACATATTTTGTATCTTTATTTACTTTATATGCTTCACTTATTCGACCGGGAACAGCCCACAATACATGGTTTCCCTCTGCGAGAACAAGTTGGTATTCCCGTTCTTCCCTCGCAATCTTTTGGTCTACATAATACCGCCCCAGTTTCTTGCGGTGTCCAGCCTTGTCGATCACAAAATAATCACCCTCACAAGGATTTCTAAACACCAAACTATCTTTTATTTTATCATAGTTGAACCATTTCGTATAGTCTTTTTGAGGAATTTCCGAAGGCAAATCTTCTCTTTTCGCAATTCTCATCTGAAACTCCCACAAACCATCTCCTTTTTCAATCCGATAATTGGCGGGAACAGAACATTCAATATGAGTATACGGCAAAATACCGCTTCCTCTTTTGCCAAAGACCAACTCATCATATGATTTTCGGATTATTAGTCCGCCCGGAAAGCACAACTCTTTTCCTGTGTCCGACTTCATCAATTCTAACAACCGGGAAAAATGAATCTGTCCGATGTCTTTTGCACCATCAACAAGCTCCGAAAGAGCAAGTCCCAATACTTCTCTCTGCAAAACAACATCTTCCCTTTGTAATGCCGGAATATAAAGTCTCACTTCTTTTTTATCGGCATTTTCGCCGGATGTATTTACGTCTGCCCTCTCCGACAACACTCTCTCATATAATTCACGACTCATTCTGCCGATATACTGTTTCCATGAGTCAATCTTTTCTGCCGCCTCCGCAATGTGCCGCCCTGCCTCAGAATTAATCTCCCTCTCTACCATCGGAAGAATCTCGTTGCGAATACGGTTGCGGGCATACTTATTTTCTACATTTGTAGTATCTTCGCACCATGCAACCCCTCTATCCTTTAACCATGTTTCAATATCATTTTTCCCCGCAAAGAGAAGCGGCCGCACAATCGCCCCCCGGGCTGATGGAATTCCCGCAAGACCTCTCGGTCCGGTTCCCCGAAACAGCCGAAAAAGAACCGTCTCCGCCTGATCATCTCTGTGGTGTGCTGTAGCTATTTTCCGAAGATGATGCTCTTTTCTGTACTGCTCCATCTTCTCATAGCGAATGAGCCGTCCCGCTTCTTCCTCTGACATATGAAGACGCACCGCCTCCCCCGGCACATTCACGCGCTCAATCCGGCAGGGCAATCCGAGTTCTCCGGCAATTTTCCTGACAAATTCTGCATCCCGGTCCGCATCTTTTCCCCGGATACCGTGATGAAGGTGATAGACATGAAGTGTGAGTTCCCATTCCTTCTGCAGAAGACACAGAAGATGCAAAAGGCACACCGAATCTGCGCCGCCGGACACCCCGACAACAATAGAATCGCTGTGCTCTATCAGATTGTGTTCTCTATTAAATGCCTGAAATTCGCGAATCAAAATCTCTTCCTCCGTGCCTGTTTGTTTCTATTTTATCTTTTTTCAACGGATTCGTCAACGCACTTCATATTTTTTTCTTCCATATTCCTGCAACCAGCACACTCATATCATCCGTTGCCTCCCGGTCACTCCGCGCCAATGCGTGCATCAAAATCTGATTTGCCATATCATTGGGATTCTGACAGGGAAGATTCAAAATTAAAGTTTCCAGTGAATCTCCTTCCTCTACGGGTGGAATTCTCCCCGAATAAAAGCCATCCACAACACCGTCAGAAACCATAATTACCATATCGCCTTCGGTGAGCTCCGCCCGGATTTCATCACATTCTGCATCTACGTCAACACCAACCGGCAACGCTTCTGACATGATGGTATCAACCCGGTCCGCCCGACGTATGAATGTAGCTGCGGCACCACTCTTCAAAATTTCACACTCGCCTGTGTGTAGATTGATTGCCGACATATCCAATGTTGCAAAAGTCTTTCCCTCATAATTTGCCACAAAAAGCGTATTGAGAAGTCGCAACGCTGATTTCTTTTCAAATCCGGCCTCAATCAAATGCTCTAACACCTCAATAAGATTCACACTGTCCCGATTGGCAAATTCCCCACTTCCCATGCCGTCAGCCAGCACCATAACCAATTCTCCGGTCTGCAGTTCCAAAAAGGAATAATTATCGCCGGAAATTGTCTCTCCTGATTTTGCCACCCGGGCAAGACCGGTAAATGCCTTGAATTTGGTATCCTCCCGAAAGAACATCGTCGTCTCCTCCGACGACAGAACATTTCTTGTCTCTCTCGCCGGGCAGAGGCTTACACCGACAACATTCGATAAAATCGTGGCGATATCTGTCTTTGTCAGGCATTGGTTGCCTCTGCAGCTTCCGGTCACCGCCGCCTCTAACTGACCTCTTCTTCTCTTAACAAGAAGGCGCTTTACCCGCACTCCCTCTTTTTTTAATTCATCGATCATTTCCCGCCGGCATTCGACAGATACCTCATCCGGCTCGTCCAAATTCATGGTAAAAGACTTAAGCGCCGCAGCAACCTCGTACATCTGTCTCGCCATAATTTCACGATTTTCTGCCATACGATTGCGCCATCCAAGATTCTGTTTAGCCACAGCAACCCGCTCTTCTGCATGTTCCACATAAGAAGCAAGACGAATACATCGCCGCCCGAATTCCGGTGTCAGTTTATTTATTGACACAACACCATCCAGCCCCGCCTGCCACAAAATGTTATGCATATTCTCACTCGTCTCCTCAAAGTGCTTGTTCCAACAAAAATTGCAGTTAGCACAGTCGCTGCACACCTTTCTTGACAATTCCTCATAAATTCGCTCAATTTCCTCTTCCGGTATCCTCGTCTCCTGACTCTGACTCTTTTCAAAACTTTTCGATAGCCGCCGAAACGCATTCGAAAAATCTTCAATCCTGTCATTTGCCAGTTCCCTTACGTCCTCCCTCGCAAAAGGATTTTCCCCCTGCTCTTCTATATCTTTTTCTATCATATGTATAATTCTTTTTGGAATTGCAAGAAATAAAATCATAGCAGACACAATAGCCCGAAGTTCCAGAATTCCGGATATATCAAACCTGGCCACATAGACAAGGATGCACCCCATAGCAAAGAACACAACTGCACTTATGATTTTCCCAAGTCCCCGAAACATTCCCACACTGATGCCCAGCAGGCAGTAGATGCCAATCATGATCAAACCTCCGCCATTCAGGGCGGACAAAACACCGCCAGCCGCCCCCGCAACCGCTCCTGTCGCCGCCCCATAACGGTATCCCATAAAAAGGACAACAAAATAACTAATCGTTCCCGTCACTGAAAAAACGGAATCTGCCACATCCGGCACTCCGTAAAGAGCTGTAAATCCAAGGACAAGAAGGCTGATAAGTTCTTCGTTTGTAAGTTCTTTCCACCACTCCTCAAACAACAGGAAACGAACACCCACCTGATAAATATTGGACAGTGCCAGCACCGCCACGCTCTCTAAAATGCTGAGCCACAACATCTCCCATGTATTCAGCGACAACACACTGAGAATGATACTGAGCAAAAGATTGACTCCTCCACAGAGCACAGCCAAAAGAAGAGGCGTCAGTCGTCCCTTCCCGATTCTCTCCTGCATATAGTCAATCGCCAGTATCAAAGAAAATAATGCTATGTATTTGACGAGACCGATTCCGTCCGCACTCGTCATCATTCCGGTCAAAATCGCCAGCGCAATACTCTTTCTCCCTCTCTTTTCCCCACATATTGCAGCAAAAAAGGCAATGGAAAATGGGCTTATTTCGAATAGCCACACCCGTCCCAGAAGAAAACCGAGCACAAGCATTCCGACCAGCCGCCCGGTTCTTGTAAACCCATCCAGTCTCCTTGAATTTCTGATTCTATGTTCTGCGGATTTTGCACCGCGCTCTGCCCTGTCAAGCATGTCCCACATCTCCACCTCTCAAAATCGTGTAGAGATAGTATAGACAATATCCGTTGAATTTTTTGTCAATTTGTGACGGAGAAAGTGAAAAATTTTTCGACAAGAAATGCGCGCTGAAAATCATTCCTCAATTGCTTCCAAAATCTCCTTTGCCTTTTCATATTGCCCGGCATTGTTATAGGCATTTCCCAAATTCTTCCTGTTCGGAGTAACTTCTCTTCCTTCCTTTGTACCAAAACTGAAAATACCACCGGTTCTGCTCGCTCTTATCCTTGCTCACTTTCTTCTCACTGAACTCAATCTGCCCCACATCCTTCAGCCAGAAATTTTCCCCGTCCACCCTGAGATAATCCCCCAATATATAAATGCGCTCCGGCACACTCTTCTGGTCCATCACCGTCCGAATCAGCCGAATTGTCACCGTCAAAAAAATAAGCACACCTGCGAGAATAAACCTCAATGCCACATGCCGTCCCCAGTCCCCATCGGCGGATTGTGAGTCCCTCATCTGAAATGATTACCTTCTGTCTCCCGATGATGTATCGCAGCAGCACAAGAAAAAACTCAGCAAAAAGAATAATCGAGAAAGGAAAAAACGGCGACCACTCAATTATAATTTTTTTCGCAAGTCCAAACATAAAATCGTGAATACTTTTTCGCCAGCACTCTTACCCATCCTGTCAACTCCTATCTTATCTCCTTACCAGTTCCACAAATTTATTTTGTTTCAAATCATAGTAACCGCCTGTTATCCGCATGATAATCTCTCCATCTTCATCCTTCTTCCCAGTGTCCTCACGCAGATTCAGATAGCAGCGGTCATTCTCAAAAAACTCCACATCATACCAATGAAGTTTTTGTTTTTTCAGAAAAGTGGAAAGTTTCTCCAGATATTCAGGCTCATTTTTTTTCGTCATATCAAGACGCATAACGGTATAATCACTTAACGCATACAGATCATCTCCATCGAGGAACAGATATGGTTCAGGATTCGTTACATGATTTTGAAAAATCTCTTTCCACTCCTTCACTGTATGAAACACCTCTTTTTTCTTTGTCCCACAGTCATATGACATCCAGAGCATTTTTCCATCATCGTCTTTTTCCTTCCCATCTTTTCGCGCAATCTGATAGAGAAGTTTCCCGCCTTTTTTATAGAGAATTGCGGAATAAGCGCCGTATACAATATCGCCCTTTGTCATCTCCTTGCCATTATCATCCAGACTCCCTTCTGCCACCCGCTCTACTTTCTCGTCCCCCAGTTTATAAC
Organism: uncultured Clostridia bacterium; assembly: GCA_947167565.1. Classification (GTDB taxonomy): domain Bacteria; phylum Bacillota; class Clostridia; order Lachnospirales; family Lachnospiraceae; genus Eubacterium_F. Next base: position 10,144 of record CAMVIN010000026.1, on the reverse strand, counting down.
TATAAATGCCATTGTATTTTGTATGTATGTAAAAGACATCTTTCCATTTCATCATTTGAATAGAATCCGGGTAATCATTATAAGTCAGGTTATTCGGCAATCCTTGTTTACTAGAAAACGGATTTTTTATATAAATATAATCCCCCTTTTTCCGGTCATATACCCGCAGTTCAAACAACCCTGAAATAAACAAAATGTATTGCTCATCGGCATAAAAGTACTCAGACCAGAAATCCCCCTCGTGAATTTCATCTATTCTTAAAATTTCCTCTTGCTTTTCCCAGAGGAGTTCATCGTCATTCTCTGTCTTGCGAATCGGAACACACCACAAAATCTCATCCGTATCACATTCACTTCTTTCATATTGGGTACAGTAAAATAATTCTCTGTCATCTGCCCAGAGAAGACAGGAATCATACCCCCAGAAATCTTCCATTTCATATCGCTTTACCAGTGTTCCGTCCAATCTTCTTTCATAGACATAAGTAACTTCCTGTTTTTTCTTTTTCCCCTTTTTCTTCACTTTTTTGTACTGTAACTCATAGTAATTTGTGCTGTTACATAGAGGCGAAAAAGAATGTACACTGAGGAGCGCGGATGTTTTTTTCTCTTCTTCACTCTCTCCAATCTCATTGCCATCAACGGTCTTCACATATACTGTTTCTTCTTCGTCCTCTTCCTGTACTGCACTACCGGACACCGTTTCTTCCGAAATGCCACCACCGGATACTACCTTTTGTGATGCTGCATCTCCAGATACCGCTACGCAAGAAACCACTGACTTTACTTCTGTCAGCACTTCCTTATTTGCGCTCTTTTCAGCACATCCCGCAAGAAGTCCTGTCATAAGGCAGCATATCAGACTGTATATAACTAAATCTTGAATCTTTTCAAATATCATTCTCTTCCCCTCTCATATAATATGTATTGGCACACACCTAACAATCTTATCCTCTTACCAGTTCCACAAATTTATCTTTCTTTAGATCATAGTACCCACAACAATAGTAATCCGCAACATCCTCGTCCTTGTAAACCTCGTAACTATACTCCAGATAACAGCGGTTCTTCTCAAATACCTTAATATCGATATCATCTTCTGAAATCTTCTTCTCTTTTATAAATTGTTTCATTTTTTTCAGAACTTCCACCTTTTTCTGGTTTACCGGAACTTCTGAGCCGGAAATCCTGCTCTTTTTCCCAGTCTGGCAGCCATAGACCATCCATCGAAGGTTTTCATCCTCCGGATCATACTGCCCCGTCTCACTAATTTCTGATGTCTGATAATACAATTTTCCGGACTTGTCATCAAAAGTCTGAGGGTAAGAGGCATATACCGCCTGTCCCTTTTTTAGTTCCTCACCATTTTCATCATGACTTCCCCTCACAATCCGCTTTACCCGGTCATCACCCAGACGATAACTGTAAATCCCCTTATATTTGCAAGACAAAATGAATATACCATTCCACATAGCAGGACGAACCGCCGAAAAATCGTCAAAATAATCTGCACTCAAAAAGCATATTTTGTCGCTGACACCTTTTATTTTCGCATACTTCGCCTTTTTTCTGTCGTAGAGTTTTAACTTATAGTCAGTGTTGATAAAAAGAATGTAATTCTCATCGGCATAAAAATCCCCCTCGTATATCTCATCATACTCTTCCTTTAGTTTCAACACTTTCGCTGTCTTTTTCCACTGCACCTTATCATCTGCCTTCGTCTTCTGTATCGGCACGCAGTAAAGCGTGTCCCCCATTGTATAGAACAATTCCCTGTCATCTGCCCACAAGAGAGAAATGATATTGTCTTTTATTTGGTGCTTTTGAACAATGGCTCCATCCAAACTTTTTTCATAGATATAGGAGACATCATTCTCCTCGTCCTCGTCCTCTTCCTCTTCCTCCTTATCATCACCGTTGTCCAGTTCATAATAATTTGTGCTGTTGCAGAGTGCGTTAAACGATGTTACATTCAACGCATAGGAAATTTTCCGCGCCTTCTTCGTATCCGCAGACATGTCATACCCAGTTGCGACAGCGGCACTCTCCTCTTCCCGACTTTCTAACTCCGGTTCCTCCGTTACGGATATTGCCTTTTCTGACACTGCCTCTCCTGACACCGCCCCACCGGACGCCGCAGAATTATCCTCTTTTAACACTTCCTTATCTGCATTCTCTTCCGCGCTCGTTCCGGCACAGCCCGAAGACAACAAAAGTGATGACACTGTTATCAGTACCATCACTACCCGTATTGCTCTTTGTTCACTTGTACTTCTCATCATACTTTCCACTCCTCTTGTTTGTCAAACATCAAAACCCCTGTACGCGTTCTTTCTTCTTCTGCCACTCTTCATCCACTCGCTGCATGAAATCCTTATTCTTCCGTATACTACTCTCCAAAATAACCTCATTCATCAAAGTCTGTGTCTTTGGTTCGACCAGTTCTAACGGCTTTATATCAAAAAAATCTGTGTTGAGAACTCCATTTCTCACTCTTCCATCACCTCTCGAGTTTGCTCATCATATTTTCAACTATAAAACAAACCTGCCTCACTGCACCTTGCCAAAAAAGATAATCCGCTAAAATAAATATCTTTTATCAGCGTCCTTCCCGTCAGACCGACCGTACACTCATTATAGAGATACCTCGATGCCTCATAGGAAAAATTCTCATCCTTGCAAATATAATGAACCTTCCCCTGCTGATTCACTACCACCATCATCTTGACCGAAGGATAAGAAAGAAAAAAATGAATATCCTCCAAAGACAATGTCTGAGTTGTGGGATAGTTGTGCATAACAACAACCGCACAGGGAATCCCTGTCATAAGTAGACTCTTAGAAATCGTGTCTGCACACACATCCACGGAATGTTCTTCACCAAGCGCAATCCCTACCACGTCCATAGGATTTTCTCCCTCTAACGCGCAGGTAATCGCAACCTCATCACCATTGTTCTCCATCTGTGAAATCTGCAAAGCCCGTTTTACCAACGTATATATCGCCATATTTTGCGATTCATTTAATCCCTTATATAAAATTTGAGGAATTTTTTCTATCGAGACATCTGTTATCTTGTTTCTGTTTTTAAAAGAATTCAGATTGATATAGTTTCTTCGATCTCGTCTTAAAAGATTGATATAACTGTCTTGCGCCAAAGCCATTCGCCCCTTTCCTTCTATGCTAAATCATATTCTAATTTTTAGGAAAAGTCAATTCGCATTTTCTTTTTTCTTTGTCTCAGGGACAAAACTGCAAAAAAAGCGCTGCCGGCAGCGATACTCCCCCATGTTTGAAGCCCTTTATAATTACTGTACTTTTCGCTCAATTCAGCATTAACAACTTTCAACTCATTTCTTGACATTGGCGACATTGGTACCGTGTACCTTTAAGAAAATATTAACTAAATTTAATAGTTTTGTAATGATACACGGTACCAATGTCGAATGTCGGAATTTTCTTTCAGGGATTGGTTCATGACCTGTCCAAGTACAGTCCAGCAGAGTTTATACCCAGCGCCAAAAACTACATGGGCAACATGAGTCCCAACGAAAAAGAGCGGAAGCTCTATGGCTACTCTCGTGCATGGCTTCATCACCAGGGCCGCAACAAACATCACTTTGAGTACTGGGTAGATTATAATCCGGAACTGAACCGGAAAGAACCAGTAGAAATGCCGACAAAATATTTAATTGAGATGTTCTGTGACCGCGTGGCAGCGAGCAAGATATACTACGGAAAAGATTACACAGAATCAAAGCCATACGAATATTTTGACAAGGAGCGAAGCCGCAACTGGATTCATGCCGAGACCTTGCGCAAACTCGAAGAACTTCTCGTCATGCTCCGCGACAAGGGAGAGGATGAGACTTTCCGCTACATTAAAAATGTTGTGCGGGTAGAGGGAAAAAAGACAAGGCGCACTGGAAATAACAAGATTTCTAACGCGCCCCGCTTTATGTTTCAAGAGAATCCCACAATTCTGTCAGGTTCCCCTTGACTTTCAGTAGTCATCCGGATCCTCCACCACAACCGTACAGGTTGCTGTCAGATTGCAAGAGAGCAAAGTCGCCGTGATGGTTACAATCCCCGGAGATACCGCCGTCACAACGCCTTTAGAACTGACCGTTGCCACATCTGTGTCATCACTTTCAAACACAGGTTTCTCCGTCGAAGAACTCGGCTTAATAATTGTCTCTAAGCGTATCTGCTCATCCGTCTCTAACCTGATATTTTTCTTGGTAAATTTGATACCCACGGCATTCAGTGTCACTTTCACACGGCATTTCAGACGCTTCACTACGCACCTGCCCTTCTTCACGGTAACGCGAATCGCGGCTGAACCCGTTGCATTTGCCGTAATCTGTGCACGCTTACCTTTCTTGGTTATCTCCCCTATCGATACGATCTCTTCATTGCTCGACTTATAAGTCGCCTTGTAGCGTTTTTCATATTGTATACGCGAAGCTGAAAACTGTCATCAACAGTCAGTTCCAGGCGCTTCATATTCAAGCGCGGTTTCTTACTCGCTGCCAATGCTGTAGAGGGAAAAAGCCCCGCCACCGCACACAGAATAAGAACAATCGCCATACTGCGCTGAATGATAGCATTATATTTCATAAGAGACCTCCATTGATTCTCAATTTCACCCCCATACAATATAAAGGTATCACGCTCTCATGGCATAAACCGTGTCAATCTTTATTTATAATCGCCCACATTGCTTTTTGTCACCTGTTCAAAAGAAACCCATGCGTAAAGGTTGTTGTCTTCTGCTCCCTCGAGAGAAGACAGATTCTCGCCCTTTACAAGCTGAACCGCTGCCGCCACGGCAAGTTTCCCCTGTCCCTCTGCCGGCTGGAAAATTGTACAGGCAAGTTTTCCTGCCTCAATAGAAGCCAAACCATCGGAAGTTGCATCAACTCCCAGCACCGGAACACTGTCAAAAGATATTCCGTTCTTCTCCATGGACTGCACGATACCAATCGCCATGGAGTCATTGTTACAGAGCACCGCATCAATCGGCTGTTTTGTCTTCAGGAAAAGATCAAACATATTTTCCGCTATTTCCGTACTCCAGTCCGCATAATCTTCATATACATAATTAATTGTCTTGCCGGATGCCTCGAGAACAGCCTTATTTGCCTTGGTGCGCCCCTTCGTTGCCGAGTGTGTGCTCTCCCCTTTGATGATTGCGACATTCAGTGTGTCCTTGGAGGAAAATTTGTCCAGAACATATTCTGCCTGAAGTCCACCTGCCACTCCTTCATCCGAGCCGACATAGACATATTTATTTGCCTCCAGATAATCCTCATCCGGGCAACTGTTAATAAACACAATCGGTTTGTCTCCCGCCAGCGCTTCCATCTGCTGAGCTGTTCCACTGTCACAGAGCGCGCAGATGATAACATCCGCATCCGTCGCCTGCTTGATATGATTCATCTGTGTCTCCGATGAACCGGCAGCATCCAGCACCTCAAGCTCCATGCCACACTGTCCCGCCGCCTGTTCTGCCGCAGCCGCAAGAGTGGAGCGGAATGCATCCGACGCATCCGATATTGTCAGAATTGCTTTGATTCCCTTGCCGTTGACAGACGACGCATTCACATTTCCGCCACCGGAGGAAACTCCGCACGATGTGAGTACCACACAGAGGACAGTCACAAGCAGCGTTGATATAAATTTCTTTATTTTATCTCTTTTCATCATTTTTCCAGCCTCCCTCATATAAAAATCAACTTATAACTTGAATTTATTCATCTGGCTCGTCAATTCATCGGATGTCTCAGTCAGAATCTTCGCTCCATCTGCCACCTGTTCACTCTCTTTTGCCAGATTATTTGCCTGTTCAACCATTCCCTCCGAGGTGTCGCTGATCAATGTTGTGGAAGCGGCCTGCTCCTCAGAAATAGCAGAGACATTCATCGCTACATTATTAACTGTCTGAATTCCGTCTATCACTTTGTTGATTACATTATCAACCTCAAGAATGCCGTCATAAATTTCATCAAAGGTACTGACAGCCACATTGATCCGGTTGCCGCTCTCATTGATATTCTCCACGCTGACACCTGCCTGTCTGACAGCGTCCTCAATCAACTTATCAACCTCGCCGACAAGTTTCGCAATATCCTCTGCAGAATCCGATGTGTTCTCCGCAAGTTTGTTAATCTCCGTCGCAACGACAGCAAAACCACGACCGGCCTCTCCTGCCCTCGCTGCCTCAATGGAGGCATTCAATGACAGAAGACTTGTTTCCTCGGAAATATTGCCAATCAGGGTAGTGATTCCGGTAATCTCTCTGGATGCTTCACCTACGCGGTCAATCGCCTTGACAAGTTCCTCAATGGAAGAGCGGATTTCTGTCATCGCCTCATTGACGCGCTGCATATCTGAACGCCCTTTCTTCGACTTCTCAACGGTCGCGTCAATCTGCAACTTCACGGCATCTCCCTCTGTTGAGGTATCCGCTACGACATCACTCAGATTCATGGCACTCTGCGCAATTTCATTGATGGAAATAGAGAACTGATCCACCGTATCATTCAGCGCTGACATGGAATCTGCCTGTGTCTCCGAAGAACTCTGCATATCAGCGGAAACGGTACTACTGTTATCCGCCTGTCTCTGTATGTTCTCCGTAATCAGATTAATATTACTAATCATCTCCCTCATCTGAAGGACAAATGTTTTCATGCTTCTCTGAATATCAGAAATTTCATCCGAACCTCTTGGATTGATTTCAATGGAGAAATCACCCTCTGACATAGAGTGAATTTTCTTAGTCAAATCTTTCAGCGGCGAAACTGCAATATTGACAGTGAAAATTGTCACTATGCTGAGAATCACAAGACAAACTGCCGCAATAATAATCAAGGTGAGACGGAGTTTGTCAACGGAGGAAGTAATCTCCGACTTGGCAATGTAGGAGACCAGAACCCAGTTTGTTCCGCTGATTTCCCGCATAACTGTAATGTTGTTCCCAAGAGAAGCCAGCGCATAATCTCCCTCCGAAATTTTATCCGATACTTTGCCGAGAAATTTGTCCGATGACCCATTTACACTTGTAGATACCAGTGCGGCATCACGGGAAACAAGAATCGTCCCGTCGGATTTATCGACCAGAAGTGATTCTGCCTTTGGCATGGATACACTTGAATTTACAATAATGTTAATTGTATCAAGGGAAAGATTTCCCGATATCACCCTCGGATTTGTCAGGTCATTCAACAATCCGCTCGCACTGATTACCTGATTGCCTGAGCCGTCCTCATATGTCTGGGTGTAATTCGGATTCATACGAGTGAGTCCCTCTTTGAACCAGATCTGATCTGTCGGAGAAGAAATCGTCAGCTCACTTGTCGTTGCCTTCACAACGTTCCCATTCAAATCCGACACATAAAACCCACCGGTAAATGCCCCGTCAAGTCCGGCATAACTATCCAGCTTTTGCTGCATTACCCCGGCATCCGTCAGCGCTCCGGAATTTTCCAGATCAAACTTCACCGTCTTCATCTCGTCCAGTTTGCGGTTCATCCACGATTCAATCTGGTGTCCCTGATCCTTCGCTGACGTTGTGAGGAGTCTCTCCGACGACTCCATAATATTGTTCTTTGATACGATATAGGCAATGGTTATTAACACGATAATCATCACAATCGTAAACGGCAGTGTCAGTCCCAGCAGTTTTCCTCTGAAACCAACCCGAAGACCTCCTTTTTTCTTTGTCTCTTTAGCCATAAAACTGTCCCCCTTTTCGCCTGAAACCCCATGGGTTTCTGTCCGTATTACTATACCCATTATTGTACCATATCTGCCGGTTGTTTTCAATGCACATATTCTGTATTGTTTGTGTCAAGTAAACGTTGGCACTTTTTTCAGATTCCGTATTTCAGCAGTAAAGTTTCTTTCGCATGGCACGCTTGCGCTCGGATAAGTGCGTAATGGTATGGGCACTGAAAGCTGCGCTTTATACCAGTGCCTCATACTAACGCACTTATAAGGCCATGCTCATGCAAACTTTCTGCTTGAAATACTGCTATCTGAAATAAGCCGGCGTTTTCTCTGACCAAACAACCATCTTATCTCTCCGCTTTTCTACTACAATATATTTATGGTTAATGCCCCTTACAGCCAGTAAGGAATTATCCATCTTGTTGCTTAAGCTGTATAATGATGGAGCAATAGGTATGTCGGCTTCTTTTCTTGGACTTCGCGTCCGTAATAAAGACTGATAACCAGCTCCTCATTCGCAGCGTTCGTTTTATGCAGGTTGAACTGCCTTAGGTACGTTCGTGTCACACCACAGTAGATAGAATAGGCAATGAGTAAAACTGGTACTTATCCATTGCAATAATCTTAAGGAGTGACAAATTTATGAACGCAGTAGGTATCGATGTTTCAAAAGGTAAAAGTATGGTTGCCATCATGCGACCTTTCGGTGAAATTGTTTCCACACCTTTTGAAATCAAACACACAACCAGTGACATCAACTCACTTGTAGAACTCATCAACTCTTTTGAAGATGAGTCCCGGATTGTAATGGAGCATACAGGACGTTATTATGAAGTCCTTGCCCATCAGCTTTCTGAGGCAAACCTTTTCGTTAGTGCCATTAACCCCAAGTTGATCAAAGACTTTGATAATGATTCCCTTCGCAAAGTCAAATCCGATAAAGCTGACGCCATTAAAATTGCCCGATATGCACTTGACAAATGGCAAAGTCTCAAACAGTATAGTGTTATGGATGAATTACGTAATCAGCTCAAAACCATGAACCGTCAGTTTGGCTTTTACATGAAACATAAGACGGCCATGAAGAATAATCTTATCGGCATCCTTGACCAGACCTATCCTGGTGTTAATGCTTACTTTGACAGCCCTGTACGTAATGATGGCAGCCAGAAATGGGTTGATTTTGCATCTACATACTGGCACGTGGACTGCGTCCGTAAAATGTCCAAAAACGCATTTATTGACCATTACCAGAACTGGTGCAAACGCAAGAAGTACAATTTCAGCCAATCCAAAGCTGAAGAAATCTATGGAAAAGCAAAGGAGCTTGTTCCTGTACTTCCTAAGGATGACATTACAAAGATTATCATCAAACAAGCTGTTGATCAGCTTAATAGTGTCTCTGCAACCATCGAGTCACTACGCACTCTTATGAATGAAACTGCATCCAAGCTTCCCGAATATCCTGTTGTTATGGCTATGAAAGGGGTTGGGCCATCACTTGGTCCTCAGCTAATGGCTGAAATTGGTGATGTTACCCGTTTTACTCATAAAAGTGCTATCACTGCATTTGCGGGCGTAGATCCAGGTGTAAATGAATCCGGAACTTATGAACAAAAAAGTGTTCCCACTTCAAAACGTGGTTCTTCTGCCCTTAGAAAAACATTATTTCAGGTAATGGATGTTTTGATTAAAACCATGCCACAGGATGACCCTGTATATCAGTTCTTAGACAAGAAGCGAGCTCAAGGCAAACCTTATTATGTCTACATGACTGCTGGTGCTAACAAGTTTCTGCGCATCTACTATGGGCGGGTGAAAGAATACCTTTCATCTCTTCCAAAGTCTTAATCATCCATTGTACTTTTCAGACCAGCACTGGTGTGGTGGTCTTGTTTTGATACCTAATTTTCAACCTGTATAAAATTTTCAAAGTTCTTTCAATTTAGCCTTGACTTTTTATTTGCAGGCTTTATTTCCTGTTTTGCTTTTTATCTTACAAATGCCTCCCGGAACACTTTTCTTGCTCCTGTCATCACGGCATCCATCAGTGGCACATGTCTTTCTATCAATTCTTTGTATGTGCTTCCTTTTCCATCTTTTTTCGGTGCTTTCGACGCACTTAAAATCTCAATTACCTCTCGCATCTGAAGCGTAAATAGTAATCCATCTGTATACCTCTCAATCGTGTCAATTAATTCCCGGTTCTCTTTCCGGCAAAGCACTTTCGCAAGATGATTTGCTCCTGACTCTGACCACCTCATCCGCCGGTGTTTCATCCGCATCGTTATCACGGTACAGTTCTGTGACTCCTGCACGCCCATTCCCCGGTATTCGATTCCTTCTTTCGGCTCCGGTATCTTTTTCGTCTGCACTGTCTACACTATCTGCATATATCCTGATAAATTCT
>CAMVIN010000025.1 GCA_947167565.1 uncultured Clostridia bacterium | reverse complement strand
ATTTTCATGCAGACAATGACGGGAAATGAAGAATACGATGAGAAAGTAAATCGTCTTTTGAAAAAAGCGAAGAAAAGCAGAGTGTTTCAGATAGAGAGAAAAGATTTTGACCATGGGGGAACAAGAAATTGTGGTGCTGCTATTTCGGATGCGGAATATATGCTGTTTATGACACAGGATGCAGTTCCTGTCGACGATAAATTGATTGAGAATTTATTGAAAGCGTTAGAGCCGGACAATGTGGCGACCGCTTATGGAAGGCAGCTCGCCGGCGATGATGTGGGGATCATCGAGGAGTATACAAGACGGTTTAATTATCCGGATGAGAGCAGTCGTAAATCCAAAGCTGATTTGGAGACGTTGGGGATTAAGACTTATTTTTGCTCTAATGTGTGTGCCATGTATAAAAAAAGGGTTTATGAGGAACTTGGCGGGTTTGTCGTGCACACGATTTTTAATGAAGATATGATTATGGCATCAAAAGTGATAGATGCCGGATATGAGATTGCCTATGCGGCGGATGCAAAGGTTATTCATGCGCATAAGTACACCTATCGGCAGCAGTTTACAAGAAATTTTGATCTTGCCGTATCGCAGCGTCAATATCGGGAAATCTTTGACGGGGTAAAGTCTGAGAATGAAGGGATCCGCATGGTAAAGGATACGATGAGTTACCTGCTAAAAGAAGGAAAGTGGTATTTGGTTCCGGATCTGATTATGCAAAGTGGGTTTAAGTATCTGGGATACCGGTTTGGGAAAAAATATGACCGGCTTCCGATGTGGCTGGTCAGAAAATTCTCTATGAATAAATCATTTTGGAAATAGAAAATGGAGGCAGTTATGAATCAGGAGACAGTGAGTATTGTCATGGCTTCCTTTAACGGCGAAAAATATCTAAAAGAACAGATGGATTCCCTTTTGTCTCAGACCTATGAAAATATAAGGATTGAGGTGTGTGATGATGGCTCGACAGACGGTACAGAGCAGATTATCAGCGAGTACAGAAAGAAGGATGAAAGAATTTTTTTTCATAAAAATGAAGCAAATAAGGGGTATGTAAAGAATTTTTTGGAGGGAATCAAGCGGGCAGAAGGACGGTATATCATGCTCTGTGATCAGGATGATATATGGAATATAGATAAGGTCGAGAACACGCTTTTGCTCATGAAAAAAGAAGAGAAGAAATATCCGTCAAAACCGATTCTTGTATTTACGGACGCTGTACTTTATGACAGCGAAACAGAATGTACAACAGGTCTTTTTCATGAAAATAGTCATTTGGACACAAAAAAGGTTGACACGGCGCATCTTTTTATGGAAAATAAAGTTATTGGCTGCACGGCGATGGTGAACCGGAACATTCTTCCTTATCTGGAAGAGATTCCGCGGGAAGTCCGGGTTCATGACTGGTGGCTTGCGCTGATATGTAGTCATTTTGGGAGAATTGTATATGACAGGAATCCCACACTGCTATATAGACAGCACAGTGGGAATCAGATTGGAGGCAGCAGTTTTCTCCAATATGTCAAAGACAGGATTTCTTCTGTTCAGAGACAGAGAGAAGCACTGCGCGCATCGTATCGACAAGGGGAAATTTTCCTGCAAATGTTTGGTGACCGGATGACACAGGAGCAGTTGGAAATTGCTGAGGCATTTGCCGGTATGGAGGATGCGGGGTGGTTGAAACGTCGCAGGTATATGCTCAAATACGGATTTGAAAAGAGCGGAGTTATCCGGAATATTGGATTATTTCTGCTGATATAAGAACGAAGGAAAGAGGAATTAACAATGGCAAAAGTGAGAAAAAAAGCGAGAATTGTAGGGCGTATCTTCTTTGTTATCGGATTGATGCTCTCAATGACAGCGGGGAGTATGGCTGCTACACTTGTGCAGCGCGGTGACAGTCTTGTGGGACTTATGAATTTTGATACAGAAAATTCTCTGTCGAGTGTTGATTTGTCGAAGTATGAGTTGGCTTCTGACACAGAGATTATTAATATTTTGCTGGTTGGAGCTGACAAAAACAACGATGAGCAGAATGCGAAAGGTGTAGAGCGGCGTTCGGATTCTATGATGATTGCCACACTGGATGTCAAGCACGGAGAACTCAAGGTGACTTCTCTTATGAGGGATATGTACGTGGAGATTCCGGGATATAGTAAAAATAAATTAAATGCTGCCTATTCTTATGGCGGAATTAAACTATTGTATAAAACGATTGCCCAGAATTTCGGAATCAGTATGGATGGCTATATGGAAGTGAACTTCGATGCCTTTGTCAATGTAATCGATGAAATTGGTGGTGTGGAAGTTACATTGACAGAGTCGGAGGCTGAAGGACTTCAGACGACGAATTATATCAGACGAAAGAAAAACCGAAAAAAAGTGAAAGTGGGTACCCAGGTATTTAATGGATATCAGGCACTGGGATATTGCCGGATTAGACATGGGAAAAAGCAGGCCAATGGACGTATGCCCGGAGTGTATACGGCGAGTGGAAAGGGAGATGATTACGGCCGGACAGAGAGGCAGCGCCTTGTCATGCAGGCAATTGTAAAGAAGGCAAAGACGAAATCGCCAATGGAATTGCTCGAACTTGCAGAAATTATCATGCCAAGTATCAAGACAGATTTATCCAAAAAAGATATATATAAATATGTTCTGGCAACAGCAAAGATGGGAACTACGGAACTAAATCAGTTTGCGCTTCCTGTGGAAGGAAGTTTTACGAGTGAGACAATTAATGGTCAGGCTTGTCTTGTGCCGGATTTGGACACAAACAAGAGTGCACTGAAAAAATTCCTTTTCAACAGTTGACAAGCAGGATTCATGTTGTTAAAATGAAAAGGTGTATTTTGGTGGAAATAAATGTGCGTAAAGGAGGAGAGGACTGGTGAGTAAAGTAGTTCTATCCATATTAGTAAACAATACATCAGGTGTTCTCAGTCGTGTGGCCGGGTTATTCAGCCGTCGAGGATATAATATTGACAGTCTGACTGTGGGCGAGACGGAGAATCCGGCGTTTTCCCGCATGACAGTGTCAGTGACCGGGGATGACATGGTATTGGAGCAGATTGAGAAGCAGGTTAACAAATTAGAGGATGTTAAGTCGGTAAAGCAGTTGACAGGTGAGGCAAGTGTTTGCCGTGAACTGATTCTTGTCAAGGTTGAGGCCAAGAGAGAAGATCGTCCGTCGATTAATGCAGTAGTAGAGATATTCCGTGCTAAGATAGTAGATGTGGCGGATACTTCCATGATGATTGAGCTGACAGGAAATCAGGCAAAATTAGATGCTTTTATCAAATTGATTGAGGGCTACGAGATTAAAGAATTGGTTCGTACCGGTATTTCCGGTCTTTCCAGAGGATTCTACGACGATGACAGAGCGTAGAGATTTTTTTGAAAACCATCCGCAGAATATATTATCATGCATGATATGTTTTGTGAGGCTTTAAATACAAATTTTAGGAGGCTTTTAAAATGTCAGAAGCAAGAATTTATTATCAGGATGACTGTAATTTAGCAGCACTGGATGGACAGACAATTGCTGTCATTGGTTATGGTAGTCAGGGACATGCGCATGCGTTGAATGCAAAGGAGTCCGGCTGTCATGTGATTATCGGTCTGTATGAGGGATCTAAGTCTTGGAAGAGAGCAGAAGAACAGGGCTTTGAGGTATATACGGCGGCAGAGGCAGCAAAGAAGGCAGATGTTATTATGATTCTCATTAATGATGAGAAGCAGGCCGCTCTTTATAAGGAGTCGATTGAGCCGAATCTTGAAGCAGGTAACATGTTGATGTTTGCTCATGGTTTCAACATTCACTTTAATCAGATTGTTCCACCGGCAGATGTCGATGTTACGATGATTGCTCCAAAGGGACCGGGTCATACGGTAAGAAGTGAGTATCAGGCAGGCAAAGGAGTTCCATGTCTGATTGCCGTACATCAGGATGCTACCGGCAAGGCTCAGGAAAAAGCACTTGCTTACGCTTTGGCAATTGGTGGTGCAAGAGCCGGTGTGCTGGAGACAACATTCCGCACTGAGACAGAGACGGATTTGTTTGGTGAGCAGGCAGTACTTTGCGGTGGCGTATGTGCTCTTATGCAGGCTGGATTTGAAACGCTTTGTGAGGCTGGTTATGATCCGAGAAATGCATACTTTGAGTGTATCCATGAGATGAAGCTGATTGTTGACCTGATTTACCAGAGTGGTTTTGCCGGCATGAGATATTCCATCTCCAATACGGCAGAGTACGGTGATTATGTAACAGGACCAAAACTTATCACAGAAGAGACAAAGAAGACAATGAAGAAGATTCTTTCCGATATTCAGGACGGTTCTTTTGCAAAAGAGTTCCTGCTTGACATGTCCTCAGCAGGTGGTCAGGCTCACTTCAAGGCCATGAGAAAACTTGCTTCTGAGCATCCGTCGGAGATTGTCGGCGAGGAGATTCGCAAGCTTTACAGTTGGAATGGCGAAGATAAATTGATCAACAACTAAAACATTTATGCAGTTGACTTCACACATGGGAAGTTTCTCCCATGTGTGAAGGAATAAATACCGCACAGAGATTTCTGTTCTGTGCGGCTTTTTCGCATCATGCGCCTTGGCGGTGTGTGTTTGAGACAGAGGAGACTATGAGGAATTTCAACAAAATGAATGATATAAAGTTAATTGTATCAGATATTGATGGAACTTTAGTGGGAGATGGTCAGGGATATGGTGCACTTGACTATGAATACTATGAAGTGATACATGAACTGGTTGGGCAGGGGATTCGGTTTATGGCTTGTAGCGGAAGACAAAGACAGAGTATTACCAAGTTGTTCCAGCCTATTATCAGTGATATTTATATGGCATGTGATGGGGGGAGCAATATATTTCGAGGAGGAAATCTTCTTTTTTCCAAAACACTGCCTAGAGAAATCGCAAATGCTGTGATTTGCGATGCGAGAAAAGTGGATTTGTGTGATGTGCTTGTCTGCACAGCAAAACGGGCTTACTGTGAACATGATGGCAGTGAGATGTATCACTGGATGGTGGACAGTTATGGCTTTGACATGGAAGTGGTCAAGGACATGACCTGTGATATAAAAGAAGAGATTGTAAAGGTATCTGTTTACCATAAAGACAGGGCAGAGGAGTTGACGAATCCATGGTTCCGGCCGAAGTGGGAGAAAGAAAATGTTAAGTTGAGCCTGGCAGGTATTCAATGGTTGGATTGTGTTCCGAAAGATGCGGGGAAGGGTACAGCATTGCGGTTCATGCAGGAACATTTTCATGTTACTCCGGAACAGACTCTTGTGTTTGGCGATAATCAAAATGATATGGAGATGTTCGAACAGGCCGGTGTCAGTTATGCAGTTGCAGGTGCCCGGGACGAAGTGAAACAGGCGGCAATGTATGAATGTGACAGCTATGAGAATAATGGTGTTTTGAAAATTTTGAAAAAATTGTTCTAAAAGAAGAATTCGTTTCATATATTTACTATGTAAGGAACTGTTCTATATAATGTTCACAGTTCCTAAAGAAAAGAGCCCTGTATAGAATGTGGAAGGGGCGGAATAAACAAAGGGGGTCATGAAATATGACAGATAAGATTTTAGGAAACAATCAGGTAAATGTATATGGAGAGATTGTGAGTGAGTTTACGTTCAGTCACGAGGTGTATGGTGAAGGGTTTTATATGCTTCGGCTTTCTGTTAAAAGACTCAGCAAAGTATATGATACTATTCCGTTGATGGTATCAGAGAGATTAGTAGACGTTCATCGGGATTATCGTGGGCAATTTATGGAGGCAAGCGGACAGTTCCGCTCATACAATCGTCATGAGGAAAACCGTAATCGTCTTGTGTTATCTGTGTTCGTTAGGGACCTGAGGATTGATGAGGCAGAGCAGGAGAGCGAGAAACCTAATTATATCTTTTTGGATGGATATTTATGTAAACCGCCGGTATATCGTAAGACACCGCTGGGAAGAGAAATTGCAGATCTCTTGATGGCAGTCAACAGACCATATGGCAAATCAGACTACATACCATGTATCTGTTGGGGGAGAAATGCCCGCTATGCAGATGGGTTTGAAGTTGGCGAACATGTGCAGTTGTGGGGACGTATTCAGAGCCGGGAATATCAAAAGCAGGTAGGCGAAGATGAATATGAGACAAGAGTGGCATATGAGATTTCTGTGAGTAAGTTAGAGTGTGTAGAGGAGAGTGTGGAAATAACTGCTGCATCCGAGGAACCGTCTGACTATAGAGAGGAAGCTTTGGAAACATCTGATGTGATGGAGAAAGCGCAGGAAAAAGAATCTGAAAATGAAATTTTCTAACACTTGACCTTTGTGGTTAATTGTGTTATTCTTGATACATATGTTAGTAGAGGTGCGAATCTTATCAGTAGCAGACCGGACATGTCAGGCATGGAAGAGGGTTTTGTGAAAGGAATATTCGCCGAAGGGAAGAAATGCCTGCACATTTGTTCTCTGGGCACATAGTGAAGAATTATGTGACTGTCATCTTTTGATGGAGTGCTACTCATAGTATGAATGTATTTTGAGGAGTTGGCACTTTGTTGCCGGCTTCTTTTATTTTCAAAGAAAGGATCTGAGAATTATGGCTATTTTTACAGGAGCCGGTGTGGCACTTGTCACACCAATGAACGATGATGGGAGTGTAAATTACAAGAAACTGGAGGAAATTCTGGAATTTCAGATTAGTAATGGAACAGATGCCATTATTATCTGTGGAACGACTGGGGAAGCTTCCACCCTCAGTGATGAGGAACATTTGGAATGTATTCGTTTCGCCTGCGAGGTGACGAAGAAGAGAATTCCGGTTATTGCCGGTACTGGTTCAAATTGTACAGATTCTGCCGTTTATCTGTCGCAGGAGGCAGAAAAATTTGGCGTTGATGGACTTTTACTGGTGACTCCATATTATAATAAGGCAACGCAGAATGGTTTAAAAGCGCACTATCAGAAGATTGCCGGCAGTGTAAAGGTGCCGATTATTCTCTACAATGTTCCAAGCCGTACGGGTACAAGAATTGCTCCGCAGACAGTTGTAGATTTGTGTAGAGAGGTACCGAATATTGTAGGCGTTAAAGATGCGACCGGAGATATTTCAGAAGTGGCAGAGGTTATGAGTCTTGCTGATGGCTGCGTTGATTTGTATTCGGGCAATGATGATCAGATTACACCGGTTCTCTCACTTGGAGGAAAAGGAGTAATTTCTGTTTTGTCTAACATTCTTCCACAGGAGACACATGATATTGTAGCTTCCTTTATGGCGGGAGATGTGGAAAAGAGTCGTCAGATGCAATTGAAATATTTTGATTTAATCAAGGCATTGTTTTGTGAAGTCAATCCAATTCCGGTTAAGAAGGCAATGAATTTGATGGGAATGGAAGTGGGGAGTCTTCGACTTCCTCTTACAGAAATGGAGGAGGCAAACGCAAAACGTCTTGCGGATGCTATGATAAAAGCAGGCATAACATTGAAATAAGATACTTGGAGACTTTTGTACAAAGTTTTCGGCATGGAGGAATATACGATGACAAGAATTATTATGTGCGGCTGTAATGGCGCAATGGGAAAAACAATTACCGGAATTGTGGAAGATGATGCAGAGGCAGAGATTGTTGCCGGTATTGATGTAAATGATAATGGTGAGAACACATATCCGGTTTTTTCCAGTATCAAAGATTGCGATGTGGAGGCAGATGCCATTATTGATTTTTCAACACCAAAAGTCTTGACTGATCTGCTGACTTATAGTGAAGAGAAAAAAGTTCCAGTTGTCTTGTGCACGACAGGTTATAGTGAGGAACAATTAGCTGAGATTGAGGAGGCATCTGAGAGAACCGCAATTCTCAAATCAGCAAATATGTCTCTCGGTATTAACACACTGCTTCATTTGGTGCAGGAGGCGGCAAAGGTTCTTGCCGCAGAGGGGTTTGATGTTGAAATCGTAGAAAAACATCACAATCAGAAACTGGATGCACCGTCAGGAACTGCACTTGCTCTGGCGGATTCTGTAAATGAAGCCATGGGCAATCAGTATGAATATATCTATGATCGCTCACAGAGACGCCAAAAGAGGGAAAAGAAAGAACTTGGTATCAGTGCGGTACGAGGTGGTACAATTGTTGGTGATCATGATGTGATTTTTGCCGGTAAAGATGAAGTGGTGACGTTTTCCCACACAGCATATAGTAAGGCTGTATTTGGAAAGGGAGCAGTATCGGCAGCTAAGTTTTTGAATGGAAAGACAAGTGGACGATATGAGATGGCAGATGTGATCGCTGCGAACTAATAAATGGAGGTTTATATGAAACCAATTCAGATATCAGATATTGTAAGAGCGGTGTCAGGAACTCTTGGCTGGGGAGACGAAAGTGCTGTGGTGGATCATGTGGTAATTGATTCAAGAGAGGCTGACAAGGGGGCACTGTTTGTTCCTATTATTGGAGAGAGAGTTGATGCACACCGGTTTATCCCTGATGTACTAAATCAGGGCGCAGCGTGTGTGCTTTCTTCTGACCATTCAATTCAGGGAGATGCGGGGGCTTGTATTTTTGTTGAGGATACCTTGCAGGCACTTCAGGATTTTGCATCGTGGTATCGGAATCAATTTACACTTCCTGTAATCGGTATTACCGGAAGTGTAGGAAAAACGACGACCAAAGAGATGATTGGGGCGGCGTTGGAAGTGAAATATAAGACGGTAAAGACGATTGGAAATCTCAATAGTCAGATTGGACTTTCGCTCATGATGTTTCATATAGAGGACGAGACCGAAATGGCTGTTTTTGAGATGGGAATCAGTATGCCGGGTGAGATGGATCGACTTGTGGACATTGCAAGGCCGCAGACGGCTGTTCTTACCAATGTTGGTGTTTCTCATATCGGAAATCTTGGCTCCAGAGAAAATATATGCCGTGAAAAGGGAAAAATACTCACTAATTTTGGAGAGGAAGGCACATTCTATCTGTGTGGCAATGGAGATTTAATGGAATTGACCAAACAATGTATTCCATATGAGCGTTGTAAAGGAAAATGTAAAACTGTTTATTACGGAACGAAAGAGGGAGTTTTGTATTACGGAGATTCCATTCAGACAATGGCAGATGGGCAGAAATTTATGTTTCACTATCCGGAAGGAGAAGAAGAAGTTGAATTGTCTGTCATGGGCGAACACAATGTAAATAATGCCATTGTTGCATTGGCGCTGGCTATTCAGTATGGTGTGCCGATGGATGAGGCAAAAAAAGCGTTAAAAGCCTATCAGCCGATTGCTATGCGTGGTGTGGTAAAAGAGACGAAGGGGGTACATATCATTGATGATACCTATAATGCAAGTCCGGACTCTATTAACAGTAATCTTCATTCCCTGTTTGATTACGGGACTGGTGGCAGGAGAATTGCTGTTCTGGGAGATGTGCTGGAACTTGGGGAGCGTTCCTATGAGCTTCACGAAGGGATTGGTAAATTCATTCTTGAGGAAAAAAAGAACGCCCGTATTCTCTCGCTGCTTGTGACAGTAGGGACAGAGACGGTGGCAATTCATGACTATGTGACCAATTACTCGGATATTCCTGCAATCCACTGCGAAGACAATAAAGAAGTAGTGAAAATTGTAAAAGAGAACATGAGAGCAGATGACTGGATTCTTGTTAAAGGATCCCGTGGTATGCATATGGATGAGGTTGTCAATGAATTGACAAAGGAGTGACAGAGTGTTTGCGGATGTAATTGTAGATATTTCTGCGGAAGCGTTGGATCGCACGTTTCAGTACCGGATTCCTCCAAAGATGGAGGGACAGATTGTTCCGGGAACTCGTGTGGCAATTCCATTTGGAAGAGGTAATCGCAGGATAACAGGTTTTGTGGTTGGATTGACAGAGCAAGCAAAATGGCCGGAAGACAAGATAAAAGAATTACTCTCCATAGACGAGACTGACATTCCTGTTGAAGGACAACTTTTGCAGCTTGCAGCATGGATCCGTGAACAATACGGCGGAACAATGAATGAAGCACTTAAAACTGTGTTGCCGGTGAAAAAGCAGATTAAGTCAGTGAAGGAGCACTGGCTTAATTTTGTTGTGAGTCAGGAGGAGATAAAAAAAGAACTGGATCGGTGTCGCCTCCGACATTATAATGCGAAAGTGCGTCTGCTTCAGGGAATGTTAGATGAGGGTGGATATATGACTACTAAGCAGGCGGCGACAAAATATCAAGTGTCAAAATCTGTGATTGACAGTTTTGTGAAAGCGGGAGTTATTACCGTGACAGATAAAACAATCTATCGCAATCCTTATCAGGAAAGTTTGGAAGATGATTGGGAAAAAAGTGTTTCTTTGATTGAACTGAATGAAGAACAAAGGCGGGTTACGGAACATTTTAAAGAGGAATATCGTCTTGGCAGGCGAAAAAAATATTTAGTATACGGAGTGACGGGAAGCGGAAAGACAGAAGTGTATATGGAAATGATGCAGGAAGTGATTGATGAAGGCAGACAGGTCATTGTGTTAATTCCGGAAATTTCACTTACACATCAGACGGTTAGACGATTTCAAAGGAGATTTGCCAACCGGGTTTCCGTGCTTAATTCCCGGCTTTCAGAGGGAGAGCGCTTTGACCAGTATGAGAGGGCGAAAAAAGGAGAGATTGATATTATTGTTGGTCCGCGTTCCGCACTTTTTGCCCCATTTGAGAATTTGGGATTAATTGTTATTGATGAAGAACATGAGAGCAGTTATAAGAGCGAGAATCCTCCCAAATATCACGCCAGAGAGGTAGCTGTGAAAAGAGCGGAAATGAGTGGTGCAAGCGTGGTGCTCGGTTCAGCAACTCCCTCGACAGAGAGTTATCTGGCTGCTGTCAGAGGGGACTATTGTCTATATGAAATTAAAAATCGAGCAAAGAGTGCTGTTATGCCTGTCGTTCATATAGTAGACTTAAGAGAGGAAATGAAAGCGGGAAACCGTTCTGTTTTCAGTATCCTTTTACAGAAAAAGATAGAAGAGCGGTTAAAAAAAGGTGAACAGACCATGCTCTTTTTAAATCGAAGAGGATATGCCGGCTTTGTTTCTTGTAGAAGCTGCGGTTTTGTGTTAAAATGTAATCATTGTGAGGTGTCTATGACGGCGCATAAAAATCATGTTGGCGATGTGGATACTTTGGTCTGTCACTATTGTGGGCATGCAGTTGCGATGCCGAAGAGATGTCCGTCCTGTGGCTCTCCGTACATTGCTTCTTTTGGACTTGGAACTCAGAAAGTTGAGGAAATGCTGAGGAAACGGTTTCCAGGCGCAAGAGTCCTTCGAATGGACGCAGATACAACAAGTGGTAAGTATGGTCACGAATCTGTTTTAGGGCCATTCCGTAGAGGTGAGGCAGATATTTTGATTGGTACCCAGATGATAGTGAAAGGACATGATTTTCCCAATGTAACGCTTGTATCGGCTCTGGCGGCGGATCTTGGTATGTATAATGGTGATTACCGGAGCAGTGAGAGAACTTTTGATTTGATGATGCAGGCGGCGGGACGAGCCGGTAGAGGAAAAAAAGCCGGTGAAATGATTATACAGACGTATAATCCGGAACACTATAGTATAGAGGCGGTTCGAAGGCAGGAAGCAGGATATTTTTATGAAAATGAACTTGCCTATCGACGTATGATGAAATATCCTCCATATACGTGTATGATTGCTATTCTTGTGACTGCACAGAATAGACGGGAGAGCGAGGAGTCAATTCGCCTGTTAGCAGAAAAAATTCGTGCGCTCTCATTAGAGGATGTGGTTTTAATTGGCCCTACAGAGGCAGCACTCAGCAAGGTGAAAGACAGATATCGTTTTGTTCTCTACTTGAAGGCAGACGATGAAACAAAAATAGCAAAGATAAAAAAAGAATGTGAGAGCATCAGCTGTAGTTTTGGGAATTCTGTTCATGTTCGCTATGACAGAAATCCAATGAGCAGCTATTGATGAAAGGAAGGTACTTATGGCACTAAGAAATATACGGGAAATTGGAGATGAAATTCTCGAGAAAAAATGTAAACCTGTAAAAGAAATGACAGATAAAACGAGACAGTTGATAGAAGATATGTTAGAGACAATGTATGATGCGGATGGTGTCGGATTGGCGGCTCCGCAGGTAGGAGTTCTCAAGAGAATTGCGGTTGTAGATGTAACAGAAGACCGGTCGCATCCTATTGTACTGATTAATCCGGAGATCATAAAAACTGAAGGAGAACAGAGAGGGAGTGAAGGGTGCCTTTCTGTTCCTGACAAAGTGGCAATTGTGACAAGACCGAATAAGGTAAAAGTAAAGGCGATGGATATAAACATGAAAATGCGCACGATAAAAGGAGAGGAACTTCTTGCCCGCGCACTGATTCATGAAATTGAACACTTAGATGGGCATCTTTATGTGGAAAAAGCAGAGAACAATCGAATTTATACAATTGAAGAATTTCAAAAAGAATTCGGAGACGAAGAATAGACGGAGGTATGGATGAAAGTTATTTTTATGGGAACACCGGATTTTGCAGTGCCGGTTCTGAAAGGGCTGATTCACTCGGACGAGCATGAGGTAACGGCTGTTGTGACGCAGCCGGATAAGGCACGTGGACGCAGTGGAAAACTTGTTTTCACACCGGTAAAAGAAGTGGCGGTGGCAAATGATATTCCGGTCTATACGCCGGTGCGGGTGAAAGAGGAAGAATTTATCCTTGAACTAAAGAAGATTCCCTGTGATGTGATTGTTGTAATCGCATTCGGGCAGATTCTGCCGGAAGAGATATTGGAGTATCCAAAATATGGATGTATCAATGTGCATGCTTCCCTCCTTCCGCGGTGGAGAGGTGCAGCTCCGATGCAGTGGTCCATTCTCGAGGGCGACAAAAAGACGGGAATTACAACGATGCAGATGGATGTGGGGCTGGACACCGGGGATATGCTATTGAAGACCGAGGTTGAAATAGAGGAGAAGGAGACAGGGGAATCCCTTCATGATAAGCTTGCCCTTCTTGGCAGCGAACTTCTTTTGAGGACGCTCTCGGATGCAGAAAAAGGAAATCTTCGGCCGGTGAAGCAGGATGATTCACAGAGTACCTATGCTCCGATGTTGAAAAAAGATTTGGGACGAATTGATTTTTCATGGGATGCGGCTAAAATAGAGCGCTATATCCGCGGGCTGAATTCCTGGCCGAGCGCATTTACGGGATACAAGGGAAAGTCACTAAAACTATGGGCGGCAGATGTGGTAGAAGACAATACAGAAAAGAACCCGGGAACAATTGTTAAAGTGGATAAAAATAGTTTTACAGTTCAGACAGGAAAAGGGTGTCTTATCGTGCGGGAACTTCAATTAGAAGGGAAAAAACGAATGGATACCGCAAACTTTCTCCGCGGAATTAAGATTCAGGAGGGTGATGTTTTATGCCTTTAGGATATGGTTATGGTATGTACTGGGACCCGACATATGTATTAGTGCTGATTGGTGTGGTCCTTTCCATGATTGCATCAGCGAGAGTAAAGGGCACTTTTTCAAAATACAGTCAGGTGCCGAGTGCCAGAGGAATGACGGGGGCACAGGTGGCTCAGAGAATTCTCGACTATGCCGGAATTCGGGATGTTTCTATTCAGCCGATTGCCGGACAACTCACAGACCACTATGATCCGAGGACAAAGACAGTTTCTCTCTCGGAACCGGTATACGGCAAAACTTCAGTTTCGGCGATAGCGGTTGCTGCGCATGAATGTGGACATGTGATTCAGCATGCGAAGGGCTATGCGCCCCTCTCCATCAGAACAGCGTTGGTTCCGGTCGCTAATTTTGGTTCCGGTGCATCCTGGGTGGTTATTATTGCGGGGATTATTTTCAGTATTCAATCGCTGATTTCAGTAGGGATTGTACTGTTTTGTTTTGCGGTTCTGTTTCAGATTGTGACATTGCCGGTTGAATTTAATGCATCGAGCCGGGCACTTCGCATTTTAAATGATACCGGAATTCTTGGTGATACGGAGGGAAAGGCGGCAAAAAGGGTTCTGAAGGCGGCAGCATTGACGTATGTGGCGGCGGCAGCGGCTGCAATTTTACAGTTGCTGCGTCTGATTCTGCTTTTTGGAAGGAATAGTAGAGACTGATGAGAAAATACGCATTTGATATTGTATATGGCACATTGGAGAAAAACGGGCACAGTGATGATTTGTTTCATGGGATTCTTGCGGAACACAAAGAACTCAGTGCTCAGGATAAGAGTTTTATTAAGAGGCTGTCTTATGGAGCAGTTGAGCGGATGCTTGAAGCCGATGCAAGGCTTTCTTTGGTGTCCAAAATTCCGGTTAAGAAAATGTCTCCTGTTGTAAGGACAATTCTTCGAATGGCAGTATATGAAATTTGCTATATGGACAATATACCTTCGGCGGTATCCTGCAATGAAGCAGTGGAATTGACTAAGCAGAAAAAGGAAGGCCGGTATTCAGCCTTTGTAAATGGTGTTTTGAGAAATCTTGTCAGGAGCAAAGACTCTTTTGTCCCGGCGGGCTCCTGGATACAGTATTCTATGCCGAAAGAACTGATGAAACATCTCGAAAGGCAGTATGGGAAAAAGACGGCAGGAAAAATAGCATCAGCCTTTTTACAGCAGCAAAAGGGCGTGACTTTGCATGTCGATGAAAATAAAATAGCGACAGACAAGTTTTTGGAAATTCTTCGGGAGGATGGAATCAACTGCGAGAGAGGCTATTACATGGAGCAGGCTGTTGTGCTTTCTCAAGGTGCTCAGGTTCAGAACTTGCCGGGATACGAAGAAGGATGGTTTTTCGTTCAGGATGAAAGCTCTATGCTGCCCGTACTTTGTGCAGGGATTCAACCGGGGAATAAAGTTATGGATTTGTGTAGCGCACCGGGAGGAAAAACTGTGCATGCACTGTGTTGTCTCGGGGGAAAAGGACAACTGATTGCAAGAGATGTCAGCGAGGAAAAGGTAAATCTTATTCGCGAAAATGTAGTACGCATGGGATATCCGAATGTTGTGTGTGAGTGCCGGGATGCGAGGAAGCCGGATAAGAAAAATAAAGGGACGGCAGATGTTGTTCTCGCAGATGTACCGTGTTCGGGGATTGGAATTATTGGGCGTAAGCCGGAAATAAAGTATCGCGCACTCAATCAGATAAAGACATTACTCCCTCTGCAGCGGGAAATTCTTGATCAGGCGGTAGAGTTGCTGAAACCAAATGGAACGCTGATATACAGTACATGTACCATTAATCAGGCGGAAAATGAAGACAATGTTCAATGGATGGAGTCAGAACTTGGGCTAAAGCGAGAGAGTCTGGATGAATTTCTCCCAGAGCTGCTTACGAATAGAATGACAGCACAGGGAATGCTCCAGATGCTTCCGGGAATTCATAAGAGTGATGGATTTTTTATCGCAAGAATGAGAAAGGTGAATGACTGACAGCAGGGGGAAAATATGGATTTACGCAGTTGTGACGAAGAAGAATTAAAAAAAATATCGGTATCTCTTGGTGAAAAGGCATTCCGTGGCAAACAGCTTTTTGAGTGGATTCACGGAAAGCGGGTGAGAACATTTGAAGAAATGACCAATTTGTCTGCCGCATTTCGGAGCAAACTAAAGGAAGAATACGAGATATCCGATATTACTATTGTAGAAAAACAAGTATCCCGAAAAAAGGACACTGCCAAATATTTGTTTGCTCTGCCGGATGGCAATTTCATTGAAAGCGTCTGGATGAAGTACCGCCACGGAAACAGTGTATGCATCTCGTCTCAGGTCGGCTGCCGGATGGGCTGTACTTTTTGTGCATCAACGCTGACGGGACTTACGAGGAGTCTTACGGCCGGTGAAATGCTATCACAGATTTATGAGATTCAGAGAGAGACAGGAGAGCGGGTGTCTAATGTGATTGTCATGGGAATGGGTGAACCGCTTGACAACTATGATGCACTGACTAAATTTATTAGACTGGTTTCACATGAAAAGGGAATCTGTATTAGTCAGCGCAATATTACCGTATCGACCTGCGGTCTGGTGGAAGGAATTGACAGGCTTTCAAAAGAGCATTTCCAAATTACATTGGCAATCAGTCTTCATGCTCCCAATGATGAAATCAGGAGGAAGACAATGCCGGTTGCGAACCGGTATACGATTGAACAGATCTTTCATGCTTGTGAGTTGTATTTTCATGAGACGGGAAGAAGAATTAGTTTTGAATATAGTATGATACGGGGAGTGAATGACAGAGAAAAAGATGCGTTTGAATTGGCGGAACGCTGCCAAAAGTTGTTGAAAAATGGTGTGCAGTGTCATGTCAATTTGATTCCGCTTAATGAGGTAAAAGAACGGAATTGCGCACGTTCTAAAGATACTGATGTAGCAAGTTTCAAATTAACACTTGAAAAATGTGGAATAAATGTTACTATAAGAAGAGAGATGGGAAGTGACATTGACGCTGCTTGCGGTCAGTTACGAAAGAGATTTCTGGATGAGGAGGTCAGACAGTGAAGACATTTTCGATAACAGATATGGGACGTTTACGGACCAGCAATCAGGATTGGCTGTTTTGTGAGGAGCAGCCGGTCGGAGTTTTCCCGAATTTGTTTTTAGTTGCCGACGGCATGGGGGGCCATCGGGCAGGGGATACTGCGTCGCGTACATGTATTGAGGCGTTAGTAGACCAGATACGAAAAACAGATAAAGTAACACCTGTCAGTGTGTTTGAACAGGCAGTGGATACCGCGAACCGGTGTGTTTTCCATTTGTCAGAAGAGCATATTGAATTGAGAGGTATGGGAACAACGCTGGTAGGAGTGACGATAGTTGATGATACAGCATTTATTGTCAACATCGGGGATTCCCGTTTGTACCGGCTTCGAGAGAAAATACAGCAGATTACGGTAGACCATTCTCTGGTAGAAGAGCTGGTTCAGTCAGGGGAAATAAAAAAAGAAGAGATGCGAACGCATCCGAAAAAAAATATTATTACACGCGCCTTGGGTACGACAGAGTATGTTAGACCGGACTGTTTTGAGATTGATGTGCAGGCAGGGGACGTGCTCTTGTTGTGTTCAGATGGTCTGAGCAATATGGTGGATGATGATTTGATAGAGAAGATTGTAAGGGATAATGATACATCGATGGAGGCTGCCGGAAAGATTCTGGTTGAACAGGCCAATGAAGCCGGTGGCAAAGATAATATCAGTGTTATTTTGATTCAGATATAAATGGAGGTTATTATGGTAAACATCGGAGCAATGATAGGAAGCCGATATGAAGTGATAGAGCGTGTCGGTGCAGGTGGTATGGCAAATGTCTACCGTGCCAAAGATCATCGCCTGAATCGCTTTGTGGCGGTAAAAGTTTTGAAAAATGAATACAGTGAAGATACTAAATTTGTGACGAAGTTCCGACAGGAGGCAAGAGCAATTGCGAGTTTGTCCCATCCGAATATTGTAGGGGTATATGACGTTGGAGAAGAAGAGGGAATGTATTATATCGTCATGGAATTTATTGATGGTATTACACTCAAGAAATATATTGAGAAAAAGGGAAAACTTTCTGTGCGCGAGTCCGTGGGAATCAGTTTGCAGATTGCCAGTGGACTTGAGGCGGCTCATAGCAATCATATTATACATCGGGATATCAAGCCACAGAATATTTTGATTTCCCGTGATGGAACTGCCAAAGTAACAGACTTTGGTATTGCCAAAGCGGCAAGTTCTAACACCATTACCGCCAATGCGATGGGGTCGGTTCATTATATTTCTCCGGAGCAGGCGAGGGGCGGATTTAGTGATGAAAAGAGTGATATCTATTCTCTCGGTGTCAGTATGTATGAGATGCTCTCCGGTACACTTCCTTTTACAGGGGAAAATGCAGTGGCGGTAGCGCTGGCTCATATTCAGGAGGATGCAGCTCCATTGGCTGCGATTGACGCTACGATACCGAAGGGACTCAGTAACATTGTCGCTAAGTGTATGCAGAAAAAGACAGAACTCAGATATTCGACAGCGGCAGATTTAATTGCTGATTTGAAAATGTTTCTTCAAGATCCATCAGGTGAATATGGCATTATTCGTCCGCTATATGAAGAATCAGAGACGATTTTTATTAAGAGTGGAGATGTAGATAAGATTAAGGCGGCATCCGGAAAACTGTCTGCGGACAGTATTAAAGAGAAAAACGATAAAATTTCTGATGACGAATCGGACCATTCCGAGGGAGATGTGGATCCTAAACTGGAAAAAGCTCTTGTTATCGGAAGTATTGCAGTTGCGTGTATTATTGGTATCATTGTTATATATGCGCTCGGCAAGTTGTTTGGATTGTGGGGAGGCAGTAAGGAGACCACACCGACACCAACGCCGGCCGTAGTAACTGACGCGGCAACAGCGACTCCGGCATCTTCAGATAGTAGTACAGAGGGCACAACGGTTGTTCCGGCACTTAAAAATCTAACAAAAGATGAGGCAGTTGCTGAACTGGAAGAAAATAAACTGCAATATAAATTTTCGGAGAAAGAATCCGATTCCGTTGATGCGGGGAAGGTAATCAGTACCAATCCGAAAGAGGGAACTTCCGTTGCAGAGAATACACAGATTCAAGTTGTACTCAGTACAGGACCAAAGAAGGTCAGTGTGACCAATGTGACCGGTTACAGCCAGGCAGACGCAGAGAATGCTTTGGAGAATGATGGCTTTACGGTAAAAGTTGGTACGCCTGTATTTAGTGATTCTGTAGAGGAGGGAAAAGTTGCTTATACAGATCCGAGAGCCAATGCGAAAGTACTTCCTAACTCATCTGTCACGATTTATGTGAGTAAGGGGGCAGAGAAGCAGACGACTACTGTGCCGGATGTTATTGGTATGACACAGAAAGAGGCCAAAAATGAATTAAAGGCTAATAATTTGAAACTGGGAAGTGTCACGAAGGCATATTCGGACAATGTAGAAAAGGGATGTGTCTGTGTGCAGAGTAAGTCAGAGGGGACAGAAGTTGACCAGAATACAACCGTAGATGTCACAATCAGTCTTGGACCGGAACCAAGTTATTCCTATGTTGGTTCTGTGACGATTGACAATCCGTTTGAGTATGAGTCAGATCCTTCTGCATCATTCAAATTTGTATTGAGTCAGGATGGAAAGAAAAAGACAATTAAGACAGTCGAGTTGTCCTATAGTGATTTCCCATATCAGTTGAGTGATGTCAAGGGAACGAGTGAGAATGAGGGAGATGTTCTCGTGTATAAGGACAATACACTCTGGCAGACGTACAGTATTTCCTTTAAGAGAGTGGCTGATTGATGAGAGGAAAAATAATTAAGGGAATCGCCGGATTTTATTATATATGGGGTGAGGATGATTGCCTCTATGAATGTAAGGCAAAAGGCGGATTTCGCAAAGATGGAATCAAACCTCTCGTGGGAGACAATGTTGAGATACAGATATTAGACACGCAAGAAAAATTAGGTAATATCGAAAAAATATTACAGAGAAAAAATGAATTAATCCGGCCGGCTGTGGCGAATATTGATCAGGCAATGATTATCTTTGCTATGGCAGAGCCGATGCCAAACCTCAATCTTCTGGACAGATTTCTTGTCATGATGGAGTGGCAGGGGGTAGAGACTGTGATTTGTTTCAGTAAACAGGATGTGGTCGATGCCACCAAAGAGGAGGAGTTAAAAGCCGTTTATGAATCTTGCAGCAACAGGGTAATAGCCTTTAGCTCCAAGGAGAATACAGGAATTGATCAAGTGAGAGAGTGTCTTTTAGGGAAGACAACAGTGCTTGCCGGTCCGTCCGGGGTGGGCAAGTCCAGTCTTCTCAACAGGCTTTATCCCAAGGCGCAGTCCCAGACCGGTGAAATCAGTGAGAAAATCGGGCGGGGAAAGCACACAACAAGGCACTCAGAACTTTTTCATATTGACAGGCACACCTTTTTGTTTGATACGCCGGGGTTTAGTTCGCTCAGGCTTCCGGAAATCAGACCGGAGGAACTCTGTCAGTACTTTACTGAGTTTTTGCCCTATGAGGGGCAGTGCAGATTTCTCCCGTGTTCACATGTTCATGAACCGGACTGTGTTATCAGAGAGAAATTAGAGGAGGGTATTATCTGTCGCAGCCGTTATGACAATTATGTTCAAATGTATGGGGAATTGGCTGAGAATGGAAGAAAAACAAATTGGAGGAAAAAGAAATGACAAACAAATTGTCACCGTCCATTTTGGCAGCGGATGTAGCACATCTGGGGGATGCTTTACAAAGAATAGAAAAGGCGGGAGCGGATTACGTCCACATTGATGTGATGGACGGTGTTTTTGTGCCTAATATTTCATTTGGAATACCGGTTGTTGACGGGTTAAGAGAGAGTACAAAGTTGTTTTTTGATGTACATCTCATGATTCAAGAGCCGATCAAATATGTTGAGCGCTTTGCGGCGGCAGGGGCTGACGGTATTACCGTTCATGCCGAGGCTTGTTCGAGCATTGAGAGTACAATTTACGCAATTCGTAATCTTGGCAAGAAGCCGGGGGTTGCCATCAGTCCGCTGACGGACATAGATGTGGTCGTCCCGGTGCTGGACAAGATTTCTATGGTTCTTGTCATGACAGTCTATCCGGGTTATGGCGGTCAGAAGATTATCCGTCATACCTTCGAAAAAGTTCGCAAACTTCGCGAAATAATCAATGAGAGAAATTTAAATGTCGATATTGAAGTTGACGGCGGTGTGGACCTTGAGAATGTCGAGGAGATTATGGCTGCCGGTGCCAATGTTTTTGTTGTGGGCACAAATGTTTTCAAGGGTGATATTGAAAAGAACGTGAGGGATTTTAAGAAAGTTCTGGGGTAGGGAGAGGATATCTATGGTAGATGCTAATGGTAATAAGTGCTTGCTGATTAAATTCATCCCATATTATGATTATGAAAACGAAATATGGTTGCCGTCATCGATTGATGTGACGGATGAATTTTGGGGGACGAAAGAGTGTGAATGGTCGCTGGTAGAGGAATTTGATGATTTTCAGCAGAGTTTTTGGTTTTCGTACGATGATTATGAGGTTTACCGACCATGGCAAATAAAGAAAAAATTTTATACAAAGAGAACCAGATTGACGGAAAAGATATTAGTTGATGCAGGATATTATAGAGTTATAGGGAAAACTTTTAAATGGGCTCATACTTGGTTTTTTAATACTTTGAGATTAAAAAAATTAGAAACATATTTTTTGAAAATAGGGGAAAATGAACAAGAGGAACAATTTCGTAAGTTTGCGAGAATGGCAGATGTTCACAATGAAGTAATATTAATAGCACACTGGTTGCAATTGGATTTGGCCATAAAGTGGTGTGATGAACACAATATACAATATCTATTGGATATTCCAAATGGGTATCAAAAAGAATATCCGGAAGATGCCCTGAAATCTTGTGCTGAAAAAATTCGCTATGCGGCAAGGACAGAAATGTTTATGCCGCCATTTGATTTTTTAAATGGATTGAATGACAATAGTATATTTATCCATGATTATTATAGTTAAGATATCTTTTTATGGCAAGAAAACTGAATTTATCAAAAAGTTTAGGTAGTAATGTGTGCGGACAACTACTATAACCAGTTTGCTGATTCGGTACTCAGTGAGACGGTTATGGGGGATTTGATGCAAAAAAATACTTATCACATCGGATACCCTGAAACCGTTCTATACGGAAGATGGTATATTGGTGATGAATGTTTACCGTAAAGCAATAGGAGGAATAATTTCGAAATGATCGATAAGAATGGATTTAAATACCTGCAAATAATATACGAGGAGGATGATGATTTTTTTACGGTACCATATATTATTTGTTCTGATCATGATTTGAGATATGAACCACTATGTGTTTATGAAACGTTTTGGGTTAATTTGGAGGATTATGATGTTGAAAGTGGAGATAAAATCATGAAAAAATATTTCGGGTGGACTGATGTTATATGCACGGAAATTTTACAACCTGAGTTGAAAAGTGCTATAGAAAATAAAAAATATAAATTAATTGATGTAGTATCATATACCGAATTTCAAGATAAAATTATGGACAAGATAGGTAATGAAGAACTAAAAAAATGTTTTGCAAAGTGGAAGTGTGATGATAGAAGATACTATTGGGAAATTCTTAAACATGAGGTAGAAGCTGTATATGAGATAGAAGCTTGTTATGATTGGTTAGTGGTTCAATCGTTTTTTGAATGGTGTAATAACAATCATATTCCTTATGAGATAGAATATGAAATACCCAAAACAGAACTTTTGTATGGAGGAAATGACCCATGGATTGAATTAAAACCATTTATTATACAAAAGTTTAACGAATGTCCTTTTGAAAGGGAAGAGTTTAAAAGTCTTAGAAATGTTGTGTTTTAGAAGGTTCCGGTGTGATTTCTAAGTATACGTCAGAATACCTTATGAATGGTCAGAAGTCAAAGATGTGGTCAATCACTATAACGCACAGAATCAGTTGGTAAAGACGATTACAAAGAATTATTTCAAAAAACAAATTTTATACCCTGCGCTTCACCAGAAGGCTTTCCTCCTGGGGGCGATTGCTATACCTTTGCACCAAAGCTTGGTGAAGGCTATTATTGGTATTACGAAATTCCAGGAA
>CAMVIN010000024.1 GCA_947167565.1 uncultured Clostridia bacterium | reverse complement strand
CTTGGAAATGAAAAGACAGTGGAAGGTTTCACAACGCTGACAGATTTGTTTACCGTATACAATCTGCCGGTCAATGTAGATAACTTCTACCAGCATTTCCGAAACGGCGATATGCCGATTGGTATTGCTGATTATGCAACATTTAACATGCTGACCAATGCGGCTCCTGAGCTGGCAAGTTCATGGGAGGTTGCGCTGGCACCGGGAACCAAGCGGGAAGACGGCTCCATTGACCGTTCCGTCTGCGGCTGTGCAGAGAGCAGCGTTATTTTCAAGAGCGACTCGGATAGAGAGCAGCAGGCATGGCAGTTCGTTCAGTGGTGGTCATCGTCAGAAGTTCAGGCAGAATTTGGTCAGACCATTCAGATTAGTTACGGTGATGATTATATTTGGAATACGGCCAATATGGCAGCGATGGATCAGCTTCCTATCGATTCTAATTCCAAGAAAGTGATTGAAGAGACAGCGAAGAATGTAGTAGATGTGGCGCGTGTGCCGGGAACCTACCTCCTTGAACGTGAGGTAAGTAACTCCTTCAATGACATCGTTGTAAACGGTCAGGATGAGCGTACGCGAATTGACAAAGCTGTCAAAAATGTAAACCATGAGTTTGACCGCAAACTCGAGGAGTTTGGATATAATGACAGCGACGGAAATGTAATCGAAAGTTACAATATTCCGACGATTGAAACTGTGAAACAATTGCTTGATGAAGATTGAGAGATGGAGTGAAATATGGCTGAAAACAAGAAAGTGGTTGTTGTAGAAGATCTCCCGGTAATCAACAATAAAAAAGGAAAACCTGAGAAAGAAAGGCCGGCAAAGGCAGCAGCCTGGTCGGCAGGGGGTTCCTCTGATGGTTCGGCAGAGAGTTCTGCAACAGATAATGAAGTTGTAACTGCAACAGAAAGTGGTTCGGATGTTGGCATTGTGAGTATTAATGCAACCGGCTACAAGGAACAATATCAGGCGGCGCTGGAGGCGATGGATAAGAAAAAAGGCGGAAACATCCGTCGGCGCGAGCGCTCAAACTGGCATGGATATCTGTTTATGGCACCATATGCGATTGTGTTTACGATATTCATTCTGGTACCTACTTTGGTGGCGATTTTTCTTTCGTTCACAAACTTTAACAGTATTCAGTGGCCGAAATTTACCGGCTTTCTGAATTACATAACATTGGTAACAAGTGATGAGGTTTTCATGCAGTATGTCCTGCCAAATACGGTAGTGTACGCAATTATCGTCGGCGTGGGAGGCTATGTATTGTCTTTCATTCTGGCATGGTCACTGTGTAACCTGACAAAGTTACCGAGAACAATATTGGCACTTATCATTTACTCACCGAGTATGACCGGTCCGACGGCGATGACAGTACTGTGGAAAGTCATCTTCTCCGGTGACCAGACAGGTCTTTTGAACAGTTGGATGATGAATCTTGGCTTGATTAATGAGCCGATTCTCTGGCTGTCCAATGCGACATATCTGTTACCGATTGTTATCATCATCGGATTATGGTCCTCCATGGGTGTCGGATTCCTTTCCATGATAGCCGGTATTTTGAACTCAGATGAAGAACTTTATGAAGCGGCAGCAATTGACGGCGTTAAGAATCGTATTCAGGAAATGATTTACATCACCATTCCACAGATGAAACCGCAGATGTTGTTCGCAGCCGTTATGGCAATCGTAGGTGCGTTCCAGAACGGTATCATTTCTACCCAGTTGACAGGTAACCCGTCACCGGGATATGCAGCACAGTTGATTGTAAACCACATCGAAGATTACGGTTTCCTGCGATATGAGATGGGTTATGCGGCGGCTGTTTCAGTGGCACTGTTGTTGATTGTGCAGATATTCTCAGCATTCTGTAATGCTCTGTTGACTGAGAAAGATTGATAAAAGAGAAAAGGAGGGAAAAAGATGGCATATAAAGGAAAACGAATGAATCCGACAAAGTTCGAAAAAGGCCAGATTAAAATCATGTTAGCGCTGTTACCGTTAGTGCTGTTCATGTTCTTGCCGATTCTCTTTATTGCGAATCATGCGTTTAAACCAATGGATGAGTTGTTTGCGTTTCCACCGACATTCATTGTGCGGAATCCTACATTGGAGAACTTTACAAAACTTGTCAAGTTCAGCCGTACAGCGGGAATTCCGTTCAGCCGTTATGTGTTCAACAGTTTATTTGTAACAATCGTGACGGTATTGATGTCTTTGATATTTACAACGATGGCGGCGTTTGCGCTGGCAAAGTTAAAATTCAAAGGGCGCGACGTAATGATGCAGATTAACCAGGTTGCCCTGATGTTTGTGGCAACAGCGGTACTGATTCCGCGATATCTTGTTATCTGTAACTTAGGATTGATTGATAATATATGGGCACACATTTTGCCACTGTTGGCATATCCGGTATCCTTATTCCTTGTAAAGCAGTTCGTAGAACAGGTTCCGGATGCGTTGATAGAGGCGGCATATATAGATGGGGCGACAGATTTTATGATTTATCGTAAGTTGATTATCCCGATGATAAAACCGGCGATGGCAACAGCGACAATTCTTGCGTTCCAGCAGGTGTGGGCAAACATGGAGTCATCGAACTACTACATCAACGACGACAGTATGAAGACGTTGACGTTCTACATGAACTCCCTGGTGAATGTGAACAATACGGTTTCCGGACAAGGTATGGCGGCGGCCGCAACATTGATTCTGTTCGTACCAAACTTAATCCTGTTTGTTATCTTGCAGAATAAGGTTATGAACACAATGGCACATTCGGGTATCAAATAATAATTGCAAAAAGGCGAAGGAAAGAGGCAATATGGTAGGAAAGAAGAAAATCTTGAAGCTGATGGCTTTGCTCTTGGTTGCAATGGGTATCAGTTTGGGAATCAACACAGAGACTTCATCCGCGAAGACGCCATACAAGACATACACCGTCGATGGGTATGGCAGGATGGAAGAATCACAGGCGGCTTACTTGGCTGAGAATACGATTCTGAAATTCGGAAAAGAAACTCTCAAGGGACCGAGTGATTTACATGTCGCAGAAGACGGTACAGTATATGTTGCCGATACAGGTAATTCACGTATTATTGTCGGCGACACAAAAGGCAATCTGAAAAAGGTTGTCGGAGAAGGTGTACTGCAGACTCCACGAGGCGTATATGTCACAGAAGATGGAAATATCTATGTGGCAGACCGTGACAAAGAGGCGGTGTTTGTATTTAATTCAGAGGGAACTCTTCTGAATACATATGGTAAACCGGATAATCCGCTCTATGGAGATGGAATTGCGTACAAACCTATTAAAATAGTTGTTAACAAAGCAGGAATTATGTTTGTTGTCTGCGAGTCCAATACCAACGGTATTGTGGAGATTTCACCGGCAGATGGCGGTACATTTCTTGGATACTTTGGAACGAACTATGCTTCCACGAGTATTCAGCAGGTGATTTACCGTGCGATTTTGACGGATGAGCAGAGAGCAAAGATGGTAAGTAATATCCCGTCGACACCGGATAACCTTGCGATTGACGAAAAAGGGTTGATTTACACGGTGACACGAGGTGATGAGGCAAAGACGCTGAAGCGTCTCAACATTGCCGGTACCAACATGATTCAGAAAACAACAGATGTATATGATGAGGCTCCTGCCGCTGTTGCCGTGGGCAACAATGACAACATTTATGTTGTTTCGGCAAAGGGTTACATTTATGAGTACAATGACTTGGGAGAACCTCTCTATGTATTCGGTGCTTCTGATGATGGTACACAGCGTGTAGGTCTGTCCAGACAGGCAACGAGTATTGCGATTGGGGCAAATGATGAAGTGTTTATTTTGGATTCTGACGAGAACAGGATTCAGATCTATCATCCGAGTGAGTTTACACAGAAGCTTCACACAGCTCTCAACTTATACAGCAATGGTCGATATAAAGACAGCCGTGGCCCGCTGACAGAAGTTCTTCAGATGAACAGTATGTTTGACTACGCCAACAAGGCGATGGGGCGCGCATATTTTCAGGAGAGCAATTATGGTCAGGCGTTGACTTATGCGCGTCTTGCCAAGGACAGAGACGGATATTCCGATGCATTCTGGGAAATCCGTAACAACTGGTTGAAAAACAATGTTGTTGCATTGATTCTGATTATTATTGCACTTTATGTAGCGATAAAAGTAGTCAAGACATTGGATCGCAAGAAAGGAATATTAAATGGGGTTCGTAATGTAAATGCGCGCTTGAGTGAAAATACATTGATTTCCAACATCAAATATTCCGGATATTTTATGAAACATCCGTTTGATGGTTCCTATGGTATTGCGCGAGAGGGAAGAGCATCATGGAGTGCACCGAGCATTCTGCTTTTGATATTCACCATTGAATTTATCGTAGATAAATATTTATGTGGTTTCCTTCAAAAGACAGTACGAGAGGGACGATATGAATTGTTCACGGATATCGGAACAATACTGGTTGTTATCATTGCGTTGACTGCATGTAACTATTTGGTATGTACCATTAATGAAGGTGAAGGAACAATTAAGAAAATATATACATATTTCTGTTACAGTTTATTGCCATATATTTTCTTTACACCAATAAGTTTTATTCTCTCACATATTCTGACAGAGAATGAGCAGTTCCTGATTACGCTGGTTAAAGTAATCATGTACACATGGATTATTATACTGGCAGTTCTTGGAATAAAAGAGGTAAATAACTATACAGGAAAAGAAACAGCAAAGATTATTTTCCTGACAGCGTTTACCATATTGATTGTAGCACTGTTGATATTCATTATCTATGTGCTTTGGGCACAGGTATTTGAATTTATCGCGGCAATTGTCGGAGAGGTGGTGTATCGAATTGGTTAAACGAAATTGGAAAAAAGCATTGGCGCTGCTGACAATTCTTGGAATAGTAATCGCTTGGGCACCGGGCGCATTTGAGCCTGCACATGCGGATACAGATACTCAGTCAGCGACAGACGCAGCTTCGACAGACGCAGCTGATGCAGAGGCAAAAGAGGAAGAGCAGGAAGAAGTCAATGTCAATGAATCCGGTGAGGTCGTTCAGGAAAATGCCGTAGGTAAGATTGATAAATCCAAATGGATTACCATCAAGGATTATCAGTTAATGGCAGAGAGTGACACCTATAAGTTGTATCTCTACGAGCCAAGACTTTCCATTATGCTTGAGAATAAGACAACAGGTGAATTTATCGAATCAACACTCAGCGATGAGAAAGACGATGGTACGAGTAACTCACTTTGGGATGGCTATATGAAGTCCGGCCTTGTCATTGATGCGATTATTAACAACAAAAATGCCAATCAGGTTGATATGGTAAACAATCAGCCGACAACGAAGGTAACGAAGATTGACAATGGATTTTCAGAAACCGTACAGTTTGCAAGTTTT
The DNA here is from genome assembly GCA_947167565.1 of uncultured Clostridia bacterium. Classification (GTDB taxonomy): domain Bacteria; phylum Bacillota; class Clostridia; order Lachnospirales; family Lachnospiraceae; genus Eubacterium_F. Next base: position 17,374 of record CAMVIN010000024.1, on the reverse strand, counting down.
GGATTTTCCTTGACAGTAAATGTTACGCTCGAAGGAGATAACCTTGTAGTAAATGTACCGGATGATTCTATTACAGAATCACAGCAGGGCAGATATATTTCTACAGTGACACTCTTCCCGTTCATGAACTACAGTCATTTGGATAGCGAAGAAGGATATATGCTGATTCCGGACGGCAACGGTGCATTAATTCGACTTAACAACAAAGAAGGTCGTTATCAGAGTGGTTTTTCACAGTTGATTTACGGTAAAGATGCTGGTTTCACAGAGTCTGATACCAAAGAATATCTCTGGGATGAACTGGATATGCTGGAAAATCCAAATCAGGTAATTGCTCCGGTATTTGGAATGGCATTTACACAGAAGCAAAAAGGATTCTTTGCTATTGTCGAGAAAGGCGAGAAGAGAGCGAGAGTAGTGGCTGAGCCAAATGGAGCAAGCGTCAACTATAATCGTTGCTATGCGAGATTTTTGATTCGCGATGTATTTACGCAGCCTCTCAACACGCTGGGAAGTGGTGAAGGTAGTAAGACCACGCAGGCAACCGAGGCAGAACGTACACATTCTGATTTGCAGGTACGTTATATGCTGTTGTCCGGTGAAGATGCTAACTACTCAGCAATGGCGAACAAATATAGAAAATATCTGTTGGATAATGAATTGATTCAGAGAAGAGATCCGGCATACAATACAAGAGTGGACTTCCTCGGTACGGAAAGAGAAAAATTCCTTCTCGGTACAAAGGCGGTTACCATGACAACATCCGATGACATTACACAGATTATGAATGAACTGAAAGGTGAAGGTGTCACAAGTGCGCTCAGTGTCTATAAAGGATGGCAGAGCGGCGGATTGTATGACCTGCCAATTAAGAAATATTCTGCAGATAGTCACATTGGAGGCAGCGGCTCGGTATCGAATCTGGTGAAGAATATGGAGAGTTCCGGAGTAAAGATGTATCTTTATGATGACGCACTCCGCTTGAATCCAAAGACGAATTTGTATAACTTTAATACCATTAAGAAAGTTACCAAGACGGTATTTGAAGAAAAGGTATGGGCAGAAGTATATAAGACATTTAATTATCAGACACCGGATCGATCGGCAGAAATATTAAAAGGATTTGCAAATTCACTTTCGGGAACAGGAATTAAGGGAGTTGCCTTAGCGGGTATCACAAATAACATTTTCTCATATAGTTATCGAGGTGAATTCTTTACAAGAAATAATACGGCAGATACTTATGCTCAGGCAGTGGCAGATACGGATGCGACAACAGATTATGCGATGGAACAGCCGGGGGCTTATCTCTGGAAGAACGCAGACGCATTTTTGGATATGCCATTAGAAGGTTCCGGATATATGTACGTGGACGAAGAAGTTCCGTTCCTCTCCATGGTACTGAAAGGAATTATACCGATGTATTCCGATTATGTAAACTTTGAGGCAAACAAACAGGAATTCCTGCTTAAGATGGCAGAATCCGGCGTATATCCTTCTTTCTACATTACGAAGGAGAACTCCTCAAAATTGATTTATACGAATTCGGCTGATATGTACAGTACAGAGTACAGCACATATAAAGACGCAATCGTAGAATATGATAAGAGTCTTCGCGAATTGAGCGGTGCAATTGGAGATGCAACAATTGAGAAGCACGAAATCGGTGATAACAACGTCAATGTTGTGACATACAGTAATGGAACCAAAGTTTATGTCAACTATGGCAGCAGCGCACAGACTGTTGACGGTGTGACAGTAGAGGCATTGTCCTATACCTATAAGGCAGGTGATACAAAGTAATGAGTAAAGAAGAAAAACTGCAAAAACCAAAGAAACCAAAAAAACAAAAGAAAGAGAAAATAAAAGCGGGGAAATTGGCGAGAAGAGATGCGATTGTCGGTGCAACATTCGTCTTACCGTGGGTTGTAGGAGCGATGGTGTTCCTGATTATTCCGATGTTTCAGTCCTTTTACTATTCCCTGCACAATATCCGTATCTCGCCTTTGGGAATGATATTTACCTTTGTAGGACAGGGAAACTATACTGAGATTTTGCTGAAAAATGCGGATTTCATCCCAACATTGGTCAATTATGTGGTGTCAACTGTTATATCGGTGCCGGTCATTGTAGTATTCGCACTGATGATTGCCATTATGTTGAATCAGAAAATTAAAGGAAAAGGATTTTTCCGATTGATTTTCTTCCTGCCGGTTATTATTGTCAGCGGTCCGATTCTGAACATGCTGAATACAGAGGGAGCGGGAAGCGTAACAGCGTTGGATACGCAGGCTATTACAACAGCGATTAATGGATTTCTTCCATCGATGTTGGCTACGCCAATTGCAGAATTGTTTGAAAACATGATTACCATTCTTTGGTATTCCGGTGTGCAGATTTTGATATTCTTGTCAAGTTTGCAGAAAATTGATCCGGCGATGTACGAAGCAGCTAAGATTGACGGTGGTTCCGGTTGGGAATGTTTTTGGAAGATTACACTTCCTACCATTAAGCCGATGATTCTTTTGAATCTGGTTTATACAGTAGTATTTATTTCTAACAATGATACAAATGAGATTATCGGTTTGATTAAAAACTCCATGTTCTCCGGTATTCAAGAGCAGGGTTATGGATACGCTTCAGCGATGGCCTGGATGTATTCCATTGTAGAACTTTTGCTTGTCGGTCTCTTTGCACTGGCATTCATGGCTAAGAAAGATGTTTATGAGAAACAGGTTAAGAGAGCAAAGAAACAGGCGAAGAGAGAAGAACGTGAGATTAAGAGAATAAGAAGGAGGAGTGCAAGAAATGCGGCAAGACAAGAAAGAATCGAAAGCAAAGCTAAAAGAAATTAAACGTCTGGCTAAAGAGCAAGGCAAAAACCAGCCGAAATTTACAAAAGAAAAGTTCAGACGTTTCATGCTCGGTTCCAAAGAACATCAGGGTTTCCTGAAACCCTTTTGTATCTACATGTTGCTGATTGGAATTGGATTTGTGTATTTGAATCCGATCCTTCAGATGCTGAGTACCAGTTTTATGACGCTGGACGATTTGTTGGATTCCTCAATCAAATGGATTCCAAGTTCATTTACAATGGCGAATTATCGTCAGGCGGGCGGAAGTATGAACTTCTGGCCATCCCTTGGAATGAGTATAGTAATAGCAGGTGTTCCTACTATATGTAACCTCATTTCATGTTCAATTGTTGGATATGGATTGGCTCGTTTTGAGTTTCCGTTAAAGAAACTTGTTTTGGGACTGATTATCTTTACCTTCATTTTGCCGAGCCAGGCAACAATGATTTCAACGTACATACTGTACAGTAACGTAAAGATTCTCGGAACATTGTGGGCATTTGTTATTCCGGCTATTTTGGCACAGGGACTTAACGCACCGATATTTATACTGATTTTCTATCAGTTCTTCCGTCAGGTGCCGAAGGTACTGATTGAAGCTGCGCAGATTGATGGTGCCGGATATTTCAAGTCGTTCTTTAGGATTTCGCTTCCTTCAGCGGCTCCGGCGTTTATCACCGTTGCATTGTTCTCTTTTGTATGGTACTGGAACGAATCTTATCTGACTCAGATGTATGTACAGGGAAAGGGAACAAACAGTACATGGACAACACTGGTTGTACAGTTGAGCAACTTTGCGACAAACTTCAACACATATGCACAGACCTCGGGAAGCAGTGCAACAAATATCAGCGAGGCAATCAATATGGCAGGTACTCTGCTCAGTGTATTGCCACTGATGATTATGTACTTCATCCTGCAGAGATACTTTGTTGAGAGTATTGATCGAACAGGTATTACCGGCGAATAATATATGTTGATAAAAAAAATGAAAAGTTTTTTAGTAATTTTCAACAAAACGGTAGCGCAGACAGAAGAAGTGTGCTATAATAACAAAAAAATGGGCTATACTCACGCACCCATAAAATAAAAGGAGGAATAAAAAATCATGAGAAAGAAATTATTGGCTCTGGCACTTTCGCTTACCATGATTGTCGGACTGACAGCTTGTAACGGCAGTTCTAATGGTGGCGGTGCTAGCAACGTTGATTCGGGAAAGGTTAGTATGACCGGAGAGACAGAGGAAAAAGAAATCAACGGTATTACTTACAAAAAGGCTACAGACCTGACATCGGAAGAGATTGAATTGCAGTATTTCCACTTTGATCAGGATGAGACAGTAAAATATCTTGCAAACCGTTTTATGGAGATTTATCCGAATATCAAAGTAAATCCTGTATATGAGAATGTTGCAACTTATGATGACACTCTGCTTACACTGGTATCGAACCAGCAGGCTCCGGATATCGTAATGTATTCTGATGCAGACTTTGCTCTGTCCAACAGAATTCTGGCAGATATCACAAAACTTTATGATTCAGATCCGGAGACAAAAGAACTTGCATCTACAATCAACGATTGTGGAATTGGTATGTTCGGTACATCCCACAGATTTGCTGTGCCGATTAAGTTCTTCCCGGGTGTTATGTACATTGATTTGAACTGCTTGAAGAAGCTCAATATCGAGGCTCCGAAGAGAGACTGGACATGGGCTCAGATGATTAAACTCATCAAGAAAGCAACCGTTAAGGATTCTGCAGATGGTATTTCATACTTCGGTTGTGGATACTATAACCGTCTTGATTCCTACTATGGTATCGCTTCTTCTCAGGAAGTAAAGGGTGAGTTTGGTTTCGATGGAACAGACTTTGACCTTACTGCATGGGCAATTGGAGAGCAGGAATTCTCCGAGTTGAAACAGGGCGGATACATTGCTCCTCAGGCAGCCAGCATGGAGATGGAGAACTGGATGGGTGATTTCGATGCTTGGTGTGGTGCTTCCGGTCACGTTGCACTGTTCACAGAGGCATTCTGGACATTCCAGGGAACATGGAACACAGATGATTACAAAGAAAATTATGATTTGGATGTAATTCCTTATGTAGTACCTGCTGTAAGTGATGAAGACGCTTCTTCAGATCACCACACAATCGCAACTATTGACTTTGGTGGTTTGACAACTTCCTGCAAATATCCGCGTGAGGCTTATGAAGTATTGAAGTTCATGAGTTTTGGTCAGGACGGTTGGAAGACAAGAATTGAGCTTTACAAAGATAAATCTCAGGTAAATGCAAATGGTATTCCGTTGAAACATGATGTTATGCCGGCACCAATTACGACAAATCAGGAAGTATGGAACGCGTACATTGATATGTATTGTGATGGTATGGATGATACTCACAGAGGATATTGGGAAGAGTACTTCAAGAGCTGCTTGCAGCCAATCCCATATGGTTGGACTAATATCGCAGGATATTGGAACTACTGTAATGAGTACTTCAACAGTATTGACATCCATGGACTTGTTGATGGTGGTACAGCAAAAGCTGCTGACTATGTTGATGAAGCAACAAAGAAAGCAAACTGGTATCATGCAACAGCTATGATTAGTTACTTCGGTGCTAATGGATACAATGTACTTACTGATGAAGAAGTACAGAAGTATGAGCAGATGATTAAAGACAACGAGTAAACATTTTCATAATCTCAAATTTCTCAAGAAGGGCAAGGTTTTATTCCTTGCCCTTTTTGGCGTTTAAGGGTATAATAGTAAATAGCGGAAACGATGATTCAAATATGAAGAATCAAGGAAAATATATCAAACAAGGAGGTTTTGCTATGGCAGCAAACAATGAAGTGAAATATAATGAACCGTGGATTTTGCAGAGAGCGGATCCCTATGTATGTTTTCAGGATGGCTGGTATTATTTTACCGCCTCGGTACCGGCATACGATGGGATTATTCTTCGGCGTTCAAAGACATTAGCGGGATTGGCAGAGGCTGAGGAAAAATATGTCTGGAAGAAGCATGAGTCAGGTATTATGAGTGCGAATATCTGGGCACCTGAGATGCACTATCTTTTTGGAAAGTGGTACATATATTATGCAGGCGGAGAGGCGGATAATATTTTCAATATTCGTCCTTATGTATTGGAATGTCAGGGACAAGATCCATATGAAGATGAGTGGAAGGAACTTGGCAAAATGCAGCGGGCAGATGATGACATCTTTTCTTTTGAGGCATTTTCTCTGGATGCTACCGTATTTGAAAATAAAGGAAAATGGTATTATGTCTGGGCAGAAAAAGTCAGTGTGGGACCGCAGATATCCAACCTCTATATTGCAGAGATGGAGTCCGGTAACAAGTTGAAGACAGTTCAAGTAATGCTGACCACACCGGATTATGACTGGGAGCGTGTTGGATTCTGGGTAAATGAAGGTCCGTATGTGATTGAGCACGATGGCAAGTTGTTTATGACATATTCAGCAAGTGAAACCGGAGTTCCATATTGTGTAGGTATGTTGACAGCAGATGTAGATTCCGATTTGCTGGATCCATTATCATGGAAAAAAGAGCGTTATCCTGTTCTCAAGACAAATGAAGAACTGGAGATTTATGGCCCGGGACATAACTGTTTTGTTGTAGATGAAGAGGGGAATGATATTATGGTATATCATGCGCGTAAAGAGTCAGTGATTGAAGGAGACCCTCTTTACAATCCAAATCGTCATGCAATGTTGATGAAAGTTCGCTGGGATGAGAACGGTAGACCTGTTTTCTCCTACACAGATTGATATCGTTACTTACTGCGCAGGTATATTGTGCCTGCGCATAACATTATAAAAAATGGAGGTTATTGTGGCAAGACTAATTATTAATGAAGAAAATAAACTGGATACAATAGAACCGGAAATTTACGGTCATTTTTCGGAACACTTGGGACGTTGTATATATGAAGGGATTTATGTGGGAGAAGACTCCGATATTCCCAATGTAAACGGGATGAGGACAGATGTAGTAGAAGCATTGAAAGAGTTAAAAGTTCCGGTGCTTCGCTGGCCGGGGGGATGTTTTGCCGATGAGTATCATTGGAAAGACGGAATCGGACCGAAGGAAGGCCGCAAAAAGATGATAAACACGCATTGGGGCGGTGTCGTTGAGGATAATAGTTTCGGAACTCATGAATTTATGGAACTGTGTCGTCAGCTCGGATGCAAGACTTACATCAATGGAAATCTTGGCTCCGGAACCGTACAAGAGATGTCTGAATGGGTTGAATATATGACCTTTAATGGAGTTTCTCCAATGGCAGATATGCGCAAAGAAAACGGCCATGAGGAACCTTGGAAAGTAGACTTTTTTGGTGTAGGAAATGAGAACTGGGGCTGCGGCGGCAACATGACGCCGGAACACTATGCCAATGAATATCGCCGATATCAGACCTATGTGCGCAATTATGACGCGGAAAATCCAGTTAAGAAAGTCTGCTGTGGTGCCAATGTAGATGACTACCATTGGACGGAAGGTGTCTTGCAGACGGCCTTCGATCATACACTGCCTGAGTTTCATGGATTTATGGATTATCTTTCCCTTCATTATTATGTGCATCCGGAAGGGTGGGAGATAAAAGGAAGTGCTACAGACTTTGATGCTGATGTTTGGTACAAGACGTTGAATAAAGCACTTCACATGGATCATTTAATTAAAGGGCACAGTGTTATTATGGATAAATATGATCCGGAGAAAAAGATTGGCATGTGTGTAGATGAATGGGGAGCCTGGTATACTTGTGAACCGGGAACCAACCCGGGATTCTTGTATCAGCAGAATACCGTGCGTGACGCCTTGATTGCAGGGATTACACTAAATATCTTCAATAAACACTGTGACCGGGTGAAAATCGCTGCACTGGCACAGATGGTGAACGTGCTTCAGTCGGTACTTCTGACAGAAGGCGGACAGATGATTAAAACACCGACATACCATGTTATGCATATGTACCGTTATCATCAGGGAGCGCAATTACTCGAGAGTGCACTTACAGGGGTTGAAGAAATCGGTAGCGAAGAATGGAAAGTACCTCAAATTACAGAGTCAGTATCCCAAGATAAAGACGGAAGGATAACAATTACTCTTAACAATTTATCGATAGAGAGTAGTGAAGAGGTTGCGATACAGTTTGCGAATAAAGGCTATCAGGTAAAAGAGGCGAAGATTGTCTCACACGAAGATATGCATGCAAAGAACACGTTTGACGAACCTGCTGCGGTTGATGAGAAAAAATTTGACGGGATACAGGTAAAGGACGATGAGTTGCTTGTGACGCTTCCGAAAAATAGTGTTGTCATGTTGCGTGTAGAAAAGTAATTTAAGAGTCTTGGAATGAAGAAGGTATGTAAAAAATGTCTGCTCCGGGAGATGGCGGATGCAGATAGTAAGATGATAGAAAAATATAAAGCAGCGATAAAAGCTGCAGATCAGGTGGGCGATGCTGAGTATGAGCATCGCTTACTTACGTGTAAAAAATGCGATTATCTCAATCAGGGAACTTGCGGTGCCTGTGGATGTTATGTGGAACTCCGGGCTGCCGCAAAAACGGGACATTGCCCTTATAAACAGTGGTGATTTTTTGTGTGGTGATTAAACTCAAAGATGATAAGGAGGGAGTTATATTTTTCTGGAATATAGATGGAGACAGATGCGGCAATTCTATCATGGACCTTACATGCGTGTCCATGGAGAATGTCTGCATCTGTCTCCATCGTATCTAGAAAAAGGCTCTCCCTTATTTCTTCTTAACTTTCACTTTTACTTTCACCTTAATCTTTTTATAACTTGCTGTTATGGTAGCTTTACCGGCTTTTTTAGCTTTGGCTTTACCGGTTTTTGCATTAATCTTCAATACAGATTTCTTGGAAGATTTCCAGCGTACAGAAGATTTCTTAATTCCCTTAGCAGTTACTTTATAGGTATAGGATTTTTTTACCTTGAGAGTTTTTTTCTTCTTCGACAGAGTCAAAGAAGCTTTTTTGACTTTAATCTTTTTGGTATAAGTCTTTGTAGTCGAACCCGATACAACAGAAACAGTAATGGTAGTGGAACCCTTCTTCTTAGCAGTAACTTTGCCCTTTGCATTGACCGAGGCAACGGATGGCTTAGAGGATTTATAAGTAATGGTTGCTGTGCGTCCGGCAAGCCCATTTACCGTCAACTGAGAGGTGCTGCCTGTGTTTCCGCCATAATAGAGAGTGGTTTTGGTTGCAGACACGGACATGTCTTTCTGTGCGCCCCAGATAGTCTGGTTGTTTGTTCCGATTGCAGAAAACGTCATCGTTCTGTGAGTGGAAGAGGACTCGTCCTGCATGAGATAGAATACACCGTCATAGGTGACACCGCCGATGGTAGCACTCATATAATAGGTACCATCTTCTTTTTTCCAGGTTCCGGTAACATCACCGGTAATTGTTCCGTTCTGGTTCAAAGTGATTTTCTTTGCCGTTTTAACAGTAGCGCCGTCATTGTCGGTTCCGTGATTGATGAAATTGTAATCACCAATAATAGCACCAATATCATATCCGGTAGTAGAAATCTTATCACCGCGGTACTCATATGGAGCAGTAACCGGCCATCCCTTTTTGTTCATAAACTGTTCATGGACGCGAACCTGGTGAACTGCGCTCGTAGCACTAAAACGAGTATGGTAAATCAAATATCTCTGTCCGGTCTTTTCGTCAATAAATGCGGAATTATGTCCCGGCGCCATATAGGTGTAATCATCATCCTTAGAAGGAAGAGTATAATTTCCCATAACCTTTATTCCAATATTATTGTGGTTGGTGCTGCTGCTTGGAATGACTGCGCTCTTGCCGGCAGCATCCGTATAAGGACCGTCCGGATTCTTCGAGCGGAACAGTCGCATATTGTATCCGCCGGTTGCCTGAAGTCCCTCGTAGGATACATACAAATAATAGTAGTCACTTTCTTTGTCATATAAAATATATGGTCCCTCACCGGATTTAGAATAACCGCCGGCAATGCGGGTGCCGAAATACTTGTCTACCATCAAGCCATCAGCGGTCGTACTGTTCTTGCCAGGGTACTTCACTTCGCCGGTTGTCGGATCAATTTCTACAATGTAAATACCGCCGGACCAGGAGCCGTATGTCATCCAAAGTTTGCCATCCTTGTCCTCAAAAACAGTAGGATCAAGAGCATTTGGATAAGTAGAACTGTTGAATCCGCTCGTGCCGCTAAACCAGCCGCTGTTCACGCTGTCCAGTTTGCCGGCAGCAATCAATTCATCAATATTTGTATTGGTATATTTCTTGTTGATTTTGCTTCCCAAATCATAGGCATCTTCCTTGGAAAAACCAGAGTAAATCAACGTTTTGCCAAATGTGTAGGGACCTTCAATATTCTGGGAAGTCGCAAAAGCGATAACAGAACGGATGTAGGTGGATGTTGTACAGAAATACATCATATAAGCACCTTTTGTACCGTCAGCATTTTTGTAATCAGGATTCCAGAAAACATCCGGTGCCCATACAGAAAAACCACCGGCGGAATCTTTGTCATTTTCACCTGCCCAGGCAAAAGCATTCTTGAGATTCGTTGACAAATTGCCAAAAATCTTGTTGTTTGGAGTTGTATATCCGTTGGTGAAAACCTGCCAGTTAATCAAATCGGTGGATTTGGCGGCATCAATGTGAGAACCAAATACATAATAGGTTCCCTCTTTCGACACGGCGACAGATGGGTCGTGTACAGAAAAGCGATCCGGCTTTGCGCTGATGGCATCCGAAGTTATTCCGGAAAATGACAGTGAAGATAACGTCATTGCAGCGGTAAGCGCAGCGCAAGTAAGTGTTTTAAAAAATTTGCGTTTCATAAATAATAACCTCCTGTGCGCAATATGACATATACAAATAACACATTCATATTGCATAAATTTCATCTATTTATTATAATAGATAGATGGAAGAAAGGCAACAAAATTAGTGTGTCAAAAATATGTAATTTTTTGTGGCGCAAATAGACAAAAAAGTGCCATAAAATGATGATGGAGGGAAATAATGAGCAGAAAAAAATGGAAAAAGCAGCGCCGTGGGAGAGTGCTTCTTGCGGCAATAACACTGATGACAATGGCGGTTACTGCCTGCGGTTCAGGAAGTGACTCGGGAGTAGATGCCACCAAAGAACCACAGCCGACGCCGAATAACTTAGAAGAAGGGGAAGTTGCTGTGCCGAAAAGTCCATATACGAATCCGATGGTGGGCAATAGTGAGACAGGAGAGTATACCTATGGCGGGGACCCTTCTGTGCTTGTAGACGGAGATACCGTTTATCTCTATACCGGTCATGACATTTCCACGGATTCTGAGGCGGCAAGAGCCGTGTATAATATACCGGAATATCTGTGTTATTCCACGACAGATATGGTGAACTGGAAAGCAGAGGGGTCCGTGATGAAAGCAGATAGGGCCACGATTAGCTGGGCCAATACATCCACATCTGCATGGGCGAGTCAGGTTACAAAGTACAAAGACAAATATTATTTGTACTTTTGCACCTGGGATATGGGTGCGTCCGGTGGCAAACAGTCAATTGGCGTTGCCGTGGCAGACAGTCCAACCGGGCCGTTCAAAGATATCGGGAAATCTCTTGTGAATGGTGATTTGACAGAACCTCAGAGTAACAACTGGAATGACATTGATCCAACAGTCTGGGTGGATACCGATGATAAGGGGAACGAACATCGCTATCTCGCATGGGGCAACAGCAAATTCTATATTTGCGAGCTCAATGAAGATATGATTTCCATTAAGGATATCAATGGAGATGGTGAGATTACCTGCGGCTCGTCATCGAGTGACGCGGATATTTTAAATAATCAGATGGGGCTTGGGGCATTTACCGAGGCACCGTGGCTCTATCGCCGAAGAGACAGTGAAGGCAAGACATACGGGGACTACTACCTCTTTTATGCCTATGGCTGGAGAGAGAGAATGGCGTATTCTACTACGGCAGATCCTATGAAAGGCGGCTGGAAACTCGGGAAAGTGCTGATGGAGCCTACGGCGACATCGAATACCAATCACATGGCTGTTTTTGATTTTAAGGGAAAGACATATTTTGTTTACCACAACGGCTCTCTTCCGGCCGGAAATGGTTATCGCCGTTCTGCCTGCATAACGGAATTGACTTTCCATGAAGATGGAAGTGTGGAACCAATGTTGGAGACTGCCTCCGGTCCGAATGGAACAACCGCCGTTATTAAGACTTCAGACGGCAAAGTGATTTCACATCCGAATTATATCAATTCCGGGGTGGACACACCATATCCATATAATGAAGAAAATGCCAAAAAAGACGTGCAGATTGGTGTGGAATTGAGCAAGACAGAGGCGGATGGGCAATGGGTAATCACCGGCGGAAAGGCGGACTATTCAAAGGATGCTTATGTCTCTATTCAGGCTGAAAATAAGCCGGGATTGTATTGGACCGTGAATAAAGATGGTACAATTACGATGGCTCAGGATTATGACACTCAAAAAATAAAAGCCACAGCAAAAAAGCAGACGTTTCGCACAGTCAAAGCTTTGAATGGCGGCGAGGGAGTTTCGTTTGAGAGTGTATCAGAACCCGGAAAATATGTCACAGTACAAAAAGATAAATTGATTTTGTCAGATGGGAAAGAGAAGGAGGCGGCAACATTTTTTGTGGAATAGCTGCTGTGTGATTTTAAAAAAGACACAAGAATGACATCAAAAAAACAAAACCATGCCATAATTATCAGGGTTTTTGTCATTCTTGTGGCTTGAATATGTCAAAAGTTTATAATTTTCACGATTTGGACACAAATTTCTTCGACAGTATTGACAAAAGAATTTTTAGGTGCTAAAATTGGCTTACAAATCATCAATGAAATCATAAAAGGAGGAATTCAAAAATGATGAAAAAAGTTTTGTGTGGAGCTATGGCTGCAGCTTTAGTTGCTAGTACTTTGGTTGTTGCTCCGGATGCTTCCGCAGCAAAGGTGCCGAAGGCAGCGTATACCTTTAACATGAACAAGAAGAGCAGCAAGGTAGTTGCAGTTGCTCGTAAAGGAGACACATCCAACTTCGCAGTTGACACTTCCAAGAAGGGCAACGAAGGTGGTGTACTTCCAAAAGCTTCTTCAGCTAAAGGAATCAAACTTAAATATGTAAAGGGTAAACATAAGAAAGCCCTGTTCCTTGACAGAAGCAAATCTTATGGTGCTCAGTTGAAGGGCGTTAAGCTTGGTAAGAAATCCTGGACAGTTTCTTTCTGGGTTAAGCCATCCAGTAGTTTGAGCTCCTATATGTCTGTATTCTTTACAGGTAGCAACATTACCAATACAAAGAAGACAAAATGGATCTCTATCACTAAGACAGGTGAGGGCTGGTTGAATGGTTATTCTTCTCCGACGATCTGGTCTCACAATGCAGCACTTGACAAGTCTGAAGACGATGCTCACTTCCCATGGTATGCATATCAGAATGATGAAGGAACATGGGCTGGTGACGGTGATGACGCTAAGGCTACTGCACTTGTAAAAGATAAGTGGACTTACATCACACTTGTTGTAGATGCAAGCGAGACATGTGAATATGGTACATCTGGTGAGAAAGGTTATGTAAAATCTTACCATGCATGGACATATGTAAATGGTACATTGTTCGGTAACGGAACTGTAGCTAAGAATTCTATGAGCAACAAGAACTTGTTCTTCCTTGGTATCAACGCTTGGGATTGCCCATTCAAGGGATACTATGATGACGTTCAGTTCTGGAAGAAAGCTCTTAGTGCTAAGCAGGTTAAGAAGCTTTACAAGAAAATGAAATAATTCTCAAAAAGAGGATGATTTCTTATTGATGAGTTGATGGGAGAGCCACAGAGGATTCTGTGGCTTTCTTTTTTTTGCATGATGGCTTAGACCATAGGCTGATTGCCGTTCCTAATCATTCCTATCCAGCCATTTGCAAACAGCGCAAAACGACCACTTGTGTGAAAGTGTGAAACATGGTATAGTGAAAGAAAGATTAGAAAATCCGATAAGTTGTTATAGATAGATGTTTACAGAATATCAAGGAGGAATAGGCTGTGGCCAGAAAAGTTGGGATTGGAATACAGGATTTTGAAAAAATAATAACGTAGGATTGCTTTTATGTGGATAAAACAATTTTTATAAAAAATTGGTGGGAATCGCAAGATGATGTTACATTAATTACCCGTCCGCGCCGTTTTGGAAAGACAATGACAATGAGTATGTTAAATTCGTTTTTTTCGATGAAATACACTGGGAGAAGTGAACTTTTTGAGAAACTTGATATATGGAAGGATGAGAAGTTTCGGAAACTTCAGGGGACATATCCTGTTATATTTATGACTTTTGCGGGGGTAAAGGGAAAGAACTATGAGGACACTGTAAAGGGAATAAAGAAGCAGATTGTGATGTTGATGCGGAGTACTCGCTGAATCTTTTATCAAGTCTGCTTGAAAAATATTAGATGAACAGATTATATTTAATCAACTGGATAACAATGCGGATGCAATCTGGAGTCTTCTCCTGGCATCCGGATATTTGAAATGCGAAAAGATTATTCAGGAGACGCCGGAAGATGTTGCGATATACCGGCTGGTACTTACGAATTTTGAAGTGAAAAAAATGTTTGAAAAGATGGTAAGAGACTGGTTTAATAGGGATGCATCATTTAACCATTAAAGCAGTATGAAGCGGACCTCATTGCGCAGGGAATTCCGGAGGAGCGGATACTGAAGTATGGTTTTGCTTTTCAGGGCAAGAAGTGTTTGATAAAGAAAGCAGTTTTGGGTGCAGAATGATTTTATTTGGCGGAATTGGCGAAGCGTGAAATATGTCAAGAATCTCTTTTCCATAGGTTTGCAGAAAAACATCATAGGGGCTTCGGTTGTTGAGGGTGGAGCGGCTGTAGGAGTTGATGTGATTCATCATGAGTGTGATGTCCTGCTGGGTAAAAGTGTTGAAGGACGTTCCTTTGGGAACAATGCGACGAATAAAGGTGTGGTTGTTTTCGGCGGCTCCTTTTTGGTAAGGAGCCAGAGGGTTACAATAAAATACACGTGTCCTAAAATTGTTTAGGGGATCTTTTTCTAATGAATCAGGGTTCGAAAATGCAGAACCGTTATCTACAAGCAGAAGAGGAAAGAGTTGGCGGAAGGTGATCGGACCAAGGAGATGATATAAACTGTCAAATATTTTTGCAACTGATTTGGCAGTGTTTTTTTGGCGCAAAAATGCCAGCATAAATTCACACTGTACAAAATGTACCGTGAGAAGAACTTTCCCGCCCTTAATTCCCTCAACGGAATCAAGTTCTACCACAGGACATTGGGGGTGCTTTTTTTTAAATGCCATAAAATCTTTATAACTTCTTCCTAAACGGCAACTACGGCTAACGTGTGTAGAAGATTTCAGGCTGGTGCGGCTGCGAAAACGCACTTTTTTTGGTAAATCAATATTTCGCGCCGTGAGAATTCCGGCATCTATGTAATTGTAAAGAGTTCGGCGGGAACAGGGGATTTTTTCGGGATTATGTGCGAGAATATGGTCAATTGACTGGCCGTTCTGCAACAGGGGGCTAAGAAATGAATCCAGTTCGGACAAACGCTCTTTCGAAATACGAATTCCGGAACGGCTTTCTGATAAAATATGTTTGTACTCTTTTTGCGCATGAGAGGCAAAATAGAAGCGTTTTTCCAAGGTGCATTTGCTTCTCGTCGGGCATCCATTGCAAACATAGGGTGGCTTTTTTAACAACTCGCAGGTTTCTTGGGCGTAGTCAGGGCAGTGATGGCAACAATCAGTACATCGCTTGCACAACTTATTCATGCAATTGTTGTGGGCACAAAGATTTCGGTTGGTGCAGTCATGTCGGTTGCGGCAATCATTAAAAGCATTTCCGTGACAGCCGATTTTTTTGAATTCAAAGTGCTTTGTTATTTCGCGGGAAATCGTTGAATTATGGCGGTGAAGTGCCTGCGCAATAAACTGGAAGGTTCTTCCTTCGTTTAAGTATTTTTCAATCAGTTTTCTCTCAAATTTTGTTAAATGGCTTGCAGTATTCATAGATATCACACCCTTTTCTTTTAGGATACCATAAAAAGACCCGAAATGCTTTGTTTTTTTGCACTTTCTTCTGCATCTCTCCCTCTTTTACTTCTTCCCCCTTTTCTCCCTTCCCTACTTGACTTTTTGGCTGGGGCGTAGTAAAATAAAGTAAATATGCGGTGCGATAGTTTTTCATGCCGAGGGGCGGCCGGTGCCGCGGGCGCCCCCCGGGGGCGTGGGGCATATTGACGCGAAGCAGAGTGAGTGTTCAGCCGCTCAGCTTTCAACACATTTATTTTTTTTATTAAAAAAGGAGGAAGATGAAACATGGTTAAGAGTTTCAAAAAGGGCCTGGCTATGGTCCTTGCGGCTGCTATGGTCTTTTCGACACCGATCGCGGTGAATAAGACAGTAGCATTGGCTGGAACAACCACAGCTGTAGGAGAAGTAGTTACACTTCCGACGGAAACAGCAGATGAGGTGCCGGCTGTTAACGGAACGAATGGCAACGGGGATCCTACTACATGGTGGACATCATTCAGTAACTACTATAAACTGACAGGTGATTTTGATGTCACTTTTAACATCAAACCGGGAACGTTTGGTGATGGAAACTGGCAGAATGTGAATCTTATTATTGCAAATGACAAGAATCATGGTTCTGATGCCGGTGAGGGCGGTGTTGCCGCGGAAGAAGGTTATGTAGAGTACGGGGCATGGCGCTCGGATCAGTATGGCTGGGGGACTGGATATCAGGATTGTTCTAATAGCTGGTGGGATGTGGATGAAGCGAATGGCGCAGAGGCATTTGTAGGTGAATGGACTGATTGGGTGGCTGCTATGAAAGCAGGTACACTGCAGTATAATATTCAAAGGACAAATAATAGTATTAAGATCGTAGAAAAACTCATGTCTGGTGATAAGACATATGACGTTGTTTATGAATCAAAGAGTGGTCTGGAACTTCCTGACGATTTAAGGATCTTCTTTGTGTCTGACAACAGTAGTTTTACCATTACATCATTTGTGAACAATGACTTGGAACTTGAAAGTCGTTATGAGTTGGCTGCTGATTCTTACAATGAAATTGACAATCCATTGTTGAATTCAACAGATGACAGTGTTACAGTTGAGTATACAATTAATCTCAATAATGATGCTGCGGCAAATGGATGGGATGGTGTGTTGTCATTTTATGATCCGGAGACAAATGGACGAGTGTCTTTTCAGACACATCCATATGTATGTTGGAATGCTCAACTTAGTGAAGGGAATAAGTGGATTGATTATAAAGCAAATACGGCAACTATAACGTCTGATACCAAAGGAACAGATGTCAATTACAAGATTGTTATTGCTACCGATGGCATTACCATGTACCGCAATGGGGAAGAGATTGCGTCAGGT
>CAMVIN010000023.1 GCA_947167565.1 uncultured Clostridia bacterium | reverse complement strand
CCTCTCGCAACTACGGTCAGATGAATAACTCTTATGGAAGGAGGCGGTATTGATGGGAAAAATGAGTCGTGAGGCCATGCTTCAGCGCGTGCGTGAGACCGAATTTGCTCTTGTTGATATCGGACTTTATCTTGACACGCATCCGAGAGATGAAAAGGCGATGGATTACTATAACAAATACCAGCAGATTAATAAGGAGTTGAGGCGGGAATATGAGAAAAATTTTGGCCCGCTTACTTCAAATGGTGTTGATACCAGTGACGGCTGGACGTGGGTGCGGGATCCGTGGCCTTGGGAAGGGAGGTGCCGCTAATGTGGACGTATGAGAGAACATTACAGTATCCGGTTAACATTACTAGACCAAATGCTAAACTCGCCAAGGCGATTATCAGTCAGTTTGGCGGGCCTGATGGGGAATTGGCTGCCTCGCAGAGATATTTGTCGCAGCGCTATTCAACGCAGGATAGAAAGGTGGCAGGTGTCCTGACGGATATTGGTACCGAAGAAATGAACCACATGGAAATGATTTGTGCGATTGTCCATCAGTTGACCAAAAATCTGACAGCTGAAGAATTGGAGGCACAGGGATTTGCACCGTATTACGTGGATCACACAGTCGGGCTGTGGCCGCAGTCAGCAGGTGGAGTTCCGTTTACTGCTACAGAGTTCCAGAGCAAAGGGGATCCGATTACAGATCTTACAGAAGATATGGCAGCAGAGCAGAAAGCACGAACTACTTATGATAACCTTCTTCGACTGGTCAAGGATCCGGAAGGGGCAGATCCGCTTCGATTCCTTCGTCAGAGAGAATGGGTACACTTCCAGAGATTCGGAGAGAGTCTGCGTCTTGTGCAGGATAGCTTGAATAAAAAGAATTTTTATGCATATAATCCGGATTTTGATAAACAGTTTTGTGATTAAAGAAATAAAAAATTTGAGATGCGGTCTGTTTTTTTGAAGACTGCACAAGTGGAGAGAGTTTGAAAAGGCTCTCTCTATTTGCCTGTTTTTTTACATATAATAAGTAACAAATTTGATTTTAGTGCTTGAATACAAGGGATGTTTGTGCTATACTGTATTACCGAGTATGCAAATGATTGAGCGGATACTCCAACAAGTTTTATTTTAAGAGTAAAGGAGACATTAACGATGAACAGCAAAGTGAAAGGCGTTCTGCAGATTCTGCTGGTAGCAGCTCTGATTGCGGCATTTGTTTTTGTGGCATATGTGGGCATCGGCAAGGGTCATCGCGGAAAGGCAACAAACATTCGTCTTGGTTTGGATTTACAGGGTGGTGTCAGTGTTACCTACCAGGCAAAGAAGGAAAATCCGACGAAACAGGAAATGAGTGACACGATTTACAAGATGCAGAAACGTGTTCAGGATTTTAGTACAGAGGCGGCCGTGTATCAGGAAGGTGACAATCGTATTACGATTGATATTCCGGGTGTAAGTAATGCGGCTGAGATTCTTGAGAAACTGGGAAGTGCCGGTTCACTTCAGTTTATTTTATATTCTAACTTGAAGGACAAGGATGGTAACGCTAATCCAGCTGATGGTGATGAAGTTACGTTTAATGAAGATGACGTTGAGATGGACGGTTCTACCATCAAAGATGCTGTTGCTACGGCGCAGACAAAGAGTGAGACCGGTGCAAAGGAAAATGTTGTACAGGTTACCTTCAATGGCAAAGGAACAAAGAAGTTTGCTAAGTTGACAGCAGCACATGTTAATGAACAGTTGGCGATTGTTTATGATGGTAAACTGGTTTCTGCACCGAACATTCAGAGTGCGATTGAGGGCGGCGAGTGTACTATTTCCGGTGGCGCAGATTTTAAGGACATGGAGAATGTGCGTAACCTTGCGTCGACACTTCGTATTGGCGCTCTTCCGTTGGAATTAGAGAATATTCATGACAATCTGGTTGAGGCAACTCTCGGAAGCGAGGCGCTGAAAAGCAGTCTGATTGCCGGACTGATTGGTTTTGTTCTGGTTATTTTGTTTATGATTATTATGTACCGCGTTCCGGGTGTGGCAGCATCCATTGCTCTGGTATTTTATATCACAGCAGAGCTGCTGATTCTGAATGGATTGAATGTTACATTGACATTGCCTGGTATTGCGGGTATTATTCTGAGTATTGGTATGGCGGTTGATGCGAACTGTATTATATTTACTCGTATCAGAGAGGAACTTGCTACCGGAAAGACTGTTACTTCATCTATCCAGAATGGTTTTTCAAAGGCGTTGTCCGCAATTATCGATGGTAATATCACTACGTTGATTGCAGCATTTGTATTGTTCCTCAGAGGTTCCGGTACGGTTAAGGGATTCGCTACCACGTTGGCAATTGGTATTATTTTGTCCATGTTCACGGCTCTTCTTGTGACAAGATGGCTGATGAATGCATTTGCAGCCCTTGGCGTGACAGATGTTAAATTTTATGGTGTTCAGAAGGAACGCAAGACAATTAACTTCATGGGACATTGGAAGAAATATGTTATCATATCCGGCGCTGTTGTTGTGATTTGTCTGGCAGGCCTCGGCATTAATGCATCTAAGGGGTCAGTTTTGAACTATAGTCTTGACTTTGTGGGTGGAACATCCATTTCTGTCTCTTTGGATGAAAATACCAATATTACAGATGAGATGAAAAAGGATGCGGAGACTATTGTCAAGGACAAGACGGGACTGAATGGCGAGATTTCTACATCGGATGACAAAGGTGTAAAAAAGATTACGGTGCGTACGACTCAATTGACAGATGAGCAGGCAGAAGAGGTTCGCGCTGCTTTGGCTGAAAAATTTGGGGTGACCGGTGAGAATGTTGCTTCGGAGACAATCAGTGGTTCTGTCAGCAGCGAGATGAGAACAGATGCCATTGTAGCAACAATTATCGCCGCAGTATGTATGCTGATTTATATTTGGATTCGTTTCCGTAAATTTGCTACAGGTGCCAGTGCGGTACTTGCGTTGGTACACGATATCATTGTAGTATTTACCGTGTATGTTGTGGGAAGTTCACTGATTCAGGTCGGCAGCACCTTTATTGCATGTATGCTGACGATTGTCGGTTATTCCATCAACGATACGATTGTCGTATTTGACCGTATCCGTGAGAATCGCAAGAAGGCGTCTTCGCGTACGGATTTGAAAGAGATTATAAACAAGAGTATTACAGAGACGTTGTCGCGTTCGATTAACACATCTGTTACAACGTTTATTATGGTATTCGTACTGGCACTGCTTGGCGTAAGCTCTGTTCGTCAGTTCGCAATTCCGTTGATTGTCGGTATTATTTCAGGATGCTATTCGTCAATTTGTGTAGCTTCGCCACTTTGGTATCTTCTGTCAGGTAAAGGAGAAAAGGCAGCTAAATCTGTCAGCTATGCGAAGAAGAGCAAGAAAAAATAGCGATAATGTCTAAAAAGAGAGGACATTAGACATGCCGAAAGTTAGAAAAAAAAGGAAAAAGAAAGAAGAAATCGTTCTTACGCCTGCGGAGAAGTATGAGCAACTGCAGAATCTATATCAGGGAATGCGGTGCATTTTGAGAAAGCAGGATGAATACGACATATATCTGTATCTTGCAAATGGGTTTAGTGAACTTGCCAAGACTCCGGAGGAAGATGCCTTTGAGGAGTTGGGAGAGTGCGAATCGCTTGCAGAAGAGTGTCGTATGAAGGCGGAAGAATTAAAGAAAGAATTACCTGCTAAAGTCGAGGTTGTTTCAAGAACAGTTACAAGAACGGCAAAGGAGCGGGAGAAAGATGTGAAAAAGGGCGGTGCGGGCAAATGGATTCCGCTTGCTTGCATTGTTCTTGCGATAGCGTTTGTTGTCTGCTATAAAGTGACACCGACAAGGTATATCATTGCCGGCTGGGAAAGTTCCCTCGGAATTCACAAGTATGCGATGGAGTCTTTTGCTAAATTGAAGAATTACAAAGATAGTTCGGAAAAGAAGCAGGCGGAGAGACTTTTGTATGTAAAGGAGCTTGTGGAAAAGGAGAACGTTAAGGAAGCAAGAAGGCAATATGAACTGCTTGCAGGTGTGGAAGATTCTGAAGTAGACTTGGCTCTATGCCGTTTGGAACTGCGGTTGATGGAGACGGCTAAAGAAGGTGCGTTGGTTACTTTTGGAAAATCTGAATGGATTGTTTTGGACAAAAAGGATGGCAAAGTTTTGCTGACGCGGGATACTGTTTTGCGTGATGATGAAAAAAAAGGTGATAAAACGTCGGGCTGGAACAGGGAAACATTTGCGTCGAAAGCAGAAAAGGTAACTTGGGCTGACAGTCCTTTGAGACAATATCTGAATCAGGATTTTGTCAGTGATCAGTTTACAGCAGTAGAAAAAACGTGTATTGAACAGACACATCTAAAGAATTCAGCTAATCCGCAGTACCGGACAGATGGTGGGGCGGATACAGAGGACTGTGTGTTTATCATGAGCGCAGAAGAGATAGAACCTTATCTTGAATTGTTGGACAAGCGAGCGAAAGGGAAAAGTATACGTCTTCGCACGCCGGGAATGGATCAGGCCTCAACAGTATATATATCAAATAAAAATGAAATTGTCTATTATGGATATCCGGTAGAGCAGACAGGAATTTATAACCGACCAACTATATGGGTTGAGCCGTTATCATAAAAGAGAGTTTCAGAGTGGCTAAAAAAGTGGCGGAATTTCACGCCACTTTTTTGCCATTGTTTCATGGTTTAATAGACTGCGGACTTAGAATAGTATAATTAAGTGAGTAAAGGAGTTGCCCGATGATGAAGAAGAGAGTGATGAGAGTTTGTATGATTTTGTTTGCCGTTATTGTATCAATTGCTGCAACAACGACGGCTCAAGCAAAGAAGAAGACCAAAACAGTGAAGAAGACATCTTTAAAGAAGGCAGCTATTACATTATCGAAAAAAACATATACCTATACGGGAAAGAAAAAGAAACCAACAGTCACTGTGAAAGTAGGAAAGAAAACAATTAAAAAGAGCAAGAATTACACAGTTACTTATAAGAGCAACAAAACTGCCGGGAAGGCAAAGGTTGTGGTGAAAGCTAAGAAAGGAAGCAAAAAACTTTCGGGAAGTAAGACGATTAAGTTTACGATAAAAAAGGCAAGTAGAAAACTGATTGCTGATCGGACAGAGTATACGGCAGTTGAAGGGGACGGAGCCTTTAATGTCACAGCGAAAGCCTCAAAAGGCGGTGGTACAATCAAGTACTCGACTTCTGATAAGAAGGTTGTCAAAGTGGATTCAACCGGTCTGGTTACAGTAGTGGCAGAAGGAACGGCAACTATTAAAATGACTGTGACAGCTACCAAAAATTATAAAGCGGCTTCTACCAGTGTTACAGTTAAAGTAACAAAGAAAGTAATTGCTGTCGATTCAGAAGAGAGTATTCGCAATTTTGATTATGATTCACAGATTACAAGGTTTAAAAGCGAGACCCCGTATACACCGATTGAATCTCATAGTCTGTGTGCATTTTACAAATTGACAGACTTTGCGTGGAGTGTACTTTCCAAGTACAGCATTTTGGGAACCGGCCCGATGGCAGATATTTGTCTGGTTAATCACTATACCAAGTGCAATAATCTCTGTCCGCAGGGAATGTGTTTTGCGGATGATTATCTTCTTACAACGGCATATTGTCAGGATTCGCTCAATACACACAATAGCTGTATTTTTATTTATGACAGAAATACGGGAGAGTATTTAAAGACATTGGAACTCTCGATGGCATCACATGTTGGAGGCATTACATTTGATGGAGAGAATATTTGGATTTGTCATGCGACAGATAGCAATCTTAAAGAATCCGAGCAGAGGACATTGCAGAGAATCGGCTATGATGAATTGAAAAAATATGCAGAAGGAAACAAAGGGATTGTTGAGGTGGATGATGTAGAACTGAATTCGCTTACGGTTTCAGATGTCTTTTGCAAGCCGTCTGCAATAACCTATGATGCTACAACGGGATATATCTGGGTCGCAAAATTTGTTAGTTTGGCTAATTATGAGGCTTATTACAGTGAAAAGATAGAGAGTGAGCTTCCGTGTATGTGGGCTTTTGAATATGCGGAAAATGAATCCGGGAAGAAGGAACTTCGGCCGGCGCGGAGAGATGTTTTGCTGGCGGATTCACCTTCGGAAGGATATTTGGGAGCGAAGACATCCGATTATGTGGCAGAAGATTTGCAGGATGAGGTTCAAAAGGGTGTGCTTGTAGAATCTATTAATGCAGGAGAAAAATTAAAGTTTTCTGTCAGTGGTGATAATGCAACAGATGACTCGATTGTATTGCAGAAAGGCGATATTATTGTTGGTTTGGAGCAGAAAACAGTTGAAAATGTCAAGGAAATGGAAGAGATTTTTGAGGAGAGGTATCAGAGTCAGGGAGAAGACGACCTGCTGGTTATGGCGATTGCCATCATGCGCAAAGTGTCGGGAGATAACGGTGAGCAGGAGTGGAAAAAGATTACAGGAACAGTTGAATTAGGGCAGTATAAGAGAACAGAGCTTGTCCCAAAGAGAGAGATTCCAAACCGTATTCAAGGACTTACTTTCTCTGAGGATGGAACGAAATTATTGCTCAGCCGTTCCTATGGACGCAGTAGAAGAGAGACAGCTTATATATCTGAGATTCTTGTCTACGACTGGGATATTAATGAGACAGAACTTGGACAGCCGCTTCGTTCGATTATTGTTCCACCGATGGTAGAGCAGATTGAGATGCGAGACAACCGGTTGTACATGATTTTTGAGTCGGCGGCTACCGGTTATGTGGAGGGAACACACAAGCCATCGTACGGAAAGAGTGAATGTCCGATTGATAAGCTTGTGTCAATTCCGTTGAGTTTTGATTAAGAAATTAAGAAGGAAGGTACCATAGCACAGCTAAGGTGCCTTTTTCTACGTGTATGAAGGCTTTTTTGCCGGTGAATTCATTGCTGACGCCGTACGGGTAACCATTCTTCATAATCTGACCTTCGATTTCGTATTTAAATCCCTGAATGGTGACGTTTGTACTGATGTCACTGAGAGAAAAGACAGAACAGATATTTTCAGAAATATTTTCCGGTAAATCTTTTCCAAAAGAGAGTGTGCCATTTGTTACTGTGCGGATGGCGTAACTGTCTGCATATAATGTACCGGTTGCTCCGTTTTGTGACAGATAAGTTAAAAGTTGAATGTTGGCAAGTGTGTGGTCAAGACGACCGCCAAGTCCTCCATAAATACGGAATACATTGTAGCCTTTTTCTAATCCAAGTTTTGCTGCAATCATCATATCGGTGTCATCCTTTTCTCTGGGATATCGTATACAGTCGGATGGCAAATCCCAAGAAAGAACAGAGTCAAAATCGCCTAAAACATAATCCGCTCGAAGTCCAATGTCAGTGAGATAATCAAACCCGCCGTCAGCAGCAATAACAAGGTCATCTGATTCCAGATGAATCAGATGACCGCTTCTCTCTCCGGCACCAAAAATATAACAAATATGTGATTCCATATGTTCTCCTTTATGCGTTTATTCCGGTAGTTTCAAGAATTAAATTGACAGCATCGTTTAATACGTTTGTTTCTAACTCCTCGATTGTTCCTTTGTCACAGGCGGAAGCCAGAGCGGGATTGATTGGCATCTGCGCCAACACAGGCACATGATATTCTCCGGCGACATCCAAAATGTGGCTTTCTCCAAATACAGAGATTTTTTTGCCACAGTCCGGGCACTCAATATAACTCATATTTTCTACAAGACCAAGAATTGGAATGTTCATCATATTAGCCATCTTTAGTGCTTTTCCTACAATCATAGAAACCAAATCCTGCGGGCTGGTGACAACTACAATTCCGTCAAGCGGAATGCTTTGGAAGACGGTCAACGCAACATCACCTGTACCCGGTGGCATATCGACAAAAAGAAAATCGATGTTGTCCCAGAGTACATCTGTCCAGAATTGTTTTACAGTACCGCCGATGACAGGACCACGCCAGACTACGGGATCTGTATCATCAGGAAGAAGCAGGTTGATCGACATAAGGTCAATACCATATTTTTTTGATGCGACAGGGAAAATTGTTGTTTCGTTTCCAAGCGCTTTCTCTGTTATGCCAAAGGCTTTTGGGATAGAAGGTCCTGTGATATCAGCATCCAGAATTCCGCAGTGGAAACCACGGCGGGCAGTTGTGACAGCTAATAATTCAGTTACCGCTGATTTGCCGACACCACCTTTTCCGCTGACAATACCAATCACTTTTTTTATTTTACTATTCGGATGGGGCTCCGCCAATAGACTTTTCGGATCACGGGAAGCACAGCTTGCTCCGCAACTACTGCAATCATGCGTACATTCTTCGCTCATAATTTAACCACCTTTCTGTTCGATACATATATTGCTCTCCTTAATGTAGTATAAAACAAGCGTTCTTGTCAAGGGGGATTTTCTGTGTTATGATAGTAATATATGCTTTAGAGGGAGGTAATTTATGTATACGGTATCATTGCAAAAATTTGCAGACAAAATGAATGTAGAGAATCTCACGCCGGAGATAGAACTGGAGAATTTGGAGATTACCCAGGCGGATGTCAATCGTCCGGCATTACAGTTGGCAGACTTTTTTGATTATTTTGACCACCACCGGGTTCAAATTATCGGTCAGGTGGAATATACATATATGGAGAAACAGGGAGTTGAGAGAAGTGCAGAGATGATCGGGAAGATTATGTCCTATAAAGTTCCGTGTATCGTCTTTTGCCGGAGTCTTCCTGTGGCTGAGGAGTATCTTGCTCTTGCGAGAGACCATGGGATTCCAATTTTTGTTTCAAAAGACGATACTTCAGCATTCTCAGCGGAAGTTACGAGATGGTTGAACGTGGAGCTGGCACCACGAATTA
Source organism: uncultured Clostridia bacterium (assembly GCA_947167565.1). Classification (GTDB taxonomy): domain Bacteria; phylum Bacillota; class Clostridia; order Lachnospirales; family Lachnospiraceae; genus Eubacterium_F. The sequence goes on along the minus strand of CAMVIN010000023.1, from coordinate 13,930 downwards.
GTATTCATGGTGTATTAGTAGATATTTATGGGGAAGGTGTCTTGATTACCGGCGAAAGTGGTATTGGTAAGAGCGAGGTCGCACTTGAATTGATTCACCGTGGACATCGTCTTGTCTCAGACGATGTAGTAGAGATTAAGAAAGTTAGTGATGCGACACTGATTGGTTCTGCACCGGATATTACCAGACACTTTATTGAACTGCGTGGAATCGGCATTGTGGATGCCAAGACACTGTTCGGTGTTGAGAGCGTGAAGAATACACAATCGATTGATTTGGTTATTCAGCTTGAAGAGTGGAACAAAGATCAGGAATATGACCGCATGGGCTTAGAGGAGGAGTACATTGAGTACCTTGGAAACAAAGTGGTATGCCACTCAATTCCGATTCGGCCGGGAAGAAATCTTGCAGTCATTTGTGAGTCGGCTGCTGTTAATTTCCGTCAGAAAAAAATGGGTTACAATGCGGCGAGAGAACTTTACAACCGTGTAACCAGTAATTTGTCAAATTCGTGAGATAAAGGGAGGAAAAGAGGATGGCATCTTTTTATATAGGAGTAGATGTGGGAGGAATGACAATAAAAATGGGAATATTTTCAGATACCGGTGAACTTCTGGAAAAATGGAATATTCCGACACGGACGGAAGAGGAAGGAAAAAATATTCTTCCGGATATAGTAGAGAGCATAGAACAAAAACGAGCTGCTTACGGCGGTAATATTCTTGGGATTGGTATGGGAATTCCCGGACCGATGACAGAGGATGGAGTTGTGTTGAAATGTGCAAATTTTGGCTGGGGAGTATTCAATGTCAAAAATGCTCTCGCAGATTTGACCGGTGTGGGCAATGTGAAGGTTGGCAATGATGCCAATGTGGCGGCACTGGGAGAAATGTGGAAAGGCGGCGGCCGTGGATATGATAGTATTGTGATGGTGACTTTGGGAACCGGTTGCGGCGGTGGAATTATTTATAAGGGAAAAGTTTTGACGGGAAGCAAGGGTGCCGGTGGTGAAATCGGACATATCAAGGTGGAGCGCGATGAGACAGAGACTTGCGGATGTGGCAATAAAGGTTGTCTTGAACAGTATGCGTCTGCGGTCGGGATTGTTCGTATGGCCAAGAAGAGTATGCGGGAGGATTCATGCCTGAGCAGAATGGCAGATTTTACGGCGAAAGATGTGTTTGACAGTGCCAAAGCCGGCGATGCTTTTTGTCTTGAAATTGTTGAGAGATTTGGTCGGTATCTCGGAACTGCGCTCAGTGACGTCGCACATGTTGTGGATCCGGAAGCATTCGTTATTGGAGGCGGAGTTTCGGCCGCGGGGCAGATTTTATTAGATGTTGTGCAAAAATATTTTTCTGAAAATGCCATGTATGCTCTGAAAGAAACAAAATTTCACTTGGCGGAGCTTGGAAATGATGCGGGAATTTACGGTGCAGTCCGCATGGTACTATTTAAATAGGGGGTATTGCGGTGATTATTCGTGAACAGGAATTATTGAGCGGGCACACAACGTTTCGCATTGGAGGACCTGCAAAATACTATCTTGTGCCGGAGAGTATAGACGAAGTGAAACAGGCAATTGCTTTTGCGAAAGAAAAGAAACTTCCGTTCTATGTCCTTGGAAAAGGAAGTAACATGCTTTTTTCCGATGAGGGATATGAGGGCGTTATCATTGAAATAGGCAAGGGATTAGAGAAAATATCAATTGAGGGAACGAAAGTTAAGGCGCAGTCAGGAATTTCTTTGAGTGCGATGGCTGTTAAACTGGCAGATGCCGGGCTTGCCGGGTTTGAATTTGCTAGTGGAATTCCCGGGACTCTGGGAGGTGCTGTTGCAATGAATGCAGGGGCATATGGGGGAGAAATCAAGGATTGTATTGTCAGTGCCACTGTGTTGACAGAAGCAGGAGATACAATAGAACTCGCCAAAGATGAATTACAGCTTGGATATCGGACAAGTGTGATTCAAAAAGCGCACTATATTGTTTTGGGAGCAGAGTTTTCTTTTGGAAAAGGAGAGACTTCGGCAATAAAAAAAATAATGAAAGAATTAAATCAGCGTCGCAGGGAAAAGCAGCCATTGGAATATCCCAGTGCGGGAAGTACCTTTAAGCGGCCGGAGGGATATTTTGCAGGCAAGTTGATTCAGGATGCCGGTCTCAAGGGATATCGGGTAGGCGATGCTCAGGTATCAGAGAAGCATTGTGGATTCGTTGTCAACCGTGGCAGTGCGACAGCAGACGATGTTAAACAATTGATTGCAGAAGTGCAGACAAAGGTGAAAGACGCATTTGGTGTGGAATTAGAGCCGGAGGTTCGCATTCTGTAACATTTATTTTTCGCTGAGATGCGGGAAGAGAGGAGCGGGATATATGAGATTTGTAATAGTGACTGGGATGAGTGGTGCCGGACGCAGTTCGGTCATGAGGATATTAGAGGATGATGGATATTTTTGCGTGGATAATCTCCCGGTTCCTCTTCTTTCAACATTTGTACAGTTAACAGAAAATTCAAGTGAGCAGATTCAACGTGTTGCAATCGGCTTGGATATTCGTGGCGGGCAAAAAGCACTGATGGAGGCTTCTAGTGTACTGACCGGATTAAAAGAAGAGGGGTATTTCCTGGAAATACTTTTTCTCGAAGCTTCTACACCGGTTATTGTCAAGAGATACAAGGAGACAAGGCGCATGCATCCGCTGGCCAAAGGGGGAAGAATGGACAGTGCGATTGAAAAAGAGAGAAATTTTCTTGTTCAGCTAAAGGAACAGGCAGATTACATCATCGATACAACAACATTGCTTATTCGGGATTTGAAACAGGAAATCGACCGCATCTTTGTTGAAGATGAAAAATTTTGTAATTTTTATCTTACCTTTGTTTCGTTTGGGTTTAAGTATGGGATTCCATCGGATGCTGATTTGGTGTTTGACGTGAGATTTTTACCCAATCCTTTTTATGTAGAGGCGTTGAAACCGTTGACCGGGAATGATGCGGAGGTATATAATTATGTTATGGAGTCGGACAAGGCAAAGGAATTTCTTGCTAAGCTAAAGGACATGCTTGATTTTCTGGTTCCTAACTATATAATAGAAGGTAAAACACAACTTGTGATTGCAATTGGCTGTACGGGTGGAAAGCACAGAAGTGTGACGCTTACGAACGCAATTTACAAGGAATTTGAAAATACGGAATATGGTTGCAAAAAAGAGCATAGAGATATAGAGAAGGATCGGTTGCACAAATAATGTCATTTTCAGGAAAAGTTAAGGAAGAATTATTCGGACAGACTGGACGTTCGAGGCACTGCCAATTGGCAGAACTGGCTGCTCTGTTTGGATGCCTTGGTCAAGTGATTCTCGAGAGGGATGGCAATTATATTATAAAGTTTACAACAGAGAACTTGACAGTTTTGAAAAAATGCTATATCTTAATTAAGAAGGCTTTACGTATTGAACCCGATTTTTCTGTCAGGGGGCATCACCAGTATTTACTTTATATTTTTGATGGTGATGAGTCAGAACAGTTTTTGAGGGCAATACAGGTTCCCGCGGATTTGTCGCTTGTATCGAAGAAGCTGATTCAAAAGACATGTTGCCGGCGGGCATTCATCCGAGGGCTTTTTTTGGCGTGTGGTTCTATGACTGATCCTAATCGTTCTTATCATTTAGAACTGGCGATAGGCGTGAAAGAGCATGCGGATGAAATCAGGGAGATTTTGGGTGTTTGTGGGTTAGAAGCAAAAGTTATAGAACGAAAGAACATGTATGTTATATACATGAAGGAAGGTTCTGCGATTGCGGATTTTTTAAATGTTATTGGGGCACATGTTGCACTGATGGAATTTGAAAATGTCCGCATACTAAAAGAGATGCGCAATTCGATTAACCGACAGGTCAATTGTGAAACTGCCAACATCAAAAAGGCAGTGTCCGCTGCGACGAGACAGATTACCGATATACAGTATATTCATGATACGGTTGGTTTTGGAAATCTATCCGAAAATTTGTCGCAGATTGCCAGACTTCGGTTGGAAAATCCGGATGTGACGTTGAAAGAATTGGGGGACATGCTTGAACCGCCGCTCGGGAAATCAGGGGTGAATCACCGATTGCGGAGATTGAGCGAAATTGCAGAGGATCTGCGCAGGAGAATGTAGTGTTTTCTAATTTTGATGATTGTGCGTGAAAAAGGGCGTGCAGATGGAGGAAGAGATGATTAAAAAGAATATCGGTGTCGGTGGCACCACGGAGAGTGCAAGAACAGTTGCTATGCTGGTTCAGATTGCTAGTCGTTATCAGAGTAGTATCAGTATTTGTCAGAACAACAAAACAGTCAATGCCAAGAGTATTATGGGAATGATGACATTGGGGCTGATACCGGGTGAACAGTTGGAGATAACGGCGGACGGTTCCGATGAGCAGGACGCGATGGTTAATTTAGAGGATTATCTGGTAGGTAATCATGGATAAAACAGGGCGCGGTCTTCGGACCGCGCTTTTGATATTATATGAGGGAGAACATCTATGAATTTTACACATTTACATGTGCATACAGAATACAGTTTGCTGGATGGATCGAGTAAAATCGGGGAGTTAGTTGCCCGGGCAAAAGAACTTGGTATGGAGAGTCTCGCAATTACCGATCACGGTGTTATGTATGGAGTGATTGATTTTTATCGTGCGGCAAAAAATGCAGGCATCAATCCCATCATTGGCTGTGAGGTTTATGTGGCTCCGGGCTCGCGTTTTGATAGAGAGGCAGGAGGAGAGAATGAGAGCCGGTATCACCATCTGGTACTTCTGGCTGAAAATAATACCGGATATGCAAATCTGATGAAAATTGTGTCCCGCGGATTTACGGAAGGGTTTTATTATAAACCTCGCGTTGATTACGAGGTGCTGAGAGAATTTCATGAGGGAATTATTGCTCTCAGTGCCTGTCTGGCAGGAGTTGTTCCTACTTTTTTAAAGCGCGGATTGTACGATGAAGCAAAGCGGGCGGCGTTGGAATTGAGAGATATTTTTGGGCAGAACAATTTCTTTTTGGAACTGCAGGATCATGGAATACCGGAACAGAAGACGGTAAATCAGGGACTTATGCGCATGAGCAGAGAGCTCGGCATGGATCTAGTGGCGACAAACGATACCCATTATATCTATGATACGGATGCTGAGGCTCACGATATTCTACTCTGTATCCAGACCGGAAAAAAGGTCTCCGATGAAAACCGTATGCGATACGAGGGTGGTCAGTATTATTTGAAATCACCTCAGGAAATGGCAGAACTTTTTCCTTATGCGCCGGAGGCGATAGAGAATACCAACAAAATTGCGTCGCGTTGTCATGTAGAGATAGAGTTTGGCAAATACAAACTGCCGCACTTTACTGTGCCGGAAGGTTACACGTCAGAGACATATCTGAGAGAACTCTGCGAAAAAGGGCTATCTGAGCGCTATGGTGACAAGGCAGATGAATTGCGTGACCGACTCAATTATGAACTGGATACCATTTCTTCCATGGGCTTTGTAGATTATTTTTTGATTGTATGGGATTTTATCAAATATGCGAAAGACAATGGTATTCCTGTGGGACCGGGGCGCGGTTCGGCGGCGGGCAGTCTGGTGGCATATTCGCTGAATATTACTGATATCATTGACCCGATTCGGTATCAGCTTCTCTTTGAGCGGTTCCTCAATCCGGAGCGCGTGACAATGCCGGATATTGACGTGGATTTCTGCTATGAGAGAAGACAGGAAGTCATTGATTATGTGACCCAAAAATATGGTGAAAAACAGGTCGTTCAGATTGTCACATTTGGGACAATGGCGGCCCGCATGGTAATCCGTGATGTCGGCCGTGTGCTGGACATGCCCTATGCGTTTGTGGATTCCGTGGCGAAGGCGATTCCTATGGAGCTGGGTATCACAATACCTAAGGCCTTGTCAATGAATCCGGATTTAAAAAAGATGTATGATGAAGATGAGCAGATTCACAAGTTGATTGATATGTCTATGCGACTGGAGGGATTGCCGCGTCACACGTCAGTCCATGCGGCAGGTGTGGTAATTAGTCCGAGAGAGGTTGACGAATTTGTTCCTTTGTCCAGAGCGGCAGACGGCAACATAACAACGCAGTATACCATGGTTACACTTGAAGAACTTGGGCTGTTGAAAATGGACTTTTTGGGACTGCGCACGTTGACGGTTATCAAGGATGCGGTGGACGACGAATTTGACATTCGCAAGATTGACTATGAGGATCCGGCTGTGTACGAGATGATTAGCGCCGGCAAGACAGAGGGCGTGTTCCAGTTAGAGAGTGCCGGTATGAAAAATTTCATGAAAGAATTAAAGCCTCAGAACATGGAAGATATTAGTGCGGGAATTTCTCTGTACCGTCCGGGACCGATGGACTTTATTCCGCGGTATATCGAGGGGAAAAATAATCAGGGAAACATTCAGTACGACTGCCCGGAGTTAGAGCCCATTCTTTCTCCGACTTATGGCTGTATTGTGTATCAGGAGCAAGTTATGCAGATTGTGCGCGATCTTGCAGGTTACAGCTATGGCAGGAGTGATCTTGTGCGTCGTGCGATGTCCAAAAAGAAAGCCTCAGTCATGGAGAAGGAGAAAAATAATTTTATCTATGGCAACGAGGACGAAGGAGTGGAAGGGTGTATTAAGCGGGGGATTCCGGAAGATGTTGCAAGGCGTATATATGATGAAATGACGGACTTTGCCAAATACGCATTTAATAAATCTCATGCGGCGGCATATGCTGTAGTATCTTACCAGACCGCTTATTTGAAATGTCACTATCCGGTTCGTTTTATGGCGGCACTTATGACATCATTTTTGGAAAATACAGGAAAGATTACGGAATATATCATGAATTGTCGTAAATTAGGCATCGAAATTCTTCCGCCTGATGTGAATCAGGGAGATTATCGTTTTACACCGGATGGAGATAATATTCGCTATGGGCTTGCCGCAATTAAAGGTGTTGGCCGTCCGGTAATTGAGGAGATTGTGTCTGAGCGGGAAAGTGGAGGACGTTACGTTTCGCTAAAAGATTTTTGTCAACGGCTTTCCGGAAAGGCGATTAATAAGAGGACGATTGAGAGTTTTATTAAGGCGGGAGCGCTGGATAGTCTTCCGGGGACGCGAAAGCAGAAGATGGCGGTGTACATCAGTGTACTGGACGGTGTAAATCAGGAAAAGAAAAATACGATGAGTGGTCAGATGTCTCTTTTTGATTTTGCGCAGCCGGAAGAGAGAGAAGCATTAGATATTAAAATGCCTGAAATCGGAGAATTTGACAAGGAAGAAATACTCAATTATGAAAAAGAAGTGCTGGGGATTTATTTAAGTGGTCATCCTTTGGAGGAATATGTAGAACTTTTGAATCGCAGTGTCACGAGGAATGCGGCCGATTTTGTTCCATCAGATGAGGAGGATTTTCCAAAAGTAAGAGACCATGAAAATGTCACAATTGGTGGAATGATAGTGGATAAGACAGTGAAGACAACAAAGACCAATAATCTTATGGCGTTTATCTCGATAGAAGACTTGTATGGGGTTACAGAAGTGATTGTGTTTCCGCGTGACTATGAAAAATATAAGAGTGTCCTTGAAAATGACCGCAAAGTATTTGTGCAGGGAAGGGCAACCGTAGAGGAGAATAAACCGGCAAAATTAATATGTTCACGAGTTGTTCCTTTTGATGAATTGGACAAGACTCTCTGGATTCAGTATAGGACGAAAGCAGAGTATGAGGAAAATGAACAGAAACTATTCCGAATTCTCGCTTCGGCAGATGGTAGGGATGAGGTGAAAATTTACTTGTCCGGGGAAAAGGCAGTAAAACGTCTTCCGAACAGCAGACTAACCAAAATATCAGAAAATTTACTGGAGCAGCTCTATCAGGAATTTGGAGAAGAAAACGTAAAAGTTGTCGAAAATTCAGTTGAAAAAATAGTGTAAACATATTACAATAGAAGCAGTGTGTTGAAGCATTAACGGAAATATTATTTTGTTTGGAGGATTAAAATGGAAAAGGAAATAAAAACAATCGGTGTATTGACGAGTGGTGGAGATGCTCCGGGAATGAATGCGGCGATTCGTGCCGTTGTTCGTGCCGGTATTGCCAGCGGATTGAAAGTAAAAGGTATCAGCCGTGGATATGCCGGACTTCTCGAGGAAGATATTCATGATATGGATACGATGAGCGTTACCGATATTGTGCAGCGTGGAGGAACCATTCTCTTCACTTCCCGCTGCAAGAGGATGCTGACGCCGGAAGGACAGAAGCAGGCGGCAGATATGTGTCGCAAACACGGTATTGACGGTGTTGTCGTTATTGGTGGTGACGGTTCGTTCCGCGGTGCACAAAAACTCTCTGACAATGGCATTAATACCATTGGCATTCCGGGCACGATTGACTTGGATATTGCATGTACGGAGTATACCATTGGATTTGACACAGCATGCAATACGGCGATGGAGGCGATTGACAAGGTTCGTGACACATCAGCTTCTCACGAGCGCTGCAGTATTATTGAGGTTATGGGGCGCACAGCCGGTCACATTGCACTGTGGTGTGGTATCTCCAATGGTTCGGAGTATGTACTTGTTCCTGAGAGAAGAGATGAGGGGGCAGAGCAGGAGATTATTGACAAGATTCTCTCTAAGAGACGTATTGGAAAGAAGCATCATATTATTGTCAATGCGGAAGGAATTGGATATTCGCATGAGATGGCAAGACGAATTGAGGATGCTACAGGAATAGAGACGCGAGCGACTGTTATTGGCCATATTCAGCGTGGAGGTAATCCGACCTGCCGTGACCGTGTGTATGCGTCGGCAATGGGGGCAAGAGCCGTTGACCTTCTTTTGGAGGGCAAGACCAATCGCGTTGTGGCATTCCGCAATGGTAAGTTTACGGACTATGATATCGATGAAGCACTTGCCATGACGAAGGATATTGATGAGCATCTGTACAGCATGACAAAGAGATTATCGAGATAATAAAAAAAGGACGATGCCAAAAGGCATCGTCCTTTTTTAGTCTTCATCATCCGAACTGTCCGGTGTATCGTCTTCCGGTACCAGTTCATCTTCCTCTGGAATGTTCTCTTCTGATTCTGCACTGTCAGTCTCCTCATCCGGTGTGAGAGTGACATAATCGCGATCATCATCCGAGTCGTATAAGTCATTGTCAAAATCATCGTCATAATCTTCCAAGTAATCTTTCATAAGAAAATTTTTCAAGAAATAAAGAATTCCCCCGATTACTCCGACAATAGCGGTTAACGCAAGCAAAATTTTAAAAAACTTTTTCATTTCATTGCACCCTTTCTGTTGCACATATAGAATAAACCATATGTGTTGTTATGATTCCCTATTTTACTAGATTTTTATACAAATGTAAAGAGGTTTTGGTAAAAATGCATGAAATAACCGATTAAACAATGAAAAATTATATAAAATTTATGGTTGTAAAATAAAAGTAAATGTTGTATAATTGCCATGTACAGAGTTTTATACGTTAATATTTCATTATTACATGGAGGTCCATTATGCCAAGAACAAGCAAGAAAACTGATGTGAAAGAGACAGAAAAGAAGGTTGCTGCGACAGCGACAGAGAAGAAGGAAGAGGCTGTAAAGACAACAGAGAAGAAGAAACCGGGCAGACCAAAGGCTACAGCAAGCAAGACAACAACTATGGCAGCAAAGAAGACAACAACTACTAAGAAAACTGGTACAAAGGAAGAGATTCCTGCAGTTAAAGCTGATGTGTTTGTTCAGTTCAGTGGGAATGAATATTCTGAGAGCAACATTATGGAGCAGGTAGTTGCTGCATGGGAAGCAGAGGGAAAGAAAGTATCTGCTATTAAGAGAGCAAAACTTTATATTAAGCCGGAAGAGGGCAAAGCATACTATGTAATCAACGAAGGTTTGAAGAATGGTACGATGGGTGCCGTAGATCTGTAATTAGAGGATAAATGAAGTGCGCCTGCACTAGAAGCAGGCGCATTTTTTATCAATAGGAAAGTTCGGCAGGAGGTAGATTCATCATGTTTAAAATCAACGACAACTATCTGAAGTTACCGGGAAGTTATCTTTTTTCTACGATAGCAAAAAAGGTGACGGCATATAAAGAAAGCAATCCGAACAATAAGGTTATCAGTCTTGGGATTGGTGATGTGACGCAGCCGCTTGCGCCGGCGATTATTGAGGCGATGCATAAGGCAGTGGATGAGATGGCAGATGCTTCAACGTTCAGGGGATATGCTCCGGATCTTGGATACGAGTTTTTGCGAAGAGCAATTGCAGACAATGATTACAAGAGTCGAGGTGTTGAACTGGCATTAGACGAGATTTTTATAAGCGATGGCGCCAAGAGTGACTCGGGAAATATTGTAGATATTTTTGCTCAGAACAATAAGATTGCAGTGACGGATCCGGTCTATCCGGTATATGTTGACAGCAATGCGATGGCGGGGAAAACCGGTGATTATCTGAAAGACAGAGAGTGCTGGTCAAATGTTGTGTACATGCCATGTACAGCAGAGAACAATTTTGTTCCGGAATTACCGTCGGATACACCGGATATTATTTATATTTGTTGTCCGAACAATCCTACTGGTACTGCGCTTAAAAAGTCAGATTTACAAAAATGGGTAGATTATGCGAATGAAAAGAAAGCAGTAATCATTTATGACGCTGCGTATGAGGCATATATTTCAGAAGAGGATGTCCCTCATAGCATTTATGAGTGCGAGGGAGCAAAGACCTGTGCAATCGAGATGCGTAGTTTCTCGAAAAATGCAGGCTTCACAGGAACCAGACTTGGTTTTACTGTAATTCCGAAAGAACTCACCTGCGATGGCACTTCGCTCAATGGTTTATGGGCCAGACGACATGGAACCAAATTTAATGGTGCGCCATATATTATTCAGAGAGCGGGCGAAGCAGTATACAGTAAAGAAGGACGGGAACAGACTGGAAAGCAGATTGCCTATTACATGAACAATGCGAAGGAGATTCGAAATGCCCTTGAAGGGATGGGCTATACCGTATTTGGCGGAGTGAATGCGCCATATATTTGGCTGAAGACTCCGGATGGAATGAAATCATGGGATTTCTTTGATGTGTTGTTAGAAAAGGCAAATGTAGTCGGTACACCGGGTTCAGGCTTTGGCCCAAGCGGGGAGGGATATTTCCGGCTGACGGCGTTTGGCTCAGCAGAGAGCACGAAGGAAGCATTGGAACGTATCAAGAAACTATAGATTACTCGAAAGGATAATGGTGATGATTATGAGAAGAGCATTCAAGTCGATAGTGGCGGGAATTACAGCGATGGCATTATGTTTTGCGCCGATGGCAGTTGCAAGTGCAGATTCTGAAAAGAAAGAAGAAGAAGAGAAAGTGATTAAAGGCTATCTCTGTTTCGGTGAAGATCTTGAGGACAATGAGGAGCTGGCGGTGTTCAACGCACTCGGTGTGTCAGCAGTGTCACTTGCTGATTACAATCAGGATACCGTATCGAATAAAGAAGAACATCAGTATCTGGATGCATATCTTGATAGCAGTGTGATTGGTACAAGAGCGATTTCTTCTGTCTCAATCAACAAAGCTGAGGAGGGAAGCGGTATTACGGTAACGACGCATAATATTAACTATTGTACGCCTGAGATGTATACAAATGCGTTAGTGACAGCCGGATTTACTGATGTGACAGTTAAGGTGGCAGCCCCGTCGGAAGTTTCAGGAACGGCAGCATTGGTAGGCGTTATGAAAGCGTACAAGTCAATGACTGGTAAGGATGTTGATGGAACCGCATTGGATACAGCGAATAACGAACTTGTGCTGACAGGTCAGCTCGGTGAGACCATTGGACAGGATCAGGCGGCAGAACTTGTTGCACTTGTTAAAAACCGTATCGTGTCAGATAGTATTACATCGGATGGAGATATTAAGAGTACAATTACGACAGCAGCAGATGAGATGGGAGTATCTCTTACAGATACTCAGGTCGAGCAGTTGCTTGCACTTATGAAGAAGGTTGCCGGATTGAATCTGGATATCAGTACGATTAAGGGGCAGGCTGGTTCCGTATATGAAAAGATTAAATCTCTCAACATTGACCCGGATAAGGCTATTGGTTTTATGGGTAAAGTTGGTCGATTCTTTAAAAATCTTTGGAAAAAGATTCTTGGTCTGTTTGGCGGTGGACAGTAATTCCATCGGAAAGGATTTTCTTGATAAATAATGTGATAATAAAAAGAGCAGCGCACCGGAATTTGGTGTGCTGCTCTTTTGGATAGGTAAATTACTTGACTTTTACTTTCTTCACTTTGCTCCAACTGCCATATACGTTTCCATCATCTGATTTTTTGTAAGCTCTTACACGGAAGTAATAACGTTTCTTGCTTTTTAACTTTTTGATAGTCTTTTTGACGGTGGTACCTTTTTTGATTGTGATTGTCTTCTTGTTCTTCTTAAAATTCTTCTTTGTCGAGTACTGGATTTTGTATCCTTTTGCTCCGGATATCTTTTTCCAATTAATAGTTACAGTCTTTTTCTTTTTACTCTTAAGCGATTTGATTTTTGTCTTTTTTACGGTTACTGTAGAAGTAGTGGAAGCGCTATCTTCTGTATCACTGCTATTGTTGGAAACGGTAGTCTTGTCATTCGTAGTATCTGTCGTTTTAGAAGTTATCTGATAGTCGTTGCTTGTTTTTGTTCCCCACAAACAAGTGTTGTCAGATCCAATTGTGGAAAAGGTCATTACTTTTTCCGTTGTCGATATGTCGCTGTATTGCTTGAGGAAAAATCCCTTGTATGTAGTATCGCCGGAAGTTATCGTAATGTAATCGTAGCCTTTGCCGGAGTTTTTCTTTGTCCATGTTCCGGTCATGTCTCCACTGACGGTACCATCCGCATTTATATAGATGGACTGCGTAGAGAGCAGGGCGGCGGAACTTGGTGTGTTCGTTCCATGATTTATGATTTCGTAGGTCCCAAGAACTTCTGTGGTGTCGTAGTTCTCGATTTTCTCATCCGTGTCACGGTACTCATAGATAGTTTCTACCGGCCAGTTGTCTTCGTTGAGATATTGTCTGCGTATGCGAAGCTGATGTCCTTCGCCCATGTTCGTAAATCTCTGGTGGTAGACGAGATATCGTTGGCCGTCATCATCGATAAAAGCTGAATTATGTCCGGCGGATAAGTAGCCGAAGGATGTACCGGTGAACTGATAATTGCCAATCAATTTAATTCCGACAGAATTAAAATAGCGGGTATTATTGCTTTTGGCGTTGTGACCAGCTGCGTCTGTGTATGGACCATACACATTTTTTGAGCGGAACAGCCTCATATTATAACCGCCGGTTGACTGGAGACCGCCATATGATTCATAGAGGTAGTAGTAATCTGCTTCTTTATCATATAAAATATATGGTCCCTCGCCGGAAGTGTGATTTCCTCCCGCAATGTGGGTTCCGAAATATCGATCAATAAAATTTCCGGAAACACTGTCGGAACCATCTTTGCCCGGATATTTTGGCTCGCCGGTTGCTTTGTCCAATTCAAGGATAAAGAGTCCGCCGGACCAGGAACCGTAGGTCATATAAAGTTTGTTGTCTTTGCCATAGAAAATGGTCGGGTCCAAAGCGTTTGGCGCGTAATTGGCATTCCAATCACCGGTGCTGGTAAACCATCTGTCGCTGACATCGCTAATTGTACCGTTTTCGATCAACGTTTTCAGATTCAGATATGTGTTGTCCCATTTTTTGTCACGGGTGCTTGTTCCCATGTTGCTACTGGCATCTGTCATGCTCGTCTTAGTAAAACCGGAGTAGAGAATGGTGTCAACGTAATCATAAGGTCCAGTCGCACTTTTTGCGACTGCATAACCAATACA
>CAMVIN010000022.1 GCA_947167565.1 uncultured Clostridia bacterium | reverse complement strand
TTTAATTTCCCAAGAGGGATTGTTATTAAAAAGCATAGCGATACAATTATTATTGAGAATCCGGGAAGTATTATTGTTGGAAAAAATCAAATGTTGAAGGGGGGAATTTCCGAGCCGCGAAATAAAGCAATCATGAAAATGTTTAATCTTATCCGTATTGGAGAGAGAGCAGGAAGCGGTGTTCCGGATATTTTTACAACATGGGACAATGAGGGGTGGATTGCTCCAGAAGTTGAAGAACAATACAAACCGGATCGTACTATTCTGAAGTTATCATTTGTTAATAAAGAGATTTCTCCAGATTTTCAAAAATCTGGAGAAAAATCTGGAGATGACACCGAGCGTATATCAATTGAGTTATCAAAGTCTGATGAAATGGAAAAACGTCAACAGATGATTATGGAAATCATGAAAGAAAATCCAAGTATTTCTGCTAAAGATATAGCTTTGAAAATGAATATTACAAGAGGACAGGTTGAAAAATCAATTTCTGATATGAAGAAAACAGGAAAAATTCAACGTTCAGGTTCTGCAAGAAATGGACAATGGCATATCTTGTAACAGTAAATGAAAATATATAGTAAAAACCTCACTATGACAGTTAGAATATACTGTTATAGCGAGGTTTTTTAATGTATTTATCCCACAACTTTACCAAACACAAGGAATTCGTCACTTTCACGGATAATTCGTGGCTCAAAAGGAAGTACATCTGCAACCTTTTTCTTATATAGTCCGCTGGCTCTTATCAGGTCTGCATAGTCAGATACCATCTTAACACCTGCATAATCAAGCTCTGACAGGAGAGAAGGGACTTCTTTCATATCAAATGCAGCTCTTATATCCTGAATTTTCAAAATATCACAGAAAACAGTAAATAAATGGATTAAGAATTTAAAAATCTAAAAAATGACTCCGTCGTCAGAAGTGACTAATGGAAAAGGGAACTCTGTAGATCATAAAAAAGTTCCTGAATTTGTTCTTTAGACAGAGGTTTGTTCTCGTCAAGCAGGAGATAATGAACCGGACTTTTCTTCTCTTCTTGAAAATGTGGCATGGAACTCAGTGCTGCCTTGTCGGGAAGCGGAAGAAAAGTACCGGTCTTTTTTGTGTAACAGTTGGAGGCTGTGGCTTTTTCACGGCGTGAGGAATCAACATAGATACCGACACTTTTGTGAACTGCCATATCCTCAACAGGAAGGTAGTAGTAATTTTTATAATCCTTGAAAAAATGCCGGAGTGTTCCGTGGAAAAGTGGAATTTCCATGCAGATCGTCTGTCCGGAAAAGGAAATCATTCCGATATAATCGTTGTTTTTGGACAGGAGCTGTCTTTGGAAAGGGAGCGGGAAAGAACCGTGAATGGTATCCTGTATCGCAAAAGAATCTTCGGCAATTTTGATGATTGGCTGATGTACAGTAGAGCATCTTGTGTATAATAAAAACTGACTGCACAAAATCGTTCCGATGAGATCATCATGATTGTGGAGCAGAAGATTTTTTTTGCAGTCATCTGCAGACTTGTCATGAAAGACCTTTTTTTGCATAAAATCGGTGTATATGGCAATACAATCCTTTCCCGTATACCGGTCATTTCTCTCAAAACCGAGCAATTTTTCCATTGTTGCAAGTTTTTTGTCAGGGGTATCAAACCAGTTTTTTTGCCGGCGGATATCCGTGAATAAATCCAGACTTTCCAGTTCGGGAAACGGAGATTTTAGTTGATGCTGCATATATTTTTTTTCGAGGTAGGGAATATCAAAGGTTGTCCCATTGTAGTGTATGAGAACAGAAAAGGACTGCAAAAAGGCGGAAAATGATTCCAGTAAATTCTTTTCACTCACATAGTCATCGGCAAACCACTGAACAAGTTGGAAGTTCTCTCCGTCAAAATAAACGGCACCGATCAAATAGACCGATGATATACGGGGAGAGAGTCCGGTTGTCTCGATATCAAAAAAACAAATCTCATTTTTGGAATAGGGAAGCGCTGATAGGCTGTTATTTAGCGCATTTGGATGATATTGGATTGTTTTTTTAAACTCTTCCATGTTCAACTTGCCTCCTAAAATTATTGTAATTATACTATACCGATGAAAAACATGGCTTGTCAATATTTTTTCTGATGAATTTTTTCAAAGAAAGTGTGTTGAAATATGTAAAAGTGTGGTACAATAGTTAAGATTGGGAAATATAGCATCAATTTATGAAACAAACAGGGAGTTTTTCAATGGAAGGTCAGGAGCACAAGAGAGTTAGAGAGCATTTACAGAGTTTAAAAGGAAGAATTCAGAATAGTCGGGGAAGTTTTCTCTGGGCGTGTGTTGTTGCGCTCTTAATAGCAATGCAATTTGCAATAATCATTTACCTTCCTTTCGTTATGAGACAATATATTACCTGGTTTTATACATTGATGGAGGTTGTGGCAGTCTTTGCTGTACTCGCACTGACGAATGATAATCGAAGCATGGCATATAAATTTGCGTGGCTTTGTATTATTGTTGTCTTTCCGGTTTCCGGATATGTTATGTTCGCACTCTGGGGTAAAGTTGGCAGCCGCAATAAATTAAACATAAAAATTCGTGAGAAAATAGAAGAGGTGGACAGTCATCTTATTGTAGATCAAGAGGTTGCCGAAGAATTTAATGAAAAGCATCCGGTAAGTTCCCGTATGTCAAAATATATGCAGGCAAAGAATTCACCGATTACCAAAAATAATCAGGCAAAGTATTATGAGACAGGCGAGGATGCATGGGAAGATATTTTTGTGGATTTAGAAAAGGCAGAGCGATTTGTTTTTATAGAGTTTTTTATTGTTGCCGAGGGTGGGCTCTGGGACAAATTGCACGATATACTTAAGAGTAAAATTAATCAGGGAGTTGAAGTGAAATTTCTGTATGATGATTTTGGGGCACTGTTCCGAACCAGAAGAGATTTTGCTCATCATCTGAGGAATGAGGGATTTCAAGTAGGAGTGTTCAATCCTATTCACCGGTATGTCAACAAGTTGTTTATGAATTTCCGGGATCACAGAAAAATTATTGTGATTGATGGGAAAATTGCATATACCGGCGGTTTCAATGTGGGAGATGAGTATGCGAACCTGATTGAGCGATTTGGTGTCTGGAAAGATGCCGGAATCCGTGTCACGGGTGATGCTGTGTACGAAATGGTGATTACGTTCCTTGAGTTATGGACGGTTTGCGCACCGGGGGATGTGATTGAGTATGACAAATACCGTGCACCGGAGACGTTTCCTGAAACGGATATGTATTGTCATGTTCTTCGTGACGGTCCGGCGCTCAGTTCATATTCTTTCATTGGGAATACGTATCGGCATATGATTCAATATGCCGGGAAAACGGTTTATATTATGACGCCTTATCTTATGCCGGACGAGGCCATGGTCGCATCAATTTTAGAAGCTTCTCACCGTGGGGTTGATGTGCGAATTATTACACCGTTTGTGCCGGATAAAAAGCGGATTAAGATGATGACGGAATACAATTATGGTCTTCTTTTAAAAAATGGTGTCCGCATCTATGAATATCAGCCGGGATTTATTCACTCAAAGGTTATTATGAATGAGCACTGTGCGATTGTCGGGACGATTAACGTTGATTACCGCAGTTTTTATCTTCACTACGAAAACGGAATATGGGTGTATGATGAGGAATTTTTAAAGAGTGTTCGAGCAGATTTTGAGAAGACATTTGCAGAGAGCATCGAGATTACTTATAAGGAGTGGGAAAAGAGGCCAATAAGCCGCAAAATAATGCAGCATATTTTTCACGTATTTGATACATTAGCTTAGGGAGGTAACGTATGATTGCTTTTATTAAGGGGATTTTAGACACTGTTTTAGAGGATCGGATTTATGTGGACAATAGGGGAGTCGGTTTTGAGATTTTTGTGCCGGGCAGCGTATTTGATGAATTGCCGCCGGCGGGAAATGAGGTGAAAATTTATACATACATGCATGTGAGAGAGGAACTTATGCAATTATATGGATTTCTCACAAGAGATGAATTAGAGATGTTTAAACTGCTGATTACTGTTAATGGCGTCGGTCCGAAGGGGGCGCTCGGAGTTCTCACAGTTATGGATGTAGATGCACTTCGCATGGCGATTATCTCAGGGGACGCAAAAGCGATTTCCAAGGCTCCGGGGATTGGAGGCAAGACTGCGAGTAAGGTGATTTTGGAATTGAAGGATAAATGTAATTTGGAGGATATCTTTGATTCAGCAGAAAATTCTGGTGGCGAAACTGTCAGCGCACCGTCAACAGATGGCGATAAAGCGATTCAAAAAGAGGCGATTGAAGCACTCACTGCTCTGGGCTACTCAGCCTCTGAGGCTACGACAGCGGTGCGGAAGGTAAAAGACAAGAACGGTATGAGCGTAGAAGAATTACTCAAACAGAGTTTAAAACAGATGTAGTAACTTGGAGGATAGGATGAAAAAACGAGTCATTTCTACAGATATATTAGAAGAGGATTACAAAATTGAAAACAGTCTGAGGCCGAAATTTTTGACAGATTATATCGGTCAGTCAAAGGCAAAAGAAAATTTAAAGGTATACATAGAGGCGGCGAAAGCGAGGGGGGAGGCTCTTGACCACGTTCTTTTGTACGGACCGCCAGGACTCGGCAAGACGACGCTGGCCGGTATTATTGCCAATGAGATGGATGTCAATCTGAAGATTACTTCGGGGCCGGCGATTGAGAAGCCGGGGGAGATGGCATCTATTCTGAATAATTTGCAGGATGGGGACCTCTTGTTTGTCGATGAGATTCACCGTCTGAACCGTCAGGTAGAAGAAGTTCTCTATCCGGCAATGGAGGATTATGTGATTGATATTGTCATTGGCAAAGGGGCGTCGGCGAAGAGTATCCGCCTTGATCTGCCGAAGTTTACCCTGGTAGGCGCGACAACGCGTGCCGGTATGTTGACAGCACCACTTCGCGATCGCTTTGGCGTCATTCACCGCTTGGAATTTTATACCGTGGAGGAGTTAAAAGAGATTGTCCTTCGCTCCGCGGCGGTATTTAAAGTAAAAATAGATGAACAGGGGGCGTTGGAGATTGCAAGACGTTCCAGAGGGACGCCCCGACTGGCAAATCGTCTTCTTAAGAGGGTAAGAGACTTTGCGCAGGTAAAATATGATGGGGACATCACTCTTGAGGTCGCTAATTTTGCCCTTGATTTATTAGAAGTGGACAAACTTGGACTTGATAATGTTGACCGCTCTATGCTCATGGCAATGATTGACAAATTTGGTGGCGGTCCGGTTGGAATTGAGACGCTGGCAGTCAGTATCGGCGAGGACAGCGGAACGATTGAAGATGTCTATGAGCCGTATCTGATACAGAATGGTCTGATTGACCGGACACCAAGGGGGCGTGTCGTGACGGATAAAGCGTATTTGCATTTTGGTCTGTGAAAGTGTAATGAAGCAAACGTTAGAATCCCACAGTTGACGAATTTTGAATTTTCATATATACTTAGGGACAATAAGGAGCGCATATTTCTTTACCGTTCCTAAGACAACGAGGTGACACAATGAAAGAGAAAAATGAGACAGAGGTATTGATTGACGGACGCAAGTTTACGCTGCGTGGCTTTGAGGATGATGGTTACCTTCAGAAGGTGGCTACCTATATTAACAAGAAGATTACAGAATTCAAGAAAGCAGAATCCTACCGTCATTTGGACACTGAGCAGAAGAAGATTCTTTTGGCGATTAATATAGCAGATGATTATTACAAAGAGCAGGAAAAGGCCAGAGTATACCGCAGTGAGAGCAAGGAAAAGGATCAGTCTGTCATGGACATGAAGAATGAGATTATTGACTTGCAGGAGAAAATAAAGACATTTGAGACGAAAGAAAAGGAATTGCAGACCTCATTAGAAAAGGCAGAGAAGAAGATTGTGGAACTGGAGACGAAGTTGAAACATAGAAGATAAAAGGATATACAATAGGTTCTATTAGAATGGCAAAGGCGCAGCAAAGTGTGTTGGCACTTCAGATGCGCCTGTTTTTACTTTATGCGAAGGTACAGGGAAATGGAGGCTGTGATGAGACAAGTGGAGATTTTGGCACCGGCGGGCTCGATTGAGGGACTATATGGTGCACTGGATATGGGGGCAGATGCGGTCTATGTTGGGACAAGACGTTTTGGCGCACGGGCATTTGCGGATAATCCAAGCGTGGAAGAACTACAGGAGGCACTTGTTTATGCACATTTGCGGGATAAAAGAATATATCTTACCGTCAATACTCTGCTGACAGACAGGGAACTGGAAGAAGAATTGTATCCGATGATAGCGCCGCTCTATGAGTCCGGTCTGGATGCCTGTATTGTGCAGGATATCGGAGTGCTTGATTTTCTTCACGAAAATTTCCCGGAGATGGATTTACACGCGAGTACCCAGATGACGATTTTTTCCGGGGACGAAGCGAATCTTTGGAAACCTTTTGGTATCACGCGTTATGTTCCGGCAAGAGAACTGACAATTGAGGAAATTCGAGAGGCGAGAGAGCAGACAGATTTAGAAATTGAGGTGTTTGTTCATGGGGCTTTATGCTACTGTTATTCTGGCCAGTGTATGATGAGTGAGACAATTGGGGGACGCAGCGGAAACAGAGGCATGTGTGCGCAGCCTTGTCGTCTGGTATTTGACTCCCCCTATGGAAAGGGACATTTTCTCAACACGAAGGACTCATGTACTCTCTTAGATATTCCTGAACTGGTTGAGGCGGGGATTGATTCTTTTAAAATAGAGGGGCGCATGAAGAAAAAGGAATACAGTGCCGGTCTTGCGTATCTGTATCGGAAATATGTCGATGTGTATCAGCAGGAGGGAAAAGCGTGGTTTGAAGAATTGCGCAATAACAGAGATAGCGAATTGTGGCGGGATTATAAAAAATGTATGGAGTTATATAACAGGGGAGGATTTTCAAGAAGTTTTCTCTTTGAAAAGGACAAAACGAATCTTGTTTACCCGAAAAAGAATAACCATTATGGATTGCTTGTGGGGACAGTGACGAGGGCAGGAAAGGGAATGGCAGAGTTTTTTACCTGTGAAGAACTTCATTATCAGGACGTATTGGAATTTCGGGATGAAAAGGGTAACCCCTGTTATGAATATACGGTGAAAAATGGTGTGGGAAAAAACGAGAAAGTTGTGACGAATGTTCTGAAAGGGAGTCGGATTTATCGTGGTCAGAAGGTGTTTCGCATTCGCAATGAAAAATTGCTGACAGAGATACAGGGGAAGATGATAGAGAGTCAGAAAAAAATTCTGCTTACCGGTGAATTTGTGGGACGTCAGGGTGAGTTGGCGAGATTGATTATCCGGGGAAAGGAAACCGAAATAATGGTTCAGGGAGAACTCGTTCAGCCGGCGTCAAATCGACCGGTTGAAAAAGACGATGTTCGCAAACGCCTGATGTCTCTGGGAAATACTTCCTATGAGTGGGAGTCTCTTTCAGTAGACGTTGAGCCGGGTTCTTTTCTCTCTCTTGGAAGTTTGAAAAAATTGAGGAGAGAGGGGATTGCTCTGTGGGAGAGCAAAGCGAGCGGGGGCAAAGAACTGCCTGTGACGCAGATGGAGAATGAACCGGCAGGCTTTATATCTGAGGAGGAGAAAAGCCGAATACCTGATATTATGATTAGTGTTTCCTCTTGTTTACAACTGGAGTCCGTGCTTGCTTTCACGGAGAACCGGGACGATGTGATGATTCATCTAAAACTGGAGAATTTTTCTCCGGAGGAATGGAAAATGGCGGTGAAGTTAGCGGTCGGCAGGAAACTCTCCCTCTCGGTTCCACGTATTCTTCATGGAGAGAGCCGGCGGAGATTTGAGCGGGACTGGGAAGAGTATGGTGATATTTTCCGTGTGGGAGAAAATGGAGAGAATACAATTGATGCTGTTGTTGTGGACAGTCATTATGGGATTCTACATGCTAACCGATATTTTCCGGGGATGATAAAAATTGCAGGAGAACATTTTTATCAGAAGAATGAGCGTGCGAAAAAAGTGTATCGGGAGTGTGGGATTGAGCCTTCCTTTGTGAGGAATTACGGAAGAATTCCGGTTATGGCAAGTAAATCTTGTGTAGCGCGGACGTTGGGGAAATGTGGGAGAAGGGGGAAGCAAAGTGACGTTGAGAAGAATCCGATTCCAATTACCACTCCCAAAGGTGATGAATTTGTGGTGGAAAATCATTGCCGGTATTGTTATAATACGATATATACCAAAGAACCTGTGAGGGAGAGAGGGGTTGACAGAATATGGCTTGACTTCACATGGGAAGGGAAAAACGAGATAAGAGA
Source organism: uncultured Clostridia bacterium (assembly GCA_947167565.1). GTDB lineage: Bacteria > Bacillota > Clostridia > Lachnospirales > Lachnospiraceae > Eubacterium_F. The sequence goes on along the minus strand of CAMVIN010000022.1, from coordinate 14,521 downwards.
GGTTTTGCGGGCATGGGATTTATTTTAGCGCAGATTTCCCGCTATGTAACAGCTTTTTTGTTTGCGGTCTATACGTTTTATTGTTATAGTGCATTTGCCAGAAAGAACATCGATAGAAAAGAAAAGGTATTTCGCACTCAGCGCACACTGATTGTGATGATATTGACAATTTGCAGTATTGTCATAATGGTGGAAAATAAAGATTTTGTCAAATATGGAGTTCTCTATGCGTTAGAACTCGCTTTTGTTGTGTTTTTTACTCATATCTATCAGATTTTTTATAAGGGATTGTCAAAGCTTGTTCTCAATAATATGATGATGTGTATGGTGATTGGATTTATTATGCTGGGAAGACTGCAATACTCTTATGCAATAAGACAGTTGCTCATGGCCGCTCTGGCGATGGGAGTTTGTCTTTTGGTTCCGCTGTTTATTGAGCGGTTTACCATATGGGAAAAACTTGGCTGGCAGTACGCATTGGTGGGGATTTTGTTTTTGATGCTGGTTTTTGTCATTGGGCAGGAGCATTATGGCTCCAGAAACTGGATTGCGATTGGCGGTTTTTCACTGCAGCCATCGGAGTTTGTAAAGATTATTTATGTGTTTTTTATTGCGGCCCGTCTGACAAAGATTACGACACCGTCGAAGGCAGCAGAACTCACTTCAAAAGAAAAATTTAAACATATTATTATTATCAGTATAGTGGCGGCAGTACATGTTGTGATTCTGGTAGTGGAAAAAGATCTCGGTGCGGCATTGATCTATTTTATTGCCTACCTTTTTATCTTGTATGCCGCAACGATGCAGGTGTTTTATCTTGGTCTTGGAATAGGGGGAGGGTCGCTGGCAGCAATTGTTGCCCATCGGTTATTTTCACATGTGCGGATACGAGTGCTGGCATGGCGGGACCCTTGGGGGCACATTGACAACGAAGGGTACCAGATTTGCCGTAGTCTTTTTGCGATAGGAACCGGCGGATTGTTTGGTATGGGATTAGGGCAGGGAATGCCGGAGACAATTCCGGTTGTCGAGAGTGATTTTATCTTTTCGGCGATAGCGGAGGAAATGGGTGTGATTTTTTCAGTATGCCTTATACTTGTGTATTTGAGCAGTTATATTATGTTTGTTAATATTGCTATGAAAATGAAAAAGAGATTTTATAAACTGACTGCCTTTGGACTCAGTATTGTCTTTATTTTTCAGACTTTCCTGTGTATTGGCGGAGTGACCAAATTCATTCCGTCTACAGGAGTGACACTTCCACTGATTAGTTATGGAGGAAGTTCGATTATTACAACAATTGTTATTTTCAGTATTATTCAGGGAATGTATGTGCTGAATGGAAAAGATGAATCGCGAATGTGAGGGAAATCATGAAAGAAAAGCGTTCTGCAGGGACAAAACAGGAAAAGAAACAGAAAAAAGCAGGGAAAAAGATGAATCGTGAGATGGCATTGATTACCTATCTTGTGCTGGCTCTTTTCTTTGTTATGGCCGGCTATATTGTGTTTTTTGTGTTTCATGATGCGGATAAAGTATTGGGGAGTCCGCAGAATAAGCGGCAGGAACTGCTGGCAAAGAGAGTGACAAGGGGAAGTGTGCTGGCAGATGACGGTGAGGTTCTTGCTAAAACAGTAAAAGATGATGAGGGGAAAGAGACAAGAGTATATCCATATGGTGGACTTTTCGCCCATGTGGTGGGACGGACATCCCACAGTGCAACGGGTTTGGAGTCCGCGGAAGGGTATACGATGCTCACATCGGGAATTAATCTGATTTCCGGGATGATGAACGAAATCCGGGGCAAGAAAAATCCGGGGAATAATATTGTGACTACCCTTAATCTCAACCTTTCACAGGTGGCTTCCGATGCGCTTGGCTCTCGAAAAGGAGCAGTTGTGGCACTTGATCCGGAGACGGGGAAGATACTTGCCATGGTGAGCAAGCCGACCTATGATCCCAATGAGTTGACGGATGCCCGGTGGAAACAGCTGACGGCAGATCTCGATGATGATTCTGCACTGTTGAATCGTGCGACACAGGGGGTTTATCCGCCGGGTTCGACATTCAAACTCTATACGGCACTGGAATACATGAGGGAGGATGAGGATTTTCGTTCTTTTTCTTACAAATGTACCGGAAGCATTGGAACCGGAGATGATAGGATTCGCTGCTATGGCGGAGAGATTCATGGGAAAGTGTCGCTCTCTACTGCGTTTGCGGAGTCCTGCAATGCAGCATTTTGCCAGATTGGAAGCAAATTAAATGTAAATAAGTGGAAGAGTACCTGTGAATCCCTGTATTACAATAAGAGAGTGCCGCTCTCAAGACTTGAACAGAATATTTCTAAGTTCAAATTGACCAACAAATCTGAAAAAGGTGATGTCATGCAGGCTTCCATCGGACAGGGAGATACTGTTGTAACGCCGCTTCAGAATGCGCTTTTAGTGTGCGCAGCAGTGAATCAAGGTGTCCTTATGAAACCGTATTTAGTGGATCATGTAGAGGATTTTCAGGGAAAAGTGGTAAAATCATATGAGCCGGAAGTGGCGGCAACGCCAATCACAGAAGAGGAGTCGGAGGAACTAATCAAGTTAATGCGTGCAACTGTTAAGTCCGGAACAGCGACGGCACTGTATCCGGGTTCCTTCAAGGCCGGCGGAAAGACCGGTTCTGCGGAATTTCAAAACGGTTCGAAGGATTCACATGCATGGTTTGTCGGATATGCGGAAAAGGGTGAGAAAAAGATTGTTGTCAGTATTGTCGTTGAGGCAGCAGGAACCGGAAGTGCCTACGCAGTTCCGATTGCGAGAAAGATGTTTGATGCATTTTTCTAAGACGGAAAATGCACCAAAAAAGTTGTTCCCTCCTGCTCATTGCTCTGTACTTCGATTTTTCCATTGTGAAGTTGTACAATCTGGCTGGCAATTGATAATCCGAGCCCGTAACCGCTGCTCTTACGGGTTCTCGCCTCATCAACACGGTAAAAGCGATCGAAGAGATGCTTTAATTGCTCTTTTTCGATTGGCTGTCCGCTATTATTTACCCGCAGAGTGACATGATTTCCTTTTTGGGACAGGGTAATCCGGATATGTCCCTCCGGTTCGGTGTATTTGCAGGCATTATCTAAGAGTATTGCGCAGAGTTGAGAAAGTTTTTCTGGCATTCCCTTCATCTGAATATTTTCTTCGATATCTGAGTCAATTATAATCTTTTTTTCGTAGGCAACCGATTCAAAGGAGAGAGCGCAATTTAGACAGATATCGCTCAAATCAATCGTTTGAATTGTCTCTGTTTCCCGCTGTGCGTCTGCTTTTGCTAAAAAGAGCATGTCATTGACAAGATGGCTCATATGATTGGCTTCTTCTCCGATGTAATCCAGATATTTCTCATATTCTGAAGGACTTTTGTCAGGACAGATGGAATCTGACAGGGATTGACGGAGAAGAGATGTGTTGGCGAGGATGACAGTCAGAGGAGTTTTTAATTCATGAGAGGCATCTGCTACAAAATTCTTCTGTTGCTGCCAGGCTTTTTCGATTGGATGAATACACCAACGGCTTAAAAATAAACTCAGTAAATAGAAAAAGAAAATGCCGACCAGACCGACAATGGTAAATGTAACAACCAGCATTTTCAGGGCCTGAATATCATTGGAGGTGTCGTAAAAGGCGATGGTAATATCGTTTTTTCCTTTTCTGTACATATAGGCGAATGAATAGTCATCCCGTTTGCCGTATTCCTTGCCGGAAGAAATGCACTCCGTTACAAGTTGAGTTGTTTCCTCTTCCGAGAGTGTGTAGACAGAATTATTTGCTTCAATAATAGATACGCCTTTTTCACTGGAATATTTTGCTGTCATTACGATTGAGGTGTCGCGTTGCTGTCCGGGGCGATTGCGAAAGTCCATGCGTGCTCCCGGATCTCTATTATCTGCCACAGAACCGGAGACGGCTGTGCCGGAAGACGGTTTTTGCGGGGCGGCATCCGGTTTTCCCTCCGGCTTATTGTTTGCGCCGGGATCATTTCCGTTGATATTATTTTGTCGTCCATCGTATAAATTATTACCCAGTGTCCGGGTAAGGGCAGATTTGCAATTGTTTTCATAAGAATTGTAGGTAGAAATCCACACGGCAATAAAGACGCCGAAGAGTGTCAGTGTCGTAATGCTCATAAATATCCACATAAATTTTGTCTTTAACTTTTTTATCATACAGAACTCACTTTCTATTCCAGATAATATCCAACTTTTCGGGCTGTGCTGATTTTGACATCGGATTTTAAAAATTGAAGTTTCTTGCGAAGAAATGATATGTATACTTCCACGTTGTTATCCTCCACATCGGAGTCAGCAGACCATACGTTGACGATGAGATCTTCTTTGGGAATAATGCGTCCTTTGTTGGCAAGAAGCATCTTCATTATTGCAAGTTCTTTCGCAGGAAGCCGAATTGATCGTCCTTCATACTCCAACTGTCCAAGAGATAAATTTAAAACAAGAGAGCGAAACTCCATCTGGTCAAGGACTACTTCGCCGACACGTCTTGTCATGGCACGAAGTCTCGCAAAGAGTTCTTCTGGAATAAAGGGTTTTGTCAAGTAGTCATCGGCTCCGGCGTCAAGACCGGTTACTTTGTCCGTCCACTCATCCTTGGCGGTGAGCATCAGTACAGGGGTGTTTATTTTTTCTTTTCGAAGTCGTGAGACTACCTCATAACCATTCATGCCCGGCAGCATGACATCCAGAATAATGACATCATAATAGCCACTGGCGGCATAGTCATAGCCATCCGTACCGTTATCAATCAGTTCCGGCTGCCACCCATGAGTCTGCATCAACTCTACAAGCGTATCACCCAGACGCGGGTCATCCTCTATAATAAGAACTTTCATAAAATCCCCTCCATATAGCATTTTTTCTAATAGTTCCTCTATTTTTTTGATTATATCACAGTTTGCTGAAAAAATCCTTAAAAAACATTGTTTTCTTGACACAAATGTGCAAATTTGGGATAATAAAGATAGTAATTTTCGGAATAATATTTGAGGAGGGTTGCTTATGCTAAGTCAGATTGATTTGAACAAAAAGGCGGATTGGCAGGATTACGAACTTCGTATGTCACAGTTGGAGCTTCGTATGGGGGAGTTACAGAGAAAATGCAGGGAACTGGGAATCCCGATTATGATTCTCTTTGAGGGATTTGAGGCATCGGGCAAAGGGACAATGATAGGGAAGATGATTCGTCCGCTGGATCCGCGCGGTTTTAAAGTTTACACTATGGAGAAAGAGTATGAGGAGGATAAGATGCACCCATACTTATGGCGCTATAGTATTAAGACGCCGGAGAGGGGACGGATTCACATCTTTGATAAGAGCTGGTATCAGGGACTTGAAGAGGGAGGCGTCTGGTATGACGAAATCCGTCAATACGAGAAGCAATTTACCGATGATGGTATGGTGCTGATCAAGTTTTTCCTTGCTATTACCAAAAAGGAGCAGAAAAAACGGTTAGAGGCACTTGCAGAAAAGAAAAATACTAAATGGCGTGTCACGAAAAAGGACTGGAAGAAAAATAAAGATTATGACTGGTATGTGGATGAGTATGATGCGATGTTAATTGAGACGGATACCCCGAATGCTCCATGGACGATTGTGGAGGCCATGGAAAAGAAGTATGCCATTTATAAAATTATATCTACTGTTGTCAGTCGCATGGAAGAGGCGGTTAAACAGAGGGAGAACGCTACATTAGCTGCGAATGAACAAAAAGAAGTATTAGGTGGTCAGGGCGAGGAGAAGCTTTTGAATGGTGTACTCAAAGGGGTTGATTTGTCTCTTGATCTATCTCCGGAAGAGTATAAGGAGAAGAGGAAAAAACTTCAGAAGCGCTTGAGCAAACTGCATAATAAAATGTATCTGCAGAGAGTTCCTGTCATTCTTGCTTTTGAGGGATGGGATGCCGGAGGCAAAGGTGGAGCAATTAAGCGGATTACGCAATGTATGGATCCGAGAGGATATGAGGTGGTTCCGATTGCTTCGCCGAATGATACAGAGAAAGCGCATCATTATCTGTGGCGATTTTGGGAGAAGTTTCCGAAAGATGGCCACATGGCGATTTTTGACAGGACATGGTATGGAAGAGTTCTGGTAGAGAGAATTGAGGGATTCGCTAAAGAAGAAGAGTGGAAACGGGCATATTCCGAGATTAATGCGATGGAGGCACACCTTGTTAATGAGGGAGCGATTGTTCTCAAGTTCTGGATGCACATTGATAAGGATGAGCAGGAGAGGCGGTTTAAGCAGAGACAGGAGACTCCTGAGAAACAGTGGAAGATCACCGATGAAGACTGGCGCAACCGCGCTAAGTGGGGGGAATATGAAAAGGCTGTGGATGAGATGATTGTGCGCACATCAACACAGGAGGCACCGTGGTATATCATCGAGGCAAATTCCAAACTCTATGCCCGGATAAAAGTTCTGGAAATTGTCGTTGAAGCATTAGAAGCAGTACTGGGAAAATAATTTTTTTAAATGATACAGGGTCCGCACAATGGTGCGGACCCCTGATGTTTTTATTTGATAGATTCAGTATATCATAGGTTGTATATAATTGGAAGAAGTACTTTCTCTTGACATACCATGCCGTTTTGCATTATACTATGAGATTATGAGGGGCAGTAGGCTCTCGTATGATTGGAGGAAAAGTTATGGATTTTAACATCGCAGTGATTCCGGGCGATGGTATCGGACCGGAAATCGTGACAGAGGCAAAGAAGGTACTGGACAAGGTAGGCGAGGTCTACGGACATTCTTTCCAATACGAAGAATTGTTGATGGGTGGCTGTTCGATTGATAAGTACGGCGAACCGCTGACAGATGAGACGTTGGAGAGAGCAAAGAAGAGTGACTCAGTTCTTCTCGGTGCTGTAGGAGGAAAGGTCGGCGTAGACAGCTGGTATGAACTTCCGCCGGATAAGCGTCCGGAGGCGGGGCTTCTCAAGATTCGCAAGGGCTTGAATTTGTTTTGTAATCTTCGTCCGGCGATTCTCTTTGATGAATTGAGTGGCGCATGTCCACTGAAAGAGGAGCTGACTGAGGGCGGTTTTGATTTTGTCGTGACGAGAGAATTGACAGGTGGTCTATATTTTGGAGAGCGTTACACAAAAGAAGTGGATGGTGTCATGACTGCTGTGGATACTCTTACATATAATGAGACTGAGATCCGCCGCATTGCGAGATGGGCGTTTGACATTGCGATGAAGCGAAATAAAAAAGTCTGTAGTGTAGATAAGGCGAATGTACTGGATTCGTCAAGACTCTGGAGAAAGATTGTAAAAGAAGTGAGTGAGGATTATCCGGAAGTAGAACTTACGGATATGTTGGTTGACAACTGTGCCATGCAGCTTGTCCGCGATCCAAAGCAGTTTGATGTCATTTTGACAGAGAACATGTTTGGTGATATTTTGTCGGATGAGGCAAGTATGGTGACCGGTTCACTGGGGATGCTCTCCTCTGCAAGCCTCGGAGAGGGAAAACTTGGTCTGTACGAGCCGAGTCATGGGTCGGCGCCGGATATTGCCGGGCAGAACAAGGCTAATCCAATTGCCACCATTCTTTCTGTAGGTATGATGCTTCGCTATTCCTTTGGACTTCTGAAAGAGGCGGATGCTGTGGACAACGCAGTAAAAGCTGTTCTGAAAAAGGGATTGCGTACGATTGATATTATGGATGAGGGCAAGACACTTCTTGGCACAAGAGAGATGGGCGATGCCATCGCTGAAGAAATTAAATAAATGGAGGAAAAACTTATGAAGAGTGATTCTGTTAAAAAAGGTATGCAGACAGCTCCGCAACGTTCCCTGTTCAATGCATTGGGAATGACAAAAGAGGAGATGGAGAAGCCGCTGGTAGGTATTGTGAGTTCTTACAATGAAATTGTACCGGGGCATATGAATATAGATAAGATTGTAGAGGCCGTCAAACTTGGCGTTGCAATGGCGGGAGGAACCCCGGTTGTATTTCCTGCGATTGCGGTTTGTGACGGAATTGCGATGGGACATGTCGGAATGAAGTATTCTCTTGTTACTCGTGATTTGATTGCGGATTCTACGGAGTGTATGGCTCTGGCACACGCTTTTGATGCGCTTGTTATGGTGCCAAACTGTGACAAGAACGTTCCGGGACTTCTGATGGCGGCGGCTCGTGTCAATGTGCCGACCGTATTTGTCAGTGGCGGTCCGATGCTCGCCGGTCATGTACAGGGAAAGAGAACATCTTTGTCCAGTATGTTTGAGGCAGTCGGTGCGCATGCAGCCGGTAAGATGACCGAAGAAGAGGTGGACGATTTTGTCAGCCATGCCTGTCCGACCTGTGGCTCTTGTTCCGGTATGTACACCGCAAACTCTATGAACTGTCTGACTGAGGCAATTGGTATGGGCTTGCAGGGCAACGGAACAATTCCTGCCGTTTACTCGGATCGAATCAAGCTGGCAAAACATGCCGGTATGCAGGTGATGGAGATGTACAGGCGCGATATTCGTCCGAGAGACATTATGAATGAAAAGGCATTTATGAATGCGATGACAGTGGATATGGCACTTGGTTGTTCTACTAATACAATGCTTCATCTGCCGGCGATTGCACATGAGGCAGGTGTGGATTTGAATCTTGATATTGCGAATGAAATCAGTGCGAAGACTCCGAACCTCTGCCACCTCGCTCCGGCAGGACACACTTACATGGAGCAGCTCAATGAGGCGGGCGGTGTGTACGCAGTTATGAATGAGTTAAATAAAAAAGGACTTCTTTATACAGATATTATTACGGCGACCGGAAAGACGGTCGGAGAAAATATTAAGAATGTGCGCAACCGTGATCCGGAGGTCATTCGTCCGATTGAAAATCCGTACAGTGAGACCGGCGGCATTGCCGTTCTCAAAGGAAATATCGCACCGGATTCCTGTGTGGTTAAGCGCTCGGCAGTTGTGCCGGAGATGATGGTTCACGAGGGACCGGCGAGAGTGTTTGACTGTGAAGAAGATGCGATTGCAGCTATCAAAGGTGGAAAGATTGTGGCCGGAGATGTGGTTGTCATTCGATATGAGGGACCGAAGGGTGGACCAGGTATGAGAGAGATGCTCAATCCTACCTCCGCTATTGCCGGAATGGGACTTGGCTCATCGGTAGCTTTGATTACAGACGGACGTTTCTCCGGAGCCTCCCGAGGCGCTTCTATCGGTCATGTGTCGCCGGAGGCCGCAGTCGGCGGTCCGATTGCCTTGATTGAAGAAGGGGATACGATTAAGATTAATATTCCGGACAACACAATCAATGTGGATGTGCCGGATGATGTGCTGGAGGAGAGAAGAAAGAACTGGAAGCCGAGAGAGCCGAAGGTGACGACCGGATATCTGGCACGTTACGCAAAGATGGTAACATCCGGAAACACAGGAGCAATTTTGAATTTAGATTAGGAGGAAAGATACCATGCAGTTAAACGGCTCACAAATTATTATTGAGTGTCTGTTAGAGCAGGGAGTAGATACCGTATTTGGTTATCCGGGCGGTGCTATTCTGAATGTATATGATGAACTTTACCGCTATCAGGACAGAATCCGTCACGTGCTGACTTCACACGAGCAGGGAGCGGCTCATGCGGCAGACGGATATGCGAGAGCGACAGGAAAAGTTGGCGTTTGTATGGCGACGAGCGGACCGGGGGCGACCAATCTGGTTACCGGTATCGGTACTGCTTATATGGATTCCATTCCGATGGTGGCGATTACCGCCAATGTGACGCTGCCTCTTTTGGGAAAAGATTCCTTTCAAGAGATCGATATAGCCGGAGTGGTAATGCCAATTACCAAGCACAGTTTTATTGTAAAAGATATCAAGGATTTGGCCAATGTGATGCGTCGCGCATTCAAGATTGCGCAGACGGGAAGACCTGGACCGGTTCTTGTGGATGTGACAAAGGATGTGACCGGAGCAGTCACTGATTTTGCACCGGTGACACCGGCCATTATACAGCGTCAGGTTGATACGATTGACCAGAATGATATTGAGGACGTTGTCAAGATTATTAAAGAAGCGAAAAAGCCTGTGATTTTTGTCGGTGGTGGTGCTGTGGCTTCGGGTGCTGAGGCTGAATTAAAAGAATTTGCAAAGAAGGTAGATGCGCCGGTCACAGATACCTTGATGGGAAAGGGTGCGTTCGATGCAACAGATCCGTATTATATTGGTATGCTGGGAATGCACGGAACCAAAAATGCTAACCGAAGTGTGACAGAGTGTGACCTCTTGCTTGTACTGGGTGCGAGATTTTCTGACCGTGTGACAGGAAATGCTGCAAAATTTGCGAGCAATGCCAAGATTGTCCACATTGACATTGACCCGGCAGAAATTAATAAAAATATTGTTGTTGACTATTCGATTATCGGAGATTTGAAATCCGTACTCGAAATCTTAAATAAAAAATTAGAGCAGAACTATCACAAAGAGTGGATTGACAAGGTGATGGCGCGCAAAGAAGCATTGCCGATGACTTATAATCAGGATGTGCTTACCGGACCTTATGTGGTTGAACGTGTCAGTGAACTCACGAATCACGATGCAATTATTTCAACGGATGTTGGACAGCATCAGATGTGGGCGGCACAGTATTATAAATTCCGCCGTCCGAGACAACTGCTCACTTCCGGCGGTATGGGAACCATGGGATACGGTCTGGGCGCCTGTATCGGTGCCAAAGTCGGTATACCGGATAAGACTGTCATCAATATGGCAGGAGACGGATGTTTCCGCATGAATATGAATGAGCTGGCGACAGCAACCCGTTACAATATTCCGATTATTCAGATTGTATTTAACAATCATGCACTCGGTATGGTGCGTCAGTGGCAGACATTATTCTATGGAAAGCGTTACTCACAGACGATTCTGGAGGATAAAGTCGATTACTGCAAAGTTGCCGAGGCGCTGGGAGCGAAAGCAATCCGTGTCACAAAGAAAGAAGAGGTGGACGATGCGATCAAGACAGCGCTTGAAGCTAAGGAGCCGATTCTTATAGAAGTTGTCATCGAACAGGATGAAAAGGTGTGGCCGATGGTGGCACCGGGGGCTGCGATTGAGGAGTCCTTTGACGAAAAAGATTACAATAATAAAGTAAACAATAAATAAGGAGGAAAGAAAAGTGGCAAGAGTATATAACTTTTCAGCAGGTCCGGCTGTATTACCGGAAGAAGTATTAAAAGAGGCAGCAGATGAGATGTTGGATTACAAGGGAACCGGCATGTCCGTTATGGAGATGAGCCATCGTTCCAAGGCGTATGACACAATCATCAAAGAGGCAGAGCAGGATTTGAGAGACCTCATGGAAATTCCGGACAATTACAAAGTGCTGTTCCTTCAGGGCGGTGCGTCCCAGCAGTTTGCTATGATTCCGATGAATCTCATGAAAAACGGTGTGGCTGACTATATCGTTACCGGTCAGTGGGCAAAGAAAGCCTATCAGGAGGCCTGCAAATATGGAAAGGCTGTTAAGATTGCTTCTTCTGAGGATGAGACATTCTCCTATATTCCGGATTGCTCCGACCTTCCGATTGATGATGATGCGGATTATGTATATATATGTGAGAACAACACGATTTATGGAACCAAATATAAGACACTTCCAAATACAAAAGGAAAGACTCTGGTAGCAGATGTTTCCTCCTGCTTCCTTTCCGAGCCGGTTGATGTATCCAAGTACGGTGTGATTTACGGCGGCGTTCAGAAGAATATCGGTCCTGCCGGTGTAGTTATTGTCATTATCCGTGAGGATTTGATTCCGGATGAAGTAGATGAGAAAGTTCCTACGATGCTTCAGTACAAGATTCACGCTGATGCACAATCTCTTTACAACACTCCGCCGGCATATGGCATTTACATCTGCGGAAAAGTATTTAAGTGGCTCAAGAAGATGGGTGGCCTTAAAGAAATTCAGAAAAAGAATATCGAGAAAGCGCAGATTCTGTATGATTTTCTTGATTCTTCTGAACTGTTCAAGGGTACTGTCCGCAAAGAAGACCGCTCTCTGATGAATGTGCCGTTTGTGACCGGAAATGAGGAATTAGACGCGAAATTTGTCGCTGAGGCAAAGGCTGCCGGATTTGAAAACCTCAAAGGCCATCGCACCGTTGGCGGTATGCGTGCCAGCATTTACAACGCAATGCCAAAAGAGGGCGTTGAAAAACTGGTTGAATTTATGAAGAAGTTTGAGGAGGAAAACAAATAATGAGCGTTAAAGTAAATTGCTTAAATCCAATCGCTGAGTGCGGATTGGAGATGTTGACAGATAATTATGAAATTGTAGATAATGTAGCAGATGCCGAGGCAATCCTTGTCAGAAGTGCCGTAATGCACGACATGGATCTGCCGGACAGTCTTCTTGCCGTGGCAAGAGCAGGAGCCGGAGTAAATAATATTCCGCTGGACAAATGTGCAGATAAAGGGATTGTTGTATTTAATACTCCGGGAGCAAATGCGAATGGAGTAAAGGAGCTGGTAATTGCATCTATGCTTTTAGCTGCCCGTGATATTACCGGCGGAATTCGTTGGTGCAAGGACAACAAAGATGATGAAAATATTGCAAAATCTGCTGAGAAAGCAAAGAAAGCGTTTGCCGGAACAGAGATTAAGGGAAAGAAACTTGGTATTATCGGACTTGGTGCCATCGGTGTTTTGGTTGCCAATGCGGCAAACCGTCTGGGGATGGATGTATACGGATGTGATCCGTATCTGTCGGTAGAGCATGCGCTCAATATGTCCCGTGATGTCACAATGGTAAAATCCAATGACGAACTGTTTGAGATGTGTGATTACCTCACCGTACATGTTCCGCTTCTTGATTCCACAAAGGGAATGTTTAATAAAGAAGCCTTTGATAAGATGAAAGACGGCGTAGTGCTGCTCAATTTCTCTCGTGACACTTTAGTAAATGAAGAGGATTTGAAGGTTGCTCTGGAGTCCGGCAAGGTCGGCAAATATGTAGTTGATTTTCCGAACCAGACAACGGTAAATCTTCCTAATACGATTGTGACTCCACATCTCGGAGCGTCTACACAGGAGTCCGAGGATAACTGCGCAAAGATGGCAGTGAGCGAAATTCGTGAGTTTATTGAGAACGGTAATATTAAGAATTCTGTAAATTATCCGAATGTAGATGCCGGTGTCTGCACAACAGAGGGACGAATCGCAATTGCGCACAAGAATGTGCCAAATATGTTGACACGTTTTACTGCTCTGTTTGCCAAGGATAACGTAAATATTGAGAACATGGTTAATAAGAGCCGTGGCGACTATGCTTACACGATTTTGGATATCTGTTCAGATTCGACAGATGTTGTTGTCAAAGAACTTGAAGCTATGGACGGGGTAATCCGTGTTCGTGTAATCAAGTAAGGATTCTGAATAATTTTTCTTTATCAACACAATATAATTGAACGGAATTCCCGATGTTTTAACAACGTCGGGAATTTGCTATATAGAGGAGAATTTTGCGGTTTATTCATTCGTTCGGTTTTGTTTGCTTAGAAAAAATTACTGTGGTATAATGATATTGGTAAACTATGTAGCATAGAAAGGAGAGCGTATGAAAAAGATTTTATTAAATGTATTCAAGACAGGTCTTTTATCACTTGTGTTTGCAATCTCTCTGCCATTTCAGGCTGAAGCGGCCGGAACGAAAAGCGCTGACCCGATTGACACAAGCATTATGACAGAAGAGGAGAAACAGGCCTATGAACTGACTAAGAAGTACAGTAGGACTCTTACTGTTATTGATCCCAATGCTCATATACCGGATGCAAATTTTTATACAAAAAAATCATCTAATAACAAAAAGGTAATCATTCCTGAAACTTATGACAGTAGAGAATATGGCGTCAATCTATCAGTAAAGGATCAGGATGTTACCGGAACCTGCTGGGATTTTTCTTTATGTAATGCTGCCCAGTCAAGTCTGGTTATGCGGGATTCATTAGTAGATGACGCAGATTTTTCCGAATTTGAGATCGGTTATTTTGGTTATAATTATAAGAATGACAGATTGGGCTTATCTAATGATGTGGTAAAATCTAAATACGAGCCCGGTTCTTTAGATTATTATCTGATGGGTGGTAGTGCTTATACACAGTTGTTTTTACCAAGTAAAGGTTTGGGCTTTTCAGATGAGAAAAATGCTGAGTTTAATACTCTCATAAATGACCTTAACAATAATGGGAAAGCAACACTTCCGGATAAGTATGCGGGCAATCATAATATATATACGGTATCCGGTGCTTCTATCCTTGATCCAAAGACTCAGAAAGATGATATCAAAGAATTCATAATGAAATACGGGGCAGGATGCATATCTTATTCTCACGATAATTCAGCGTTGGATTATAGTTCTTTTTCCTATTATCTGAATCCGGATATCGATTTTGATGATGCCGGCGGACATGCTGTTTGTGTGGTTGGCTGGGATGATAATTATGCGAG
>CAMVIN010000021.1 GCA_947167565.1 uncultured Clostridia bacterium | reverse complement strand
ATTGGTTTGACGCCGACATATGTTCAGATATATGTAATACTTTTGGTAACTTCCTATTTCTATATTCGGAAGAGGAGCACATTGATTTCATATAAAGTACGGATGAATAATTGAAGAAGTTAATTTTGGTATGAAAGAATTGGATATTAAAAATAGATGGAGGAACTAAAATGAGTATTAAAAAGAAGTGTTTGAGTTTTGTCACTATGCTGGCACTTGTCATATGTTTTGTGTCAGCCTGTGGCAGCAATGGAAATAATTCAGGAAAGAGTACCGGTGGGGTGTCCGGGAGTGCTGCGTCGGGTGAGAAAAAAATAAGCATCGTTACTACTATTTTCCCGGAATATGACTGGGTAAAGCAAATACTGGGAGACCAGTCTGGGAATGTGGAACTTACCATGCTGTTGGATAAGGGAGTGGATCTGCACAGTTATCAGCCGACTGCTCAGGATATGATGAAGATTGCCACGTGTGACTTGTTTATCTATGTTGGCGGCGAGTCGGATGAATGGGTGGAAGATGCCTTGAAGGAGGCAGTAAATAAGGACATGAAGGTTGTTAATCTGTTGGAAATGCTTGGCAACAGTGTAAAAGAAGAAGAGGTTGTCGAGGGAATGGAAGGCGAAGAAGAAGAGGGAGAGGAAGAAGAAGAGGGGCCGGAATATGATGAGCACGTATGGCTTTCACTAAAAAATGCACAGACTCTTTGCTCCGGCATTGCCAAAGAATTGAGTGCGCTTGACACTGCGAATGCGGGCACATATGAAAAAAATGCTGCCGCATATAATGACAAACTGGCCGCGCTTGATGCTGAATATAAAGCGGTGGCAGACAAATCTTCTGTCAAGACAATTTTGTTTGGAGACCGATTCCCGTTCCGATATCTGGCAGATGATTATGACCTCAGTTATTATGCGGCATTTGTGGGATGTTCTGCCGAGACCGAGGCGAGCTTTGAAACGGTTACTTTTTTGGCGAAAAAGGTAGATGAGCTTGGCTTGAAGGTGATTTTTACGATCGAGGGACAGGAACACAAAATTGCGGAGACAATCCGGGAAAATACAAAAGAAAAAAATCAGGAAATTGTAGTGATGGATTCCATGCAGTCTACTACTTCGGCTGATGTTGAGTCGGGAGCAACATATCTTGATATTATGACAAAAAATCTTGATAGTTTAAAGAGTGCTTTAGAATAGGAGAAAAAGAATGGCTTATATCACAGTGAAAGATTTAAAGGTCGGCTACGAGGGCGAGTGTGTGGCGGAGCATATCAATTTTGAAGTAAATAAAAATGATTATCTGTGTATTGTCGGAGAAAACGGTTCCGGCAAGAGTACACTGATGAAGACTCTGTTGCACCTGACAGAGCCGATGGGCGGTGAAATCTTAATCGGTGATGGGCTGACAAAAAATGAAATTGGTTACTTGCCACAGCAAACAGTTGTTCAGAAGGACTTCCCGGCATCTGTGAGAGAGATTGTGCTGTCCGGATGTCAGGGGCGCTGTGGTTTGCGGCCGTTTTACAATAAAGAAGAAAAGAAACTGGCAGAAGAGAACATGGAGAAAATGAGTATTCTCGACTTGGCGGACAGGTGCTACCGGGATTTGTCAGGGGGGCAGCAGCAGAGGGTATTGCTGGCACGTGCTCTGTGCGCAACAAGAAAGGTTCTTCTTCTCGATGAGCCGGTTTCTGGCCTTGATCCCAAAGTGACAATGGAGATGTATGAACTGATTCAAACGTTAAATGATGAGGGGATTACAATTATCATGATTTCACATGACATTGTGACAGTTATTGAGTATGCCACACATATTCTTCATATGGGGGATGAAATTTATTACGGAACGAAGGATGAGTATTTAGAGCATGATGCAGGCCGAATATTTGCGCTCAGAAAGGGGGTAAACTGATATGTTGGAGACATTGACATTATATTTTCAATATCCATTTGTCCGGTACGCACTGATTGTAGGTGTATTGATTGCGCTCTGTTCTTCTCTGCTCGGAGTGACACTTGTGTTGAAGCGTTTTTCCTTTATTGGTGATGGTCTCTCGCATGTCGCCTTCGGAGCAATGGCAATTGCCAGTGTGCTGAAATTAACAAATGTGAATCTTTTAATTCTTCCAATCACTGTCGTTGCGGCTATTTTGCTTTTGCGGACAGGTCAGAATACGAAGATAAAAGGAGATGCCGCCATTGCGATGATTTCCGTTGGGGCGCTGGCTTTTGGATATTTAATTATGAATTTATTTTCTACCTCATCCAATCTGTCAGGAGATGTCTGTAGTACATTGTTTGGCTCCACTTCTATACTGACGTTGACAGAGACTGAGGTGTGGTTGTGCTTTGTGCTTTCTGGAATTGTAGTTGTTGTGTTCGCTCTGTTTTATAACAAAATTTTTGCAGTGACTTTTGATGAGAATTTTGCCAAGGCTGCAGGCACAAAAGCAGATCGTTATAATTTATTGATAGCAGTTGTTATTGCTGTGATTATTGTTCTGGCAATGAATCTGGTTGGTTCTCTTTTGATTTCGGCGCTTGTTATTTTTCCGGCATTGTCGGCGATGAGAGTGTTCAGGAGTTTTAAAAAAGTAACGATTTGTTCCGGAATTTTGGCAGTTGTCTGTTCCTTTGTGGGAATTATCATTTCTATTCTTGCGGGAACGCCGGTTGGTTCAACGATTGTGGCTGTGCAGGTTGCGATGTTTTTGGTGTTTTGCGGAGTTGGTTCTGCAGTGAGGAGAATGTAATGAACAGGAAAAAAATATTGAGTTTTTGTTTGGTGTCGTCAATTGTTTTGTCGTTGACTGCGTGTGGATCAGATGTGACAACGACAAGGAGCGGTGAGAATACTACAAATAAAGTGAGTGATATTTTGCAGTCACAGATGAATGATGGTGGAAAAAATACAGAAAGCCCGGATGAATCTGTGTCACAAGCGGCTGTTTCGGGAAGCGCTTCAGAGGGGGAGTCGGAGGAGGAAAACGGTATAAGTGGAGTAGTAGATACGGATCATATTGATGTCGATTTGACTGAACTTTCCAGCACGATGGTGTACTCCGAGGTGTTCAATATTATGAGTGAGCCGGATCAGTATGTTGGGAAAATTATTAAAATGACCGGGGTGGCGGCTACTTACCACGATGACAATGATGGAAATGATTATTATGCATGTATCATTCAGGATGCGACAGCCTGCTGTTCACAGGGGATTGAATATGTGCTCGCAAAGGACAAAACATATCCGAAGAAGGATAGCGAAATTACGGTTGTGGGAAGATTTGAACCATATAAAATTAATGATACACAGTATTATACACTAAAAGATTCGATGCTGATTAAGTGAAAAACACCAATTTTTTGTCATTCATGTAAATTTTAACGTCATTCATAAATTTTTTCGTTCAAAAGAAATATTTGTGATATGATTAGGAAGAACGACAGCATGTTGGTCAGCATATTTGCTGATAGCGTGGACTAGGCTCCACATTTGACCTCACAGACAACATGATGTCATTTTATAACCTGAGAGCCGTAAATCGCATACAATTTTGTGTGTTTGTGATTTGCGGCTCAAAAAAAATGACTGACAGGCACTAATGGACAGAATTCGTCATAGACTAAAGTAATGCGATTCATCAGAGGTGCCATATGCAGTCATTTCCACAACCGCTGAGTGCGGAGGAAGAGAGTGAATACCTGAGTAAGTGGGAGCAGGGGGACAGAGAAGCTCGCCGTATTCTGATTGAGAGAAATCTACGTCTTGTGGCGTATCTTGTGAAAAAATATAACAATTCTGATCACAGTGTTGATGACTTGATATCCATCGGAACAATCGGATTGATAAAAGCGGTGGATACATACCGGCAGGGAAAAGGTGTGCGGCTGGCAACATATGCTTCACGCTGTATTGATAATGAACTCCTGATGACGTTTCGCAGTGACAAGAAACAGTCGAAGGAGGTCTTTTTATATGAGTCGGTCGGAGGTGATGACGGAGAAGGAAACAGTTTAAATTTTCTGGATATTTTAGAGAGTGTTGACGAAGATATCCCGGAGCGCATGGAAAAAGAGGAGAATATCGTAAAACTGTATCGTTTTATTGAGGAAAATCTCACAGAGAGAGAACGGTATATCATTCGGCTTCGGTATGGCATTCCGGAAAAGCCATTTAACCCGGAGCGGCCTGAGGTAACACAGAGGGAGATTGCAAGACAGCTTGGCATTTCGAGGAGTTATGTGAGCCGGATTGAGAAAAAGGCACTACAAAAACTGCGCAGGGAGTATGAGGAAAATGAGTGATCAGAAGATAGAAAATTTACTACAGTTGTCCTTGGATGTACCGGAGCAGGACAGAGAGCGGAGTGCGAATCTATCCAGCGGATTTGACAATTCATCGGAACGGTGGGAAGTTATTGTCAAATATTCCGGTGAGGACACCGGCTGGCAGGCTCCCTATGAACCTGTGACAAAGCTGTATGGTGGATATGCTGTTTTTCGTGTGACAAGAGAACAGTTGGCAACATTGGCAAATGAGCCAATGGTAGAGTATATTGAGAAGCCAAAGCCGTTGAATTTTGCTGTATATAATGGAAAGGCATCTTCCTGTATTCCACCCGTACAGAGAAATCCGTGGAATCTTACCGGGAGAGGAATTCTCGTGGCAATTGTAGATTCAGGAATTGATGTATTTCACCCGGATTTTAGGAATGAGGATGGGACGACGCGATTGATTGGTCTGTGGGACCAGACACTGGAAAATACAGGGAATGTAAAAAGACCTCCGGAGGGCTATTCGGAGGGAATATATTTTTCACAGGAAGAAATCAATGAGTATTTGCAGTTGGATGTCTCTTTGCCGTCAGTGGACTTGAGCGGCCATGGAACACATGTGGCGGGGATTGCCGCCGGAAATGGAAGGGCAAGCCGTGGAGAACAGAGAGGAGTTGCCTATGAGGCGGAAATTCTTATTGTCAAACTGAGGGGACAGCGTGGGGTGGGAGATTCCCAGACGGCTGCATTGATGGAGGGCGTTGATTTTTGTGTGAGAACGGCCGTAAAGCGGGGGCAGCCGATGGCACTTAATCTCAGTTATGGAAATAACTATGGTTCACATAGCGGAGCATCGCTATTGGAGACCTATCTGGATGCCGTGGCAGGGATTGGGAGGACTACGATTTGTATTGGCAGCGGAAATGAGGGAAACCGGGCAAGACATACTTCTCTGCGTCTGAATCCGAACAGGGAATACCAGGTAGAATTTATTGTTTCTTACGGTGAGGCGAATGTGGGGCTGCAGTTGTGGAAAAACTATGCGGACGAATTTGAAATACAGTTGGAGTCACCCGACGGAAGCCGGGTGACTCTGTCGGAGAATATCATGGGAACTTACCGGTATACATTGGATAACAGCGAACTCTATGTATTTGTCGGTGAGCCGGCACCGCACAGTGTATCTCAGGAAATATACTTCGAGTTTTTGCCGGCCTCGCCTTTTCGCTATGTGCAGAATGGAATCTGGAAACTATTGCTCACACCGGTAAGGGTCGTGGAGGGAGGAGTCAATCTGTGGCTGCCAAGCGGGAGCAGCGTGGACAGAGACACCGGTTTTCTAATTCCGAGTGTAGAGACGACGCTTACCATACCATCTACGGCATTTCTTCCGATTACAGTGGGCGCCTATGACGGGAATACCGGTGGGTTTGCTCCGTTTTCGGGACAGGGAACCGGTTGTGGGAGAGAAACGTTCTGTGCGCCGCTGGTGCATGATTTTGTGGATAAGCCGGATTTGGTTGCGCCGGGAGTAAATATTATTTCCTGCGCACCGGGAGGCGGTTATACATCCCGGACGGGAACTTCGATGGCATGTCCTTTCGTGACGGGAAGTGCGGCACTTCTGATGCAGTATGGAATTATTAATGGCGAGGATCCTTATCTTTACGGACAAAAAGTAAAAGCCTATCTTGAGAAGGGGGCAAAGCCGCTCAATGCCTTCTTGTCCTATCCCAATGCCAGTGTGGGATGGGGCGCACTGTGTCTCAGAGAAAGCTTGCCATAATAACGTCATAATATCGTGAATTGAAAAAAGTTCTTGACAACTGACGTGTGTTAGTGTAAACTAACTACCGTAATGATGATTCGATGCTGAATTGGAGGTAGTTATGCAAAAAGAAGTTATTATAGATAAATTACGCGAGCAGGGCTTTCGTATTACCAAGCAGCGCCGTATGCTTCTCGACATTATTTTAGAGGAAGAGTGTACTTGCTGTAAGGAGATTTATTACAAGGCCGTAAAAATGGATAAGACAATCGGTACAGCAACGGTATATCGTATGATTAACACGTTGGAGGATATCGGGGCGATTAGCCGGAACACCATGTATAAGATTGCGGCAGAGGAAGAATGTCCGGCAGATTGCGCAGGTAAGAAGTCTTGTCAGATTGAGTTGGCAGATGGAACGATGTTACAGTTATCACCTCATCAATGGGAGATGATTGTTGCTTCGGGATTGAAAGCCTGTGGTTATACCAAGGCGAGTCAGAGTGTGAAGAATGTAATGATTCCTCAGAGTGCATAAGTTTTGAGAAGATGCCTATATATTATGAGTGCGACGCAGAGAGCGTCGCATTTTTTTGTTGTAAAAGGACATATTAAAAGAGTACTTAATGAGAGAAAAGTATCAATAATCCACTTGACGAATAGCATGATATTAGATATGATTAACTTGTGTTAGAAAAAACTAACCGAAGGGAGAAAACTGTGAGTCTGGAAGTAATTGAGATGATTCGCGGGATGGACGCGAAACGAATTGAAAACCAGTTGATTTTAGAGTGTGCACCGCTGATTGTGGGGCTTCGTATTTCGACACTTATTATCGTTGACAATCGTGATATGCATACGATATGCAATCTACTGAGAAAGAGCGCGCTCAGTTATTATGTGATTCACAGGACGACAGATAAAACAACCATGCTTTTATTTCACAGACAGAAATTAAAGGCATATTTTACTGACAGCAGGGTCAGGAGATTTCTCTCTGAGGCAGGATATACTGCGTTCGGGTTGCGTGAGGTCATGTATGGATTCGGGAAAAGATACGCAGATTATCGCTGCGGGAAACAGAAGTTTCCTCATGAACTGGGACTGCTCCTCGGCTATCCGGTAGAGGATGTCGAGGGGTATATCAGAAATGATGGGAAGAATGCCCTTTTTACCGGTTGTTGGAAAGTGTACGCTCATGTGGCGGAAAAGCGACAATTATTCCGCATGTTTGAATTGTCTAAGGAATTATTGATTGAACTTGTCAACAATGGGGTAAGTGTCCCGGAAATATTGGTATCTTACAGTGAAAATCAAGCCTTTGTGCTTTGATGAATCAATATAAAATTAGGAGGATAGAGGTAAAATGAGCAAAATTTATGTTGTGTACTGGTCAGGAACAGGAAATACACAGGCGATGGCAGAGGCAGTAGGTGAGGGTATTACTGCAGCCGGAAAAGAGGCAGAGGTTGTTGAAGTGGGAAGTGTTTCACTTGATGATTTGAAAGCTGCTTCTACATTTGCACTTGGCTGTCCGGCAATGGGAGCAGAAGTTCTTGAGGAAGGCGAGATGGAACCTTTTGTGGCAGACGTTGAGAGCTTTGCAAGTGGCAAAAATATCGGTCTTTTCGGTTCCTATGGCTGGGGAGATGGTGAATGGATGCGTCAGTGGGTAGACAGAATGTCCGATGCCGGCGCCAATGTGCTGAATGGTGAGGGTGTGATTTGTCAGGAGGCACCGGATGATGACGCACTGGCAGAGTGCAAGAGTCTTGGAGAACAGCTCGCCGCTCAGTAATTATACATATCGCTTTGTATCTTCTTCATTTGATATAAATGAATTCACTGGCAATTTCCGGCTCGCTGAAAGATAATCGGCGAGTCGGAAATTTTTTTGCAATATTCTTTAAAAATTCACTTCTTTATGATAAAATATAACTCAAATAATAAAGCTTCTGTGGGAGAGGACGGATGTTAAATTGATCGGAAAGAGGTGTGGCGATGAAACTATCGGGGAGAGAGAAAATTTCCTATGGAATTGGGGCCGTAGGGAAAGATATGGTATATATGCTGTCAGCCAGTTATATACTCTATTACTATCAGGATATTCTTGGTGTCAATGCGGTGGCGATGGGGGTGATTCTTCTGGTGGCGCGTGTGTTTGACGCATTCAATGATCCGCTCATGGGAATTGTGGTGGCGAAGACACAGACAAAATGGGGAAAATTCCGCCCTTGGCTTATGATTGGTACGGTTACGAATGCCGTGATTTTATTTATTATGTTCTCGGCGCCTCCGGCGCTTAGCGGTTCGGGACTGGTCGCCTATGCGGCAGTATCTTATATTCTCTGGGGAGTCACGTACACAATGATGGATATTCCGTACTGGTCGATGATTCCGGCATTCACAAAAGGCGGACGGGAGAGAGAGGGGCTTACAACGCTGGCTCGTTCAGCAGCGGGAGTGGGGTCAGCGGTTATCACCATTGTCACCATGCTGGCAGTTCAGACGATGGGGCAGGGAGATGAGAGGACCGGATTTCAGAGATTTGCGCTGCTGGTAGCAGTTTTGTTTATTGTGTTTGTGACGATTACCTGTATCAATATCAAGGAAAAGTCAACGGTCAATATGGAGTCGCCGTCGGTGCTTCAGATGTTTCGCGCGCTCATACAGAATGATCAGGCTATGGCGATTGTTGTTACCATTGTGCTTGTCAATTGCGCGGTCTATATTACGTCAAATCTTGTCATCTACTTTTTTAAGTACGACTTTGGCGGTACAACGTGGTTCAATAGTTACACGATATTTAACATTTTTGGCGGTGCCATGCAGATTCTTGCCATGATGTTATTTTATCCGATACTCCGCAGATTTATAGACAGTATCCGGGTGTTCTATGTTTGTCTTATTATGGCGATTGCCGGCTATGTGGCGCTGTTTGGTCTGACATTTACAAGTATGAAGCAGGTATATGTTCTGTTTATTCCGGCGTTTTTTATTTTCTCGGCCAACGGTATGCTTCAGGTACTCACAACCGTTTATCTGGCAAATACTGTGGACTACGGAGAATTGAAAAATAACCGCAGGGATGAGTCGGTGATATTTTCTATGCAGACATTTGTTGTAAAATTGTCCTCCGGTATTGCAGCGTTTGTGGCGTCGCTCTGTCTGAATATTTTCTCGTTGAAGTCCGGAGATACGACAGAAGCAGAAAAGGCACTTGACCTCTCCGCAGGAGTGTCGGCATCTGCCAAACTCGGATTGCGTATGACAATGACAATTTTACCGGTTGTGGGACTTTTTGTGGCGATTTTGTGGTTTAAGAAAAAATACATTCTGACCGAAGAAAAACTGGCAGAAATTTCTGGGCAGTTGAGGAATGGGCAGGAGCATCAATAAAAAGAAAGGTTTAGGAGGTTGTTATGTTAGAGACAATAGCATTGAATAATGATTGGGAATTTACCTGTGAGTTTAAAGAGGAATTACTGCAGGGCAAGGATTCAGGCACATGGGATAAGGTTCGTCTGCCGCATACAGTGGTGGAGACGCCGTTCCACTATTTTGATGAGAGTGTATATCAGATGGTCAGCGCATACCGCAAGGTAATTTCTGCACCTGTAGCGTGGAAAGATAAGCGGGTGTTCGTGAAGTTTGACGGAATTGCGCATGGGGCATATGTGTATTTGAACGGCGAATTGATGGGAGAACATCATACCGGGTATACAGCTTTTGAAGTGGAACTCACAGAACAGTTGAAATTAGGTCAGGACAATGTTTTGCTTGTCAAGGTTGACAGCAATGAAAGCCAGAATACACCGCCTTTTGGCTTTGTCATTGACTACATGACGTATGGCGGTATTTATCGTGAGGCTGAGCTGGTTATCCGGGAACAGACTTATATGGCAGATGTTTTTGTAAAGCCGATTATTGCTGAGGACGAGATTTTGCCGGGACAGCACAGCGATGGGCGAAGAATGGCTGACAGGGTTAAGGCATGGTCCTGTAAAGCCGTGGTAGAGACGGAATTTGAACTCATCGGTGTGAAAGACGGGGAAGAAAAAGAGAATTATCGGATTCTGACTGTTTTAAAGAACGCGGAGGGAGAAGTGGTAGCTGAAAAAGAGCAGCAGCCACGGTCAATCATGGATGCAGTCTGTGTTTCTATGGATGTAGAAAATATTGCTCTGTGGGATGTAACAAGACCATATCTGTATGATTTTGAAGTGACATTGACAAAAGGAGGGAAACCGGTTGACAGTTACCGGACCAGAATCGGATTCCGGGTTTCTGAGTTTCGGCAGAACGGTTATTATCTGAACGGAAGAAAATTAAAGATTCGAGGTCTCAACCGTCACCAGTCCTATCCATATGTAGGATATGCCATGCCGAAATCGATTCAGGAGATGGATGCGGATGTGCTTCGCTTTGAACTGGGGCTGAATGCGGTGAGAACATCGCATTATCCGCAGTCACAGCATTTTATCAGCCGTTGTGATGAGATTGGGCTCCTGGTGTTTACGGAGATTCCGGGATGGCAGCATATTGGGGATGCGGCGTGGAAAGAGCAGGCGTATGAAAATGTTACCGAGATGATTACACAGTATCGCAATCACCCGTCCATTATTCTTTGGGGAGTTCGGATTAATGAGTCGATGGACGACGATGAATTCTACACGAATACGAATGCGATGGCGCATGCGTTGGATGAGACAAGGCAGACCGGAGGGGTGCGATATATTCGAAAGAGTCATCTGTTAGAAGATGTCTATACATACAATGATTTTATTCATGATGGAACCAATCAGGGCTGCGATAAGAAGAGTGATACGACACCGGATATGAGTAAGCCGTTTCTTATTACAGAATACAACGGTCATATGTATCCGACAAAGACAATTGACGATGAGGAGCATCGAAGAAATCATGCGCTTCGTCATGCAAAAGTGCTGGATGCTGTGAGGGAAAATGTCGATATCTGCGGTTCTTTTGGCTGGTGTATGGCAGATTACAACACGCACAAAGATTTTGGAAGCGGCGATAGAATCTGCTATCATGGAGTCCTTGATATGTTCCGGAATCCGAAGCAGGCGGCCGCCGTGTATGCGTCCTGCCAAAAGCATACACCGATATTAGAAATCAGTTCATCTATGGACGTGGGAGAACATCCGATTGGACACCGCGGTGAGGTATATATTTATACCAATGCGGATCGGGTTAAGATGTACAAAAATGATCATCTTTTGAAAGTATATACGCATGCGGATTCTCCCTATCCGCACTTGAAAAAAGGACCGATTCTTGTCGATGATTATGTGGGAGATATGCTGGAGACAGTAGAGGGATTTGATAAGGGGAAGAGCAAGGCGATTAAAGACATAATTAATTACATTGCCAACCATGGCCTCAACAATATTTCTCCGACAATGAAAGTAAAAATGGGAGCAGTGATGACGCGTTACCGCATGAAATATTCCGACGCCGTAGACTTGTATTTTAAATACTTGGGCAACTGGGGGGATACCTCGACTACGTTCCGATTTGAAGCAATTCAAGATGGAAAGGTGGTAAAGACCGTCACGAAGTCAACGATGACAAAACTGCGCTTGGAGGTAACCGCAAACCAGTATGTTCTGAACGATAAGGATACTTATGATGTGGCTGCTATCCGTGTTAAAGTGACCGATGAATTCGGCAATGTTATGCCGGTATTTGATACAGATTTGGAACTTGAGGTGAGCGGACCGCTGGAAGTCATTGGACCGAAGAGAGTGCGGATTTCCGGAGGAATGGGAGGTACCTATGTAAAGACGACGGGAACTTCCGGAAAGGCAGCAGTTACCATTCGGATGCCGGAGGATACTGTGTTCGAGGATACGGAGAAGACGATTGCCTTTACGGTGGAGACGGAATAGGGAGGAAAGAAAATATGGCAGGCACATCGGTTTGTGCCTGCCACTCAATTTTAGTCTATTTTTTCTTGATTTTCTTACATCCACTTTTTTTCAAAAGTTTCTTATATTTTTTAAAGTATTTTTTCGGCACATAGATTTTCGCTTTTTTATTCAATCCCTTAAATGCCTTTTTGCCGACCTTCTTTAACTTGCTGCCTTTAATCGTTACGCTCTTTACGGATTTGCAACCGTTAAATGCCTTGCTTCCAATTGTACTCTGATTGCTGAGGACGATTTTCTTGATTTTTTTGCAACCTTTGAATGCGCTGGCTTTTATGGATGTTATCTGATAGGACAATTTTTGGTATTTCACAGTTTTGCTCACCGTAAGCGTTCTCGGTTTTTGCGCTTTTTTTGCCTTTTTATTTTTGTATCCCGTGAGCATAACAGAAGCACTTTTTGTATCGGAAGCCGTTACTTTGTATTTATATTTGCCGACTGTGAAAGTCTTTCCTTTTTTCAGATAGGAAGGTGCCGGTGTCGGAGTCGGGGAAGGAACTACCGTGGCAGTGTCCAAATTTGTTGCAGGACTCGGAGAAGGAGTTGTTTTTCCTAAAATGCCGGAAGCGTAGGTACTCTGCGAGGTATCAATGCCATTTGTGTTGGTGACATTGTTGAAAGCAGATGGTGCGATGTATTCCACAGATGCCGGGATATTCATCTCATGGATGTTATTGCAGTCTGAAAAAGCATTGTCTTCAATTGTAGTAAGTGTCTCCGGTAAATGAATCTCATTCAAGTTTGTGCAACCCGAAAAGGTATCTGCTGAAATTGTTGTGACGCCTTCCGGAATATCGATGGTGTGAAGGTTGTTGTTTCCCTCAAAAGCACCGGTTCCCAGTGATTCTAAGGAAGTACCGCTGAATGTAACGGTATTCATATTGGTACAACCACTAAATGCGTAGTCGCCAATCGATGTCACGGTTTCCGGCAGTTCTACATTGTGCAGATTCGGACACTGATAAAAGCAGTATGCCGGTACGGTGGTAATGCTGGTTCGGCTGAGAATGCCGGCGGTGACAGGTTCTTTGCTGTACTCATCTGTCAGTGATACTGTCTCACGCAGGTTTGCGCAGTAGGCGAAGCAGTATTCACCGATCGAAGTGACAGAATGAGGGAGCGAGATTTCCAGATTGGTGTTATTGGCAAAAGCATATGCACCCACTGTGGTCAACTGGGAATCTTCATTTTTTTCATTGAAAATAACCCGCTGTAAGTTGCTGTTTTGGAATCCGTAATCGCCGATACTCCGGACTGTCGGCGGAACGAGAAAACCAACGGTGTCCGTGGCACTCTCGCAGCCATAACTCAGAATGGAAGTGAGACCTTCCGGCAGAGGGTAATTTCCGGATTCGTGATTTCGGCTTGCGTAGCGAATCAGCTCTGTGCCGTCAGCACTTGTCAATACGACACCGTCCTCTGTAGTCTTATAGAGTGTGTTGCCTTCTTCTACTTCAAATTTTGAAATTTCTGTCGTGGATTTCAGCGATTCGGAAGTAATCGCAGATGCCGAGGTGGCAACTGTGGCAATTCCGCTTCCGCTTACCGTAAGGCCATCCGGGTAGACCGCTTCCTGTTGTTCTTCCGTTCCCTGTTCGCCGGTACCCGATTCCTCCGCCGCTACTTTGACGGGTGAGAGCTGAAATGAAGAAGCGACCAGACCTGCACTGAGCAAGAGTGCCAGAAATTTTTTTGTATTCGTCTTTTTCATGATAATCCTCCGTTTTTACTTTATGTGCCAATAGGAAACAATTGACATCAACATTCTAACATATATGTAGATTGAGCGTCAATATACAATGAATAGGGAGCAGGTGCAAGGCTTGACAAATTAACGAATTTACGGTATGATACAAAAGTTGGTATCTGACTGGATTACATAAGATGTTTACCGGTTGGACTGCCATCAAAAGGTTGCAAAATTGACCGGCATGAAGCCGGTTGAGGACATAGAAATGTTCAGGATAGCGGTGACCATTTTGTAAAAGGAAATCAGATTTTTATAATTATCACATAAAGTATGGACAAAATTTATTATGTACTCGATGAAGGTACGCTTTCTCAGAAGAGAATTTGGGGCAGCGTACCTCTTTTATGTGTAAAGACAAAATATGTCGCCGGAAAGGTAAGAAGATGAAAAAACATAGTTTAGTGACAGAAGAAATTATTGCATTTTTTAATCAGTGCGCCCCGAACTGGGACAGGGACATGATTCGCGATGACGAAATCATCGGGAAAATTTTGACGCTCGGCGGAGTCCGGAAGGGAGTAAACGTGCTTGATGTGGCATGCGGCACAGGCGTTTTGATTCCTGATTATCTGGAACGCGAGGTGGATAGTGTGCTGGGCGTTGATATCAGCCCGAAAATGATTGAAATCGCAGAGTCAAAGTTTCACGATGAGAGAGTGAAGTTTCTGTGTGGTGATATTTATAAAATGGAGACTGGTGAGAAATTTGACTGCATTGTTGTGTATAATGCCTTTCCTCATTTTGATGACCCGGAGGGACTGGTCTCTCAGTTGGCAGGGATGCTTGTTCCGGGGGGAACTCTCACAATTGCACACGGCATGAGCAGAGAGATGATTAACCGGCATCATGAAGGTGCTGCTTCTCATGTCTCAAAAGGGTTGATGGATGTGGAGTCACTGACTGCTATTTTTTCTGACTATCTTACCGTGAAAACAAAAATTTCCGATGACCGTATGTATCAGGTCACGGGAGTGAAAGAAAGGATAGGAAAGACAACATGAGACATACAAAAAAAATCAGTATTTTTATGGCACTTGTATTGGTGCTTGGACTTTTGCAGGGAATTATTCTGAACAGTGGAAATGCGCAGGCGGCACAGGGGAAGAAAATGGTTATCCTCTACACGGCAAATCTGCGGGGTGATACCAGTAAGCTGGCAAAGATTGCTGCTGTGAAAAAGAGTTATGAAGAAAAAGAAAACACAACAGTAAAATTAGTGGACTTGGGAAATTATTTGCAGGGAACCAAATATACCTCATATGATTTGGGAGCGGGTTTCATTGGTTTGATGAAAGAGACCGGATATGATGTGCTTGGTATCGGAAGATATGATGTACAGTTCGGCGATGGGAAGACTGGTTCTGTCAATCACGGGGATGAGACGGAGTTTGGTTCTCTTGGAAAACATACGAAAGACAACGGCATTGTTTTAATGTCTTCTAATGTTGTAGCACCGGAGGAAAGTGATCCTTATTTTGACGGATATACAGCAAATACAGTAATTGCAGACGGAGAATTCAAGGTAGGTGTCTTTGGCTTGTCCTCAGAAGAGGTTGTGAATGCATCAGCTCTGAGCGGTGTTACAGTGAAGAGTCCTGAAGTGGCTGCGGGAGAGCAGACAAAAGCATTGTCAGGAAATGATGTGGTAATCGGCCTCTCCAATGCAGGGGTGTCCTCTGCAGAGGGAGCGACGATTTGTGATGTGAAGGCGTCTCAGAATTTTACAGCGGGTGTGATTGAAATTGATGAGACGGCGAAGACAGTAAAGCAAGAGAATATTTCTCTTGAATCACTTGCAGAGGATACTGCTGTTGCCGGAAGTGTAAAGACGTTTTGTGAAAAGGTGGATGCTGCATACCCTACTGCTGTAGTATCGGAGGTGACGTTGAATGGCAACCAGAAAGATGTGAGAAGTAAAGAGACAAATCTCAGTGATTTCTGGTGCGATGCGTTGCGCTGGTATGCGGTTTCAGGTGAAATTAACAGCAGTTTTGAAGAGGACGCTGTTCAGGCAGGCAACGATTCCATCAAGGTGGATGCTGATCATGTGGTAGCTGTTTGGAATGGCGGAAATCTCAGAAACTATTTAAATGTGGGAAGCGTAATCAATACAGATATTTATCGGATTCTTCCGTATCCGAATAAAGTTTCTGTTGCTTATTTGACAGGTGCGCAGTTGAGAGAATTATTGGAGTCTTCTTCGCAGAATATTTTGACGGAGGAGTCTGAGGATGCCGGCTTCCTTTCTGTGGCAGGATTGAAATTTACAATCGATGCCTATAAGGATTATGATAAAGGGGAAGAGTATGGCAGTTCATGGTACTGTGCCAAATCTATCAATCGTGTATCAATACAGGAAGTGAATGGAAAACCTTTTAATGATACAGATGTTTATGCTGTTATTACCAGTAATGCAAATTACAATGGGATGGATTCCTGTTATGTGATGAAGGATAAGAAAGAAAATAGTACGATTACGACGAAGGCGGTCAGAGATGCTGTGCTTCTCTATATCGAGAAAGGATTGGGCGGAACAATCGGTTCGCAGTATGCAGACACCGACAACCGGATTACCATCAACTACACCGAGCCAAAGGCTGAGGTGAAAGAAGAAGAGACAAAGCCGGCTGCACAGGATTCCGACAAGAATACAACGACTAGTAACAATGACAACAAATCCGCTGCGACAAAGAAAAAAGATGACACGGCAAACGCACAGAACACTGCGGTGAAGGCACCGGGCAGAGTGACTATCAAATCTGTGAAGAGCAAGGCAAAGAAAAAAGCGACTTTGAAGTGGAAGAAGGTCAAGAATGCCAATGGTTATGTGATTTATCAGGTGAAGAAATCCGGTAAAAAGACAACATACAAAAAAGTTGCAACCGTGAAAAAAGGCAGCAAGACCAGTTACACAATTAAGAAATTAAAGTCGAAGAAAACGTACAAATTTGTCATGAAAGCGTATGTGAAGAGTGGCAAGACGAAAGTTTACAGCAAAAAATATTCTAAGATTAAAAAAGTAAAAGTGAAGTAAAAATGATGAACAGAGAATTAGAACAAGTAATCCGTGAGGTGGAGAAAGTAATAATTGGAAAAAGGGATGTCGTCACAAAAGTCCTGATGGCAATTCTGGCAAAGGGAAATATTTTGCTCGACGATGTTCCGGGCGTGGGAAAGACAACACTTGCGATGGCAATTGGGAAGGTGCTGGGGCTTACCTATAAGCGAATCCAGTTCACGCCCGATGTGCTGCCGTCGGATATTGTGGGATTCTCTATTTATGACAAAGAGAGCGGAAGTCTGACGTATATGCCGGGTATTATTAACTCGGCAAACCTTCTGCTTGGCGATGAAATCAACAGGACTTCCAGCAAGACGCAGTCCGCACTTTTGGAGGCGATGGAAGAGGGACAGGTGACGGTGGATGGAAAAACCCATCCACTAAAGAATCCCTTTGTAGTGATTGCCACCCAGAACCATGTGGGGACAGCGGGAACCCAGCTTCTCCCCAACGCCCAGTTGGACCGTTTTTTGATTCGACTGAGTATCGGTTATCCCGATTTAGCAAGTGAGATGGATATTATCCGGGGAAATGGCGGGCTCAATCACATGGAAGAGGTGGAGCAGAAAGTAACACTCGACGAAGTCCTCCGCATGCAGGAAGACGTAGAAAATATTTTCATGAAAGAATCTGTCGTGGAGTATATTGCTAAGCTGGCATCTGCCTCGAGGGAAAATGATAAAATTGAACTCGGCCTCGGTCCGCGCGGCGCATTGGCAGTCAGCCGTATGGCAAAGGCGTGCGCTTATCTGAATGGGAGAGATTACGTGATTCCGGAGGATGTGACTGCGGTATTTGAAGATGTGTGTGCTCACAGAATTCTGCTCAGTCAGAAAGTGCGAATGGAAAAAAAGAGCCGGGAAGAAGTTCTGCGGGAAGTGCTTGAACAGGTTGAAATTCCGGATATGAAGAGTGAAAAGTAAATGGCAAAGAATCGAGTTTTTTATCTGATTTTATTGTTGACAGTCTGGGTGACATATGTGTTTGGCAATGAATTCGGAACGCTTTCAATAGCGATACTTGTTACTCTGTTTCCACTATTTCTTTTGCTGACATTGAGGCTGCGTCTCAAACGGGTTTCTTTGGAGTTATCCGTAGACGAAATTGTGGCGGAGGGGAAAAGACGAACGGTATATTTTTCATACCAAATCCGGTATCGCGGGAAATTTCCGGGGGGCTGTGTGTGGATTGTCACCCACATGGTCAACAACTATATTAGCGAGACGATGACCGACAGCATAAAGGCAGCAGTGCGACCGTTGGCCGGTAGGGAAAAGACAGTGACTGTTTCGAGAAGTTTTGACACGGAAGCATGTGGAGAGATTACCATTACTCCGGAAACTTTCTGTCTAATGGATTCTTTCGGGCTTTGGAAGTTAAAGATTCCATATGAGAGGGCATCTGTGAAACAATCATTTGTCATTATGCCGAATCTTTTTCCGATGGAGGTGTCCATAGAGGAAGATGTGACAGCAATGATTGACAGCGAACGTTACTCCGCAAATCTGGCGGGGAATGATCCCGGGGAAACTTTTGCTATCCGCGAGTACATAGCAGGAGATTCCCTCAGGACAATTCACTGGAAATTGTCACAGAAGACAGATAAACTTCTGGTGCGTGAATTCGGTCTTCCGGTGGTCAACCAGATTTTGATTTTGTTTGAAAATGTCATATTAGATGAGAAAAAAATTCCTCCGGAGAAAAAAGTAGTTCTTGTTGATGTCCTCAACTCTTTGGGAAATGCACTTTTAGAAGAACAAAAAATATTTACACTCTGTTTTTTAAATCACGGTATAGAGGAGATTTCAGAATTTGAAATACAGGATAAAGAGCAGTTTCATGAGGCGGTGAGTCATTTGCTGGGACAGCCTTTTACGCATGGTGGTGAGACAGTTGCCAGCCGGTATATGCAGGGGAGAGAAGTGTGCGCATACGCACATGTGGCAGTGTTGGCCGCAGAGACATTTCCGGATTATGACCTTTTATATAATGGAAATCATGTGACGCTTATAGTGGAGGAGAGCGGGCACCGGACGAAAGGATATGTGGGGGATGGTCTTTACAAAATCAATTATACAACAGAAAACGTCAGAGAAGATTTGGGGCAGATTTCACTATAATAAGGATGTTATCAATGCGTGTGCCGTTTACTTTGCGCTTGCCGGTGGTTTTTTGCAGATGGCAGGATGGACGCACACTTTTCCCTATACAATAATTGGCATGGTGATTCTTGTTGTGGAGAGAGTCATTTCTTTGGAGAAAAAAATATGGCAGGGGATTCATCTGGCGGTGGGGGGATCTGCGGTTGCTGTATTGCTTTTATACCGTGACACCATTTATTCCGGGGGGAAACTGTTTGCCAATGCACTGTTCAAGGCAAGTGAGACGGCGGGAGCTTATGAGTATGAATATTTTACTGTCTCGCTCACGCCGGCAGAGCAGGAGAGAGCAATCCTGTTTTTTGTGATTCTCTCGTTGATTGTCATGGCCGTAATCACTGCGCAGATTTTTTATAACAGTCACATGTTTTTATCGCTTCTGCCGTTGCTTGTGATGGTGGCAGCGCAGATATACCTTGGGGCTTTTGTGGCTCCTCTTTATTGGACGCTGATGATTGGCGGACTTGTCTTTCATCTGCGGTTTTGCTTTGAAGAAGATCAGAATGCCTCGAATTCCATCGGGGGGACACTGCCACAACAGATACTCTTCTTTGGCTGTGCGATTATGATTGCCTGTGTGCTATTCGGAATAGATAAGAAATCAAGCATTTTTGAAAATGAGAAGATAGTCGCTCTTCACAATTATACGGAGAGGATACGGGATACTTTGGGAGACCGGGTGCAGAATCAACCCGGTGACGTTTCCGATGGGGATGTACAGACTGCAGACGGGCAGAGTGGGGGGAGTCAGACATCTTCATCCACAGGGGATAGTAGCAATCAGGAGAAAGAGAATTCCGGTAATGCAAATGGCGGCTTTTCTTCTGAGGTTGCGGAAGTATTGTCACGAAATGTAGCAAGTATTTTATCAGAACCGGTCAACTGGCTCCTTGTAATTGCATATTTGTTTGCGGCAGTGATTTTTCTCCAGTTGTGTTATCGGTTACTGAAAAGAAATTCGGCTGTGAGAAAGCGCAAGAGAGATATTTTTTCGGGCGAAAATTCACTGGCATGTCAGGCGTTAGTCCGCTATCTGATGGCACTTTTGTTCTGCTGTGGTATCAAGCAGGAAAATAAGGCATACAGCCACTATGCCGGTCAGGTGAAAAATCTTCTTGGTGAAAATCAGAACTATGAGACTGCACTGGAATTGTGGCACCGGGCGGCGTACAGTGACAAAGAAATCAGGCCGGAGGAAATCCAATGGCTGAGGGAATATGTTGAAGGCGTGAAAAGGGAACTTTTGTCCGGACTTGGCATGGCAAAAAAATGGGAGTTGTATATGAAACATTTTCTTTGATTAGGAATCGAGGTGAGACGAATGCGAAAAAAAAGTTATCAAATACTTGCCGGTGTGTGCGCTGTTGTGCTTTTTTGCAGCGGTTGTCGCAAGCGTGTTGTCACGGGACCGGAGGAGCCGATGAGTGAGCGGTATCATGAGAATGTTCCATCTCTTGTGGGCGATACGACGGAGATTGTGAAGAGTGAAGAGGCGGAAATTCATGAGGAGAAAAAAGAGCAAAATTCTTCTCCGGAGGAGAAGAAGAATGACCGGTCGTCTCATCAGGCTTCGGAACAGAACTCGAAATTAGAATCAAAAACCGATTCGACAGGGACCTCTTCCCCAAAAAACAATGAAGCAGAGAGTTCATCCGAAGAAAATAAGAAAAAGGATTCAACAGAAAAAAAAGAAAAGAAACTGACAAAGAAAAATAAAAAAAATGAGCAGAACGATTCAGAAAAGAAATCGGAGCAGGATCCGTCACAAAATACAGAAGATACTCCGGCAGATGATGTGGGGAATCACGAAGAGGATAATTCCAAAGACCAGGGAGACACTCCGAAAGAGACGCCCTCTTCAGAGCAGTCGCCGGACGGAATTGACAAAGAGTTCGGCATTATTATTGACAAGTATAAAAAGGATTTTATGAATCAGATGACGATTTATCCGTGCCAGTTTCTGCGGGTTTACTATGAGACAAAACAAGATTATGTGACAGTCAATGCGGGTTCTGCAGAGCAGAAACTGATTCAGGACGCAGCGGCGGAAAATGTGGGACCCGACCTTGGAAACGAGTATTTGGCCGTTGATTTTTCGTGGGTGGAGAAAAAGAATCCGGAGTATATTATTAAGTGCGTGGACGCCTCGGTTCTCGGAGAAAAAGTGGAAGATACGGACGGGGCGAAAGAACAGTGGAAGCAGATATCAGAGAGGGAAAACTGGGATACTCTCAGTGCTGTTCAGGGTGGGAATATTCTTCTTTTATCCGAAGAACTTCTTGAGTCGGAACAGGGAAAATTGATGTTGAAATATTATGTGGCAAATGAGATGAAGCTGGATGAAATCAAAAAAGATTTGTTGGGGGAGAATGGAATTTACTGTTATGAGGGATGAAATGATTCGGGCAGAGCACATCCATTTTTCCTATCTGCTGGGCAAAAAGAATGAGCAGTTATCGGATATCTGCCTGACGGTAAAACGAGGGGAATATCTGGTGATTCTGGGACGGAACGGAAGTGGGAAATCCACTCTTCTGAGGCAGTTGGCGGGACTTTTTCCTGTGCAGCAGGGCACCCTTGAAATTGCCGGAATGGATGCAAAAAAAACGGAAAATCAGTGCGCCATTCGCAAGTGCTGTGGCATGGTATTTCAGAATCCGGACAACCAGTTTGTATCCAGTGTGGTGGAGGAGGATCTTCGCTTTGGGCCGGACAATTTTGGAATTCCGGAGGTGGAGATTCCTTTTCGTATTCGGGATTCTCTAAAAAAAGTGGACATGGAGGGATTTGAAAAGCGCTCGACACACCTGTTGTCCGGCGGACAGAAACAGCGGATTGCCCTTGCCGGTGTTCTGGCTGTGTCTCCGGAGATTTTATTTATGGATGAAGTGACGACGATGCTTGATGGTGAGGGGAAAACAGCGGTGAGAGAAATTGTCGGTCGTCTTCACAGGGAGGGAAAGACGATTTTATATGTCACCCATGATTTGAGAGAGGTGCCGGAGGCAGACCGTGTGATTCTGATGGACGGCGGGAAAATCATTGCGGAGGGAATGCCGGAGGAGATTTTATGCGACAGGGAAAAATTAAAACGGGCAGGGATGATTTCTCAATCAGAATATGTGGGTGCGGATGAGAAGAGGCATTTGGAGAGTGAATTTACTGCCTGTGAAAAAGAAAATGATAGTGGGGAAATTCTTTTGCAGGCAGAGCATCTCTCGCATGTTTACGCGGGAGGGACATCTTTGGAGAGACGGGCGCTCGCAGATATTTCCCTGACAATACGGAGTGGGGAATTTATCGGAATTACCGGAAAGACGGGCTGTGGGAAATCCACACTGATTCAAATTCTCGCCGGATTGTTTACACCGGAGAAAGGCGAGGTCTTGTTCCGGAGAAAGAATATTTTTGACAGGCGTTTTGACAGTCGATTACTTAGAAAGGCACTGGGAATCGTCTTTCAATTTCCGGAATACCAGTTGTTTGAGAAGACAGTGGAAAAGGATGTGGGTTTCGGGCTGGATTATCTGGGATTTGACCGGGAGCAGAGGGAGAGGGCAGTGAGGGAAGCGTTGGAAAAAGTGGGGTTTTCCTATGAAGAGATAAGGATGCGGATACCGGCAACTCTCTCCGGCGGCGAGAAGAGACGAGTGGCAATTGCCGGTGCTCTTGCAAAACACCCGGAGATTCTGATTTTTGATGAGCCGGTGGCGGGACTGGATCCCTGCGGGCGGGATGAATTTTTTCAGATGTTGAGACAGTACTGCCGGGAGGGAATTACAGTAATTGTAATTTCACACGATACTGATTATCTCATGCGCTACACCGGTCGAATGATTTATATGGCAGATGGAAAAATCGAGTATGACGGCGGACGGGGTGAATTTGTAAAGTGGTGTCAGGAGAAAAAGGAGACAAGGAGGTAAGGCTTGATGGGCGGAGTACCGGTTGGTATGTATATTCATGGTAATTCAGCGATTCACAGGATGCTTCCGGAGTTGAAACTACTCCTGTTCGCTGAGTTTATTTTTGCTGTATTTCTTTCCGACTCTCTTTTGGATTTTTGCGGTCTTGCTATTGTGCTGTTGTGGGGAACATTTCTCTCTAAATTGAAACTTCGTCAAGTGTTCGGACTCGTTTTAAAATTGTGTTGGTTTTTTGTTGTAATTTTTTTGATGAATGCTCTGTTTTATCGGACACAGGAAAATGTAAATTCTGAGACAGTGTGGTTTACCTGGCGATTTCTAAAAATTTCAAAAGAGGGATTGTTTCAGGGATTTTGTGTCGTCTTCCGGACAGTCATGATTCTTGTGGCGGGGACAATTTATACGTCAACGACTTCGCCGGTGCAGATTATCGAGTCGTTGCAATGGGGGATGATTCCGCTTGCGTATCTCAGAGTCCCGGTTCGCCAGATCGCGGTTATTTTCTCGGCGGCCATTCAGTTTATCCCGACGCTGTATGAGGAGACGGACATGATAAAAAAGGCGCAGATTGCGAGGGGGGCAAGATTTGAGAGACGGGGGCTGATTGCAAAGGCGACCGGAGTTCTTCCCATGGTGCTCCCTGTCTTTGTTGTGTCATTCCGCCGGGCGGATGAACTGGCTCTTGCGATGGAGAGCAGGGGATATTCTGCCGGGAGCCGGAGAAGTCGGCAGCGTGTCGTATTTGGAGTGAAAGAGTGGGGACTTTTTTTGCTGGGCGCATGCGCGGTTGTGGGAATTGGGATTCTTTGATTTTTTGGAGGGATGAGTGATGGAAAAATATGAGTATGGCAAGTCGGAGACATCCATTGTACTGATTCAAATGGTAGACGGTCATGACCTTGAACAAATCGAGAATGAAGTAGCGTTGATTCGGGACCAGACCTCAGAGGATTTCAGATTCATTGCTCTGAGGACAAATAACTGGAATCATGATTTGTCTCCGTGGAAAGCACCTGCTGTTTTCGGAAAAGAAGGATTTGGAGGCGGAGCAGAGGACACGCTGAACGAAGTGCTGAAATTGTGTTCCGACAACAGCAAGACATATTATATCGGCGGTTACTCACTGGCGGGGCTGTTTGCGCTCTGGGCAGCTTTTCAGACTGATATTTTCCAGGGGATAGCAGCGGCATCTCCATCGATATGGTTTCCGGGATTTGTTGATTATATGAAAGAGCATGAAATCGGCAGCGACATCGTATATCTCAGTCTTGGCGATAAAGAGGAAAGGGCAAGAAATCCGGTGATGGCTACCGTTGGTGATAAAATGAGAGAGGCATATCGCTGGATGGAGGAACGCGATATTAAGTGTACTTTAGAATGGAATCCGGGAAATCACTTTAAGGATGTTGAACTCAGAATGGCAAAAGCGTTTGCATGGGTTGTGAAGAGGGGAAGTTTAGTTCCATTTGTTCGTTGGAACTAAACTTGTTATTGACAAAAAGGCTGAAGGAGTTTAGAATTGGAGATGTTAAAGACAGTATGAGATTTAATGCAAACGAAAACCCCCAGAGTTGCGCCTCTGAGGGTTTTCTTGCTCGTTGCGGTGAGCTGCTCCGTTCAGGTTGTTACTGCCTATTCGTCATCTCCATCCAGCCATTTGCATATGTAATATGCGATTACAGATGCCATGACGGAGATTAAAAATGACAATATGAGATTCAATGCGTTCACCTCCTTCCTGCTGGAAAGAGTCGGCAGCAAAATGATTATAACACAGTTCGGCAGTGCTCGCTACAATAAAAAAATTCTTGCCAGGCTATTATTTGCCCCTTAGCAGATTACATATCACTAGGATGATTTTTTTATCACAAATCAAAATTCCGGAATTCTGATATATTTAAGGGAATATATCCACTTTTTTCAACAGAAAAGTAAAACAGGAGAGGTGACTGGAATTTTTAAGAATACGGGACACGGTTGAGATGACAGGTTTTTTGGTGGAAAATCCGTCCTTTGCAAAACTCTACAAACGTGGTATACTGATGT
>CAMVIN010000020.1 GCA_947167565.1 uncultured Clostridia bacterium | reverse complement strand
CGTTTTCGTCTTTCAGACAGTTCTTTACCATGACAAGGCTGCCCCGTTTATCATAAGTATACTCAATTCTTGGTGTCCTGTCATCATCTATTTTGTTATTTTGTGCAAGATGACACCGTCCGCATTAAAGTAGGTTCATCGCAATAATAGCCATGCTGGCTCCTAAAAGAATGTTTTTCGGGGGCTCTCCTCTGATACATCAGGTCCACAAAAAAAGAGAAGCCATGCTTCGCATGACCTCTCTTTTTTATGGACCTGGCGGGACGTCGAAAATGCCTTTCGCTTCGCTCATGTCATAAAAAACACTTCGTGTTTTTCGGGGCTCTCCTCTGATACATCAGGTCCACAAAAAAGAGAAGCCATGCTTCGCATGACCTCTCTTTTTTATGGACCTGGCGGGAGTCGAACCCGCGTCCAAACCGGAATCCCACGTTCTTCTACTATCATAGTCTGTTATTGCACTCCTCAAACGAAGAGCCCTTCCCTCTTTCATGCGGAAACAGACAGCCACATGAAATCGGTAGCTTCATATATCTCTTACCTGCGCAAAGCTTAGCAGACAAGGTTCCCTACAAAGGATGATACTGAGTCCGGGCTGTAGGACACCCGGAAACAGCAGCTACCTTTAATTAGGCAGCGTAAGCTAATTTATTATTATCAGCGTTTAATTTTAAATCTGCGTTTTAACGTGGTCACAGTCCACGGATAGCTTCACCGTCTTCAGCCGACCTGTCGAAACCAGTACAAGCCCGTACTGTTTGGTTGTTTTACCCATCATAACACCCTTGCTTTAGAGTGTCAAGAGATTTTTCACTTTAAATTCTGTTTAAATTCTCTCTCCGCCGCTCTTCGCTGATCCTTCTTTGCAATATCCTGTCTCTTGTCATATAATTTCTTTCCCTTTGCAAGCGCAATTTCCACTTTAATTCGGCTCCCTTTAAAATAGACACTGAGTGGCACAAGTGTATATCCCTTCTGATCCATTTTCCCAACAAGTTTGTTTATCTCATAACGATGTAAAAGAAGTTTGCGCACACGAAGAGGATCTTTGTTGAAAATATTCCCTTTCTCATAAGGATTGATGTGCATGCCGTAAATCTGCACCTCATTATTCTTGTCAACACGAATAAACGCCTCTTTAATGCTACAGTGCCCCTGACGGACAGATTTTACTTCTGTTCCCTTCAGTTCTATCCCCGCCTCATATTTATCCTCTATAAAATAATCATGCCATGCTTTTTTGTTATTAGCAATCAGTTTTCTTGTCTCTGTTCCCATAATTTCCTCCAATCGGTCTTTCTACAATCACTCTTCCTCAAAATAAAACATGAAATCTATCGTCCCCGTCATTTTATCGGCTCGTATGGCCTGAACCATTACCTGCTGACCCATCTGATAAGTCTTGCCGGTATTATGACCGACAACAAGATATTTATCCTCCACAAAGGAATATCTGTCGTCCGGTATATCGGCAATTCGCACCATTCCCTCTACTGTATTGGGAAGTTCTACATAGATCCCCCATGAGGTCACCCCACTGATTACCCCTGTAAATGTTTCCCCCATGTGGTCAAGCATGTATTCCGCTTTCTTTACCTTCTCTACTTCCCGCTCCGCATCATCTGCCCGACGCTCACAGTCGCTTGTTCTCCGCGCCACATCCGGTAATAGTTCCTCATAGTGCGCAAGACGGTCATTTTGAATCCCCTGATGAATATTTTCCTTGATGATACGGTGAATCTGCAAATCCGGATATCGTCGTATCGGAGAGGTAAAATGACAATAATACCTCGTTGCCAGTCCAAAATGTCCGTCATTGACAGTTGAGTATTTTGCCCGTTTCATAGAACGGAGAATAAGACGGCTTAAAAATTCCTCCTCATCGCTTCCATCTAACTGCTCGATGAGTCTCTGAATTTCCTTTGGATGAATTTCTGTATTACCCACTTTAATATGATAGCCAAACCCCGCCGTCATGCGCGCCAGTTCCCGTATTTTCTCCATGTCCGGTATCTCATGTGTACGATATAGAAAAGGTACCTCCAACCAGAAATATTCCTCTGCCACAGCTTTGTTCGCGGCAAGCATAAATTCTTCAAT
Organism: uncultured Clostridia bacterium; assembly: GCA_947167565.1. GTDB lineage: Bacteria > Bacillota > Clostridia > Lachnospirales > Lachnospiraceae > Eubacterium_F. The sequence continues at coordinate 23,020 of CAMVIN010000020.1, read as the reverse complement.
AATTTTAGTTGCTATATTTCTCTCATAAGGCAAAATTTCAATTGGGTGCCCGTTCTTATCCAAACGAATCTTGCACTCCACAAAATCGAAGTCAATAGAACCCTGTTTTTTTCGGTTTTTCCTTAGAATCGTCGCCAGTTCTCTCATCGTCTCAAACATAGGTACAAGCGACTCATATCTGGCACACGTCTCTTGCTTTTGATATGTCAGGATATCATTGACATCGGTGTAACTCATTCGTTCGGTAACACGAATAACAGTCTCTGCAATTTCATGCTCCAAGAGCTGGCCCTTTTCGTCAAAAGTCATGAAACAGCTGAGAGCCAGCCTGTCCTCTCCTGCGTTAAGAGAGCAGATGCCATTTGACAACCGGTGTGGCAGCATCGGAATTACACGGTCCACCAAATACACACTGGTTCCCCTCGAAAGAGCCTCTTGATCAAGATAAGAATTCTCTTTCACATAATGTGAAACATCAGCAATGTGTACACCGAGTTCGTATGTGCCATCTTCTCTTTTCTCAATCGTGATAGCATCATCCAAGTCTTTGGCATCTTCTCCATCAATGGTCACTGTATCTTTCTCCCGGATATCCATTCGACCGGCAAATTCGTTCTCAGCAACATACTCCGGCGCCTCTGCCGCCTGTCGCATCACCTCATCCGGAAATTCCTCCGGTATCTCATACCCTCGAATGATTGACAGAATATCGACTCCCGGATCATTGATATGACCAAGAATCTGAATCACCTGACCTTCCGGACTTTTCGCCACATGCGAACCGTCACCGGTTCCATCATCACCATAGTCCGTCAATTCCACAACAACTTTGTGTCCATTCAGAGCTCCCATCGTCGCTCCCTCCGGAATATATATATCTTTCGTAAATTTTTCCATATCCGGAATGACAAATGTAATTTTATGATTTTTGGTAAAAGTTCCAACCACTTTCTCATACTTCCTCTTTAAGACACGCAGAATAATTCCTTCCCTTTTCTTATCCTGCTTATGTCGATCTTTTACCTGAACCTCAACCACATCACCATGAAAGGCATTCGAGCAGTCACGTCCGGAGATAAAAATATCTTCTCCCTCCTCCTGAGGGCGTACAAAACCAAATCCTCTTTTTGTTGCCATGAATTCACCAACTAGAATCTCCGGTTCTCCTCTCTTCTTTCTCTTCGCCATACAAATCTCCTATTCCAATAAGATAAAAGCACTCCCTGTTATCAGGAAGTGCTTTTAGTTCAAATAGTAGGGATGATAAATCATCATCCAAGCCAGTCTGTACATAATACTACTGACAACGCAATAAATATGAATGCCAGAATAGCTGTTAATTTAACAAGGACTCCCTCCTGTGAACGTCCCTTATTCTTTGTCCAATAACTATCTGCAGCACCTGTCACAGCACCGAGACCATTTGTCTTTCCCTCCTGCATCAATACGACGATAACAAGGGCAACGCAGACAATAATATAAATAATAGTTGCAATTGTTTTCAATGTTGAAGTAGTCATGTTACTTTAATCCTCCTGTCTCTTATTCTGAATAAATGTCGGAATCTTAATCTCTTCTATTCCGGAGTCACCGCCGGCACGTCTTGAGCCGCGGTTAACCACAGGCATATCCTGTTCCAAAGACCGTCCCACACTTCTTCCTGCCGGATTCGCAGCGTGAACACTGCTGACATTACTTCTTACTGTTGACGTAGAAGTTGTTCCTGCCGAACCGCCGACTCCATTCAGAAAACTGAGTCCGCTCTTCTGTGCGGTTGTTGTCTTGTTGTTATTCAAAAAACTTGGCGTGCCGCCATATTTAGCATCAAAACTTGATTTTGCACTGTTTATGGTACTGGCCGGTGTATCCGCAGACTGTAAACCGGTCGCAATCACGGTAATTGTTATTGTCTCTGCGTCAGTGTCATCGTACATCGCACCGAATATAATCGTTGCTTCGTCTCCTGCAAGTTCCTGAACATAGGAAGCTGCCTCATTGGCCTCAATCAAGCCAACATCACCGGATATATTTACAATAACGTGGGAGGCACCGTCAATCGTGGTCTCAAGCAACGGACTGGTAATCGCCTCTTTCACAGCCTCTACACACTTGTCATCGCCCTTTCCGGTACCAATACCGATATGAGCAATACCCTTGTCCTTCATGACCGTAGAGACATCCGCAAAATCCAAATTGATAAGAGCCGGCGTGTTAATCAAATCTGTGATTCCCTGAACACCCTGCTGAAGTACTTCATCTGCCTTGCGAAGTGCCTCCGGCATCGTTGTTCTTCGATCGCAAATCGCCAACAACTTGTCATTCGGTATCACAATCAATGTATCCACACATTCTTTTAACTTCTCTATACCACCAAGGGCATTATCCATACGATTCTTACCCTCAAACTTAAACGGCTTTGTCACAATACCGATTGTGAGTTTGCCCATATCTTTCGCAATCTTTGCTACCACCGGTGCTGCTCCCGTACCGGTGCCGCCACCCATACCACAGGTAACAAATACCATATCGGCATCTTTTACAACTTCTGCCAATTCTTCAGAACTCTCTTCGGCAGCCTTCTCACCAATCTCTGGTCTGGCTCCGGCACCCAATCCCTTCGTCAACTTCTCACCAATCTGGATACAAGTTGGTGCCTTACAGCGCTGAAGAATCTGCTTGTCTGTATTTACACAAACAAATTCAACACTCTTTATCCCTTCATCTATCATTCGATTTACAGCATTGTTTCCGGCTCCCCCTACACCTACTACAAGCAGGTTTGCAGCCGGCTGTGATGCCTCGCTGTTCATAATTTCTAACACTACAGTTCCTCCTTCTATAGTTGAATCGAATCCTCTGTGCGTAGTCACATATAATATATAATACTTTTATTTTGCAAAATAATCAAGAGGTATTTTACATTTTTTTGAATTTTTGTTATTATTTAACCAAAATATGCGGTTACCTCCTCAATGTTGCCTGATTTACTGAGGTTCCGGACTCGCCGTTGGTTTTGGTGTTGCTGTCACTGTTGCCGGCACATCAGACTGCTTAAAGATAACAGTTCCCTTTACCTCATAATTTGACAAATCAAATTCTCCCTTCTTTCCCGCCGCAAGTGCCTGTTCCAGAATACTCGCCAGCGCAGAAATTCTCTCATCATAATTGTCCGTCTTTCCCAGCGTAACTTTAATATCACCACTGTAGAGAACCGCCTCGTGTTCTTCTGTAAATTTAACCTTGTCCCATGTAATTTCATAATGGCTAAATAGATTTGCCAGATTCATAATCTGGTCTAATAATTCCGAATCCTCCATTTGAATTTCTTTATATAGAGTAAACGTTGTCAGAGAATCCGTCTCAAATAACGGAATTTTTTCAATTGCTTTGTCACTGCTCCTAAGCACCATACCGTCCTTGTCAAAATAAATATATTGTTTCGAATATACAATTCCGGCAACAATTGTTTTTTCATATAGTTTAATATGCACCTCATGAGGGGATGGATAACTAACCTCATATTCCCTTACAAAGGGTAAATCCGGCGTCAGTGAAAGTTTGTCCATCAGCCAAAAGGTAAGCAGATTTTTTTCAAGAAAATTGCTCTGAAACATCTCCACCATTTTTTCTTCTGTATAATAGGTATTGTCCTCAATAGTGACTGTCCTCACTTTAAAAAAGAACAGACAGAACACTATAACTGCAAGAATACCTGCAAGAATGTACCATTTTACAAAACTTTTTTTATCTGTCATAAAAACCTCCCGTTTTTTCACACTTCCTCCGCCAAAATTCCCAGTGCCTGTAGCTGCCCGGTCACATTTTCATATCCGCGGTTTATAAAATGTTCCTTCGTAATCGTTGTTCTCCCCTCTGCCATCGCCCCACCGATCAAAAGTCCGGCACCACTGCGCAGATCATCTGCCTGTACAAGAGCACCGTGAAGTTTTGTAACCCCTGTAATTCGGGCGTGATTGCATACGTAGTCAATATTAGCCCCCATTTTTTTCAATTGACGTATCATGCGAAACCGGTTTTCAAAAATCCCTTCTTCAATTGTACTGACGCCATTTCCTTTGCAGAGCACCGGCATAATTAGTGACTGACCATCCGTTGGATAGCCCGGATACGGCTGCGTCTTCAAATAACGTATTGGCCGCGGAACATGTTTTTGTGAAAGACAGATTCTTCGCCCTTCTCTCTCAATCATGCAGCCAAGTTGTTCTAATACTTGTTTTTCTGCACAGGGAATTGTTTCTTTCATAAATAACTCAGCCTCTCCCCCACACCCTGCCGTAAGCATCGCCCAAGTGAGGAAAACAATTCTATCTGCGCACAACCCCCAACGAACCGACTTTAATTCTTTCACGCCGCAAACACGAAGCGTGTCTGTTCCCTCGCCTGTGATCTGCGCCCCCATCTTTCGAAGAAACCGGCACAACTCCGTGATTTCAGGCTCCATCGCAGCTCCCAAAAGAACGGTTTCTCCTTCTGCCAGAACCGATGTCAGAATAATATTTTCCGTTGCCCCCACGCTCGGAAACGGCAATGAAATCGTTGTTCCTGTCAACCTTTTCTTCGCTAAACAGTCAATTCTGTCTTTTTCCTCATTCACCTGTGCGCCCATTTTCCGAAAAGCTCTCAGATGAAAGTCAATCGGACGACTTCCGATGGAGCAACCGCCCGGATAACAGATTGAAACGCTTCCAAGTCTTGCCAGAACACTTCCGAGCAGTAGAATAGAAGCCCGGATTTCTCCCACTGACTTCTCTTCTATCGCCGTTTTTTTTATATGAGACGAGCAGATTGTCAAAGTATGATTCCGGTAATTCACGCTCGCACCAATGCTCCGAAGAACATCGGACATCGCATGAACATCAAAAATATCCGGACAATTTTCTATCACAGTTGTCCCCGCCCCCAAAACAGAAGCTGCCATAATAGGAAGAACCGCATTTTTAGAGCCCTGTATCACCAGTGAACCACTTACTTTTTTTCCACCATCTATTTGAATCGCCATTTACTCACCATACAAAAGTCATCTCATTCCTATTGTATGTGAGTAGTTTTGTCAGGTGCTTTTACATTTTGAAGAAATTCCAAGAACCAGCCCGATTTCTGCCATCAGGAACATAATTGAGGTACCACCATAACTGATGAATGGCAGTGGGATACCGGTGGATGGAATCGAGTTGGTTACAACGGCAATGTTCAGCACAACCTGTGCAGCGATATGAATCATAACACCTGTACAGATCATCGAAGAAAACAAATCCGGTGCCTTCATCGCTGTATTCAAAATTCTCCAAAGAAGGAAAATAAACATCAGCATAACAATACCGGCTCCAAAAAGTCCCAGTTCTTCACAGATAATAGAAAAAATCATATCGTTATGAGATTCCGGAATAAACCCAAGTTTCTGCATACTCTCACCGAGACCGGTTCCAAACAATCCGCCGGATGCAATCGCATACAAGCCCTGAAGAATCTGATATCCTTTCTGATGTGTCTCCACATTCATCCAGACCTGAATACGCTCCATTCGGAAGGCATCACCAAACTGTATGTAGAGTGCCACAGCACCAACCGCCATAAAAATAGCAAGAAAATATAATCTCTTCTCTTTTGCCGCCACAAAGCACATTCCGCCGGTAATCAGCGCAACTACAATTGCGGTACTTAAGTTTTCCTTTCCAATAAGTATAATCAGAACACTCGCCGGGAGAAAGGACATAACAATACCTTTAAATTTTCCCAATTTCCTCGGCTGCCGCTGAATAAAGTATGCCGTAATCAAAATAACTACAAATTTGACAATCTCGGAAGGCTGGAATGAAATCGGTCCAACCGTGATCCATCGCTGCGCGCCATTGCGGTTGTCTCCCACCAAAAGAACCAATGTCTGCAGCATCACTGCCACCCAGTACAAGATGGTGACCAGACGAACACGAACAAGCGGCAACTGCTTTATATAGGCCTTATACGGAAATTTGCTCACAAGAAACATTACGACTAATCCGGCGAGAACTCCAAACATCTGTTTTTTCAAAAAGTAGGTCGAACTTCCAAAACGAACCTGTGCTGTATAGGAACTGGAACTATATATCATTAAGAGGCCAAAACCTATCAGGCACATGGTAATCAGCAGCAGACTGTAATCAAATGCGCTCTGCTCTGTCACTTCTCTCTTCTTTTTTTGACTGCCTGCCACAAAGTTCACCTCCTGTTTTCGAATTTCTTTTATTCTTTACAATCGTCTGACATAATCCTTAAACAACCTTCCCCGCTGTTCGTAGGAATCAAACATATCCCAACTGGCACATGCCGGTGAAAGCAATACCGCATCTCCACTTTCCGAAAGTTCTGCTGCACGTTTTACCGCATTCTGAAGAGTATCCACAAATTCATATTCTGTAAAGTCATATTTCTCCGCTGTCCGGGCAATTTTTTCTTTCGTCGCACCAAGAAGCAGTAAATATTTAACTTTTCCACCAAAAGCCTTTATCCACTCATCGAATTCTCCTCCCTTGTCATATCCACCACCAATGAGCACAGTTGGCCGGTTCATTGACTGAATTCCTTTAATGGCGGCATCCGGATTTGTTCCTTTGGAGTCATTGTAATAATCTACACCTTTAACCGTCTTGACAAATTCCACTCGATGCTCAACCGCCTTAAAGTTTTTCACAGTTCGAAGAATCAATTCCATCGGAACACCCATTTCTCTTGTCATAAGAATTGCCGCCATAATATTTTCACAGTTGTGATCCCCCGGAATATTGCTCTCGGACATATTCATCAAAACTTCTCCCGTTTTCCCGTCTACAATATCATGGTTTTCATTCTGATACAATCCCACATCTATTTTTCTCTTACTGCTGAAAAATTCCACACGGCATGGCAGATTTTTCGCCCGTTCTCTCAAAACCTCATCCTCATAGTTCAATACACAGAGTTCTTCTTTCGTCTGTCGTTTTGCAATCGCAAACTTGGCATCAATATAGTTTTCCATCGAGCCGTGACGATCCAGGTGATCCGGCGTTATATTCAAAATTGCGCTGACCTTCGGACAGAATGTATCTGTTGTTTCGAGCTGAAAACTACTGATTTCTGCTACTGTCACCGAGTCCTCTGTACTTCCGAGCACTTCTTTGGTATAGGGATTTCCAATATTACCCACAACAAAAGTATGCTCATTGTAAGCACTCATAATTTCGCCGGTGAGCGTTGTTGTTGTTGTCTTCCCATTGGTTCCCGTAATCCCGATTACGCTCCCCTTTTCTGCCATATAGGCCAGTTCTATCTCCCCAATAATCGGAACACCTTTTTCCCTGAGAAAATCCGCTACCGGAATTGTGAGAGGTACTCCCGGACTGAACACAGCTAAATCCATAATCGCAAAGCGGCCCTCCGGAAATTCATCTAGATAGACCGGAGCGTCATATGCAGATGTATCCAGATTAGGATTCCCGTCATACAAATAAACTTCAGCGCCCTTTTTCTTTAATAATTCATAAGCAGCCATGCCGCTCTTTCCAAGTCCGACAACAACTACTTTTTTCTCTTTCAAATCCATATTCGTACCTCCTCCTAAAATGCCAGAATTCCGACCAGACACAGCAAAGCAGTCACAATGCTGAATGCCGCCACTACCTGTGTCTCAGAAAAGCCACTCAGTTCAAAGTGGTGGTGGATCGGTGCCATTTTAAATATTCTCTTTCCATGTGTCAGCTTAAAATATCCCACCTGTAAAATTACAGAGATTACTTCTACAAGATAAATGAGTCCAACAATAACAATAAACAACGGCATATGCAGCATAAGTGCAATCGACGCAACAAATCCTCCGAGAGCCAGGGAACCCGTATCTCCCATAAACACTCTTGCCGGATATGTGTTGAACATCAAGAATCCCAAGAGACTTCCCACAACCGCCGCCGTAATCGGAGTCATCTGCGGATTGATAACAAGTGCTGCTATGGTAAAAAATGTTGCGACAATCGCAGTCACTCCGGAGGCAAGGCCATCCAGACCATCGGTAAAATTAACGCCGTTAACGGTACCCAGCACAACAAAATAAATAAACAGGACAAACAACCAGGTAGGCATCGAGAATCCCGGACCGTCTACAAAAGGAATTTTCACGGTTGTGTCCATACCGGCAACTCTAAAATAATAAAACACAAAAACACCGGTCAAAACAAACTGAAGTGCCATTTTCTGCAAGGGAGTAAGTCCAAGAGAACGTTTCATGACAACTTTGATATAATCATCCAAAAAACCAATCAAGCCAAATCCCAGTGTCATAAATAAAACCGGAATAATCTCGGTATACTTTCCGATATAGATAAGGGACGTCACCAAAATGCTGGCCAAAATCACCAGCCCTCCCATTGTCGGCGTACCGTTTTTCTTCAAATGCGATTCCGGACCCTCATCCCTTACTGTCTGACCGAATTTTAATTTGCGTAAAAATGGAATAATAATCGGACAGAGCACAACGCTCACCAGAAAGGATATCATCACTGGCATAATCACACCGGATAGATTCTGAATACTCATAAGTCTGCACCTCTTCTTATCTTATTTATCTTACGCGTACATTGACGCACGTTCTTATTTTATACCATTCCGCCACACACCGCAAGCACTTATTCACGAGAATACGGATTCTTTTTATCCAGCAGATACGGTAAAAGGTTCGAATAAAGGGTCGAAATTGCCGGTGCCGCTATCGTTCCGCCATAATACAACCCTTCCGGCTAACAAGCGCAATGACCTTGGGATTCTCTACCGGTGCAAAACCAATTGTCGATGCAATATACTTGCCATTGCCCCGGGGAAGTTTTTGGCTGGTTCCTGTTTTTGCTCCAACTGCATATCCTTCTACCCCCGCATTTTTACCGGTTCCCTCTGAAACCACCTTCCCCAGCGCTTCTCTCACGAGATCAGATGTTTTCTTTGAAACCACTTCATTTCCCGAATCATAGGACAGCTTCCTGATATTTTTGCCATCGGAACTCTTGATACTGACTCCAAAGTGAGGGGTGATACTCTTTCCTCCATTAATAATAGATGCTGCACAAGTCAGAAGGCGAATTGGTGAGAGCTGGAATGACTGCCCAAAAGACATTGTTGCAAGTTCCACTGCTCCCACATTCTCCTTTTTATGCATGATGGCAGCCGCCTCCCCCGGAACATCAATTCCGGTTCTCGCCAGCACGCCAAATTCCTGTATTTCTTTAAAGAAATTATCTACACCAAGTCTCGCCCCCACTTCCATAAATACCGGATTGCAAGAATTCATAATCCCCTGCAAAAAAGTCTCCGAGCCATGCCCGGTTGTCTTGTGACAACGAATTTTTCTGTCTTCCACCATTTTATATCCCGGACAATGAAAGGTATCCGTCATTTTTACAGCTCCCATCTCCAATGCGGCCGCAGCAGTCAGTATTTTAAAGGTAGAACCCGGCTCATAAGTATCTGACACACATTCATTTCTCCACATGGCATTTCTCTTATTTGTCTTTTCTTTCTCCGACAAAGATTCATCTTCTCCTATCAGTTCATACGGCTGATTCAAGTTAAATTCCGGTGCGTTTGCCATAGCATATATTTCGCCGTTGTCAGGATTCATCACAATGATTTCCACACTCTTCGCCTTTTTCTTTTCCAAAAGGGTGTTTGCCACCTGGTCGGCGTATTCCATTACCGTCAAATCCAGACTTGTTATCAGAGTGCTGCCGGCAACCGGCTCCACACGTTCCTCTGCTCCGTTTTCAATTTCGGTACCATGTGCTGTAGTCATCGTCAGAATAGAACCATCAATTCCCTTTAAATATTTTTCATATGTTACTTCAAGGCCGATAATTCCCTGATTATCTGCACCGGTAAAACCTATTACCTTAGACGCCAGGGAAGAATACGGATAGTCCCTTTTATAGTCTTCGTCAACGGTCACTCCCGCCAACTTACAGTTACGTATTCTATCTGAAGTTTCTTTATCAACATTTGATTTGATTTTTTCACGCAGGGACACCTTCTCCACTTTTTTTCGGATCGTGTCCTCTTCTATGCCCAATTCTCTGGACAAAACTTCAATTATTTTTTCCGGTTCTTTTATCTGACTGTGGATGACTGAGATGGTTGATACAGACTGATTCCCCGCCAGCAATTTCCCATTCCGATCCAAAATCAGTCCTCTTTCCGCCTTTATCTTTCGTTCCCTCTCATGAAGTTCTTTCGCCCGCACACCGTAGTAATCCGCCCGGAACACCATGAGATATCCCAGACGGGCAAACATAGTCGCCACAATAAGTGTAATAACAAAAAATACCAAAAACTGACTTCGTCTCTGGTACGTTTTGTGTCGAACCACCATAAGCCACCTCACAAAGAATCATTGTTATAATTTATTGTAATTGTGGTCCGGTTATGATTCTTTTTTTTCAGATGTGTCTTCACTTTGGCTCTTATCCGCAAATTGATTCAAAAACGGAAGAACCTTTTTCATGATTTTTGAGGCAAATTCTGTAGCATAGGTACTATGCGCTTGATCTTTTGCGTGCGGCTCATCAACAACAACATATATTGCCACCTCAGGATCCTCTGCCGGAGTACAGCCAATAAAAGAAACCAGATAATTCCTTTTGTCTCTTCCATTTTTTTCTGCTGTTCCCGTCTTCCCGCCAATCGCATATCCTTTCACTGCAGCCGGCTTCGCCGTCCCCTCTTCCACCGTTGATAAAAGATAACTGCGAAGTTTCTTACTTGTCGCCGCTGTCGTTGTTGTCTTTACCACTACCGGTTCAAAGGACTCTATCACATCACCATTACTGTTCTGAATTTCCTTGACAACATGTGGCTGGTAGTAATTACCTCCATTTATAAGAGAACAAAAACCACTCATCATCTGGACCATGGTAACGGTCTGAGTCTGCCCAAAACTGCTGGTTGCCAGTTCTGTTATATTTAACTGATCCTTCGGATGAATTTGTCCGGAAGTTTCATCCGGCAAATCAATTCCCGTTCTCTGACCAAAGCCATACAGTTTCGTGTATTCGTAGAATTTGTCCGCTCCCAGCTTCATACCGATGGACATAAGAGCCGCATTACAGGATTCCATCAAACTGTGCCTCAAATCCAGCACACCGTGTCCGGAACGGTTGGAACAGTGAATTTCCCTGTCTGCCACTTTCAAGACACCATTACAGGTAAATGTCGAATTATCATTAATTACATTTTCATCTAATCCCGCCGCAATGGTAAATGGCTTAAATGTAGAACCCGGCTCATAGGCAGAACTGAGACAAAAATTTGACCACATTGCCAGACAATTGGAATTAACCTCCTCATTTGACATCTTATTGATCTGCTCACTCGTATACATTCCCGATAAATCATTCGGATTGTTCAAATCATACGAAACATCAGATGCCATGGCAAGAATCTCCCCATTTTTCGGATTCATCAGCATAACAGCTACTCGTTCTGCCCCCACACCGTTAGACTGGAAATCCGCAATCTGTTTTTCCACTAACTGTTGTACATTAGCATCTATCGTCATGACAACTGTATCACCGTCTTTTGCCGGTTTAATCGTGCGCTGCAAATTCATGTTCGTGTCAAAATACCCGTATTCTCTTCCCGTAGTCCCACACAAATAATCATTATAACTCTTTTCCACGCCATAAGCTCCTGCATTTTCAGCCGACATAAAGCCGACAAGGTGACACCCCACATTGCCCAGAGGATAATTTCTGGTAAAAACCTCTTCAAACCAGACACCAATAATTTCTTTTGACTGGGACTGATCCTCCTCTGTTTCTTCTTCCTCCTCTGACTTTTCCTTTTTCTTTTTTGCTTCCTCCTCCTTGATTTTGTCCATCTTTTCTTTGAATTTATCCACCATATCACTGGAAAGTTCCTTTAACCCGTCAATATGTTCATACATAGAATCCGGATGTTCTTCTACGACCTGTTCCAGCACAGATAATTCAACCCCAAAGTGCTTAGAAATTTTTTTCAATGTAAAATCTTTATTTGTTTCATTGGCCATCAATGTGCGCGGCTCCAAAACGAGATTATATTTGCGGATACTGACTGCCAATGTCGTATTATTTCTGTCTTTAATCGTTCCGCGCCGATAATTCAACGTTGTATTCGTGTACGCCTGTTGTGATAACGCCGCCTTTCTATAGCGGTCTCCATCATTTTTATCCATAGAATATATTCGCCCTGCAAGAACAACAAAGACGATCAAAAAAAGGAAAAACAGACAGAGGAGGGTAAACCTCATTCTTGAAGTAAAAACCTCTGTCCTTTTTCTTCTTCGCCGTCTCTGATAATATCCTCTTCTATTGTATGTCGCCATTGTGTCTCACCTGCTTACTACTCTGTCGGAATATCACTGTGCTGTCGAATCTGTGTACTCTTTTTGCTCTCATAGGTAAAAATCTGGTCACTGGTTGCTTCCCGCATCCCTAATTCCTTTGTTGCCTTTTTGTAAACCTCTCTCAAATTGACAGAGTTCTCCAGCTCCATCTCGGAAGTCGCATTTTCTTTTTCCAGTTCCACCACCTCGCTCTGTAATTTTACTACGCTTTTGCTCAAGTAAGTGGACTGGAACTGCAGTCTGATGTAAAAAATTCCGACTACCATGACCGCAGCAAAAGTAATCATCGTCAAAAGCAGTGACACCTTGTCCAACTTTGGTTTCGGCTGTCTTCTCTGTCTGCGACGATAATTCTGACGCTCTCTCTGTCTTCTTCTGATTTCTTCTTCGCTGTTGTATGACGGTCTCGGAGCAGTCTGTCTTGCTGCGCTTCCGTACACGTAAGATGTATTCTGCCGTGTCATGGTAAAATCCCCCTAACCTTATTTTGTGTAGGTCTAATCAAGTTTCTTCTTTCTTTTCAAATACCCTTAGTTTGGCACTTGTGGAGCGTGTATTCTCCATCTGTTCATCCCTCGTCGGTCGAATTGGTTTTCTTGTAATCACTATCCCTTTAGATTTCCTTCCGCAAACACAAACCGGAAAATCAGGCGGACAAGTACAAGGCCTTTCATTTCGCCGGAAACAGTTCTTTACAATCCTGTCCTCCAGTGAATGAAAAGTTATGACACATAACCGTCCTCCATCATTCAGCAGTTCAATCATCTGATCCAGCGCTTCACTCAGAACTTCCAACTCATGGTTGCATGCAATCCTGATTGCCTGAAATGTGCGTTTAGCCGGATGACCTTTCCCGTTCTTTGCCTTCGCCGGCATAGAGTTGCGGACAATCTCTACCAGTTCGAATGTTGTCTCTATTTCCTTTTTCTCTCGTTCTCTCACAAGATTGGCAGCGATTCTCGATGCGAAACGCTCTTCCCCATACTCTCGTAAAATCCGCACCAGTTCATTCTCCGGATACTCATTCACAATCTCTCTTGCACTTAGCGTCTGGTCCCTATCCATCCGCATGTCAAGCGGCGCATCCGCCATATAGGAAAAACCTCGTTCCGCATTGTCTAACTGGTAGGAAGATACTCCCAAGTCCAACACAATGCCGTCCACCTTGTCAATCTGCAAGTCCCGCAAAACCTGAGCAATTTCCACATAATTACTCTTTACGACACTTACCTTTTCTCCAAATTCACGTAACCTTTCCTCGGACGCCGCTAACGCCTCTCTGTCCTGGTCGATTCCGACAAATCTACCATTCTCCGAAAGACGTCGGCACACCTCTCTTGCATGTCCCGCTCCCCCAAGCGTTCCATCCACATAAATCCCGTCCGGTTTTATCTTAAGTGACTCAATCGTCTCGTGCAACAAAACAGATACATGTTGAAATTCCATACGCAATCTCCTATCCCATCTCAAACTATCTATTCTGACCTTTATAGAGTGAGGTCATATTGCGCCATGTTCTCCATGAGATCCTCGATGTCATCCACGTCATCATCAATACCTGCCCATTTCTCCTTGCTCCAAATCTCCAGTTTTGACAACACGCCGACGAACACAACTTCTTTGGATAAACCAGCTTTATCCCGAAGTTTTGCCGGAATCAATACACGACCCTGCTTGTCCATGTCACAAGTTTCCGCATTGGCAAGAAATGCACGTTGTAACTTTCTTCCTTCCTTTGTACCCGGAAGACTCTTCAGTTTGTCCGCAAAAATCTCCCACTCGCTCTGGGGATATGCAAACAGGCACCCGTCGAGCCCCAATGTGACTACAAAGGATTCGCCGAGTTCTTCACGGAGCTTTGCCGGGATAATCACTCGTCCCTTAGCATCCAGTCCGTGCTCATATGTGCCCATAAACATGCGGTCTCACCAACTTCCGTAACATGAAACAGCAGAGAGCGGCTGCGTCACCCTTTCACACCACATTGCGACCCAATCGCTCCACTTCGCTCCACTTTTATGTAAATCATACACCACTTTTAGGGAACATGCAAGTTAAAAATTAGATATTTTTTATATTTTTTTAATGTCTTGTGTCTGTTTTTTGTCAAAACCATATATCTTGTAGGAACAAATGTTCTTTCCGTAAATTCACAAAAAAAACGCACCACCCGTCATACTATAGGTCGTGCGCTCCACACTCTGATATATTCTAATTATTCTAAATCCAAATCCTCATAATCCTCTCTGGTGTACCTGTGATAGATTATATGTCCGCCCCCTTCATCGGTCAGACAATACATAAATCCATCCGGCTGACCGTCCTCAAAATAAATGAGGATGTCAAATTCTCCATGCTCTGCCCGTTCCACGTGAACCCGCTCTGAATATTTATAAAACAGCGCAATGATATCATTCAGATTTGCCGGATGTCTGGATATTTCCTCAATAAGATCATAGAGAAACCCGTCTCCCGGCGTGTGCTCATTTACATACACGGACACCTCCTCAGATAGACAAAAACAGAACCGCTCCTTTTCATTTGATACCTCAATGCTGCCGAGAGTGTTCTTTTCTCTATCGCAAAAATCTTTTAATATCACATTCATGCCATCAACATCAGCTTCTGTCTTTAAATAATGATTCAGCGAGGACAACGGATAATAAAGCCGGATTACCTCTTTTTGGTAACCCAGCTTAATCTGTTCCTCTTTTACAACATCAATAATATTTTTTTCCAGCCTGTCAAAATCCGGAACTTTCATAATTCCTCCTGTCACTGCACGGCTTTAAAAGCCTCTTCTAAATCCTCAATAATATCATCTATATTTTCTGTTCCTATGGACAGCCGTATCGTATTTGGTTTAATTCCCTGATCAAGCAGTTCCTCCTCATTGAGCTGTGAGTGAGTCGTAGATGCCGGGTGAATCACCAAGGACTTTACATCTGCCACATTGGCAAGGAGCGAGAACAACTCCAGATTATCAATGAAATCTTTCGCCTTCTGCGCGTCTCCCTTAATCTCAAAGGTAAAAATCGAACCGCCGCCGTTCGGGAAGTATTTCTGATACAATTCTTTCTGCTTTGCATCCTCTGAAACAGACGGATGATTGACACTCTCCACCTGTGGGTGATTCTTTAAGTACTCAACAACTTTCAACGCATTCTCCACATGGCGCTCTACACGAAGAGACAACGTCTCTAAGCCCTGCAAAAAGAAGAACGCATGGAATGGAGAAAGAGTTGCACCGGTATCGCGGAGAAGAATTGCGCGAATTTTAGTGACAAACGCTGCCGCTCCCACTGCCTTGGTAAAACTGATTCCGTGATAACTTGGATTCGGCTCTGTCAGAGAGGCAAACTTACCGCTTCCCTCCCAGTCAAATTTGCCGCTGTCCACAATGACACCGCCGATTGTCGTTCCGTGACCACCAATAAATTTGGTAGCGGAATGAACAACAATGTCTGCGCCATGCTCAATCGGGCGAACCAGATACGGTGTTGCAAAAGTATTGTCAATCACCAGCGGAATCTTGTTCTCGTGGGCAATCTTTGCAATCGCCTCTATATCTACGACATCCGAATTCGGATTGCCGAGAGTCTCAATGAAAACAGCCTTTGTGTTCTCTTTAATCGCTCTACGGATTTCATCAAAATCTGCCGGATTAACAAAACTTGTCGTAATACCGTAACTTGGCAATGTATGCGCCAGAAGATTGTAGGTACCGCCATAAATGTTTTTCGCCGCCACAATGTGATCGCCTGCCTGAGCAAGATTTTGAAATGTGTAAGTAATCGCTGCTGCTCCGGATGCCACGGCAAGAGCTGCCACACCACCCTCTAAAGCTGCAATCCTCTGCTCAAACACATCTTCTGTCGGATTGGTCAGACGCCCATAAATGTTGCCGGCATCTGATAACCCAAATCTCGCCGCCGCATGTTCACTGTTATGGAACACATACGAAGATGTCTGATAAATCGGCACTGCTCTTGCATCCGTCACAGAATCTGCCTTTTCCTGTCCCACATGTAACTGTAATGTCTCGAATTTTAAATTTCTATCTGCCCTTGTCTTTTTACTCATTATTCATATCCTCCATTTCGATTATTTTCGTTTTACCGGCCTGCAATGGATTTTGTTCCCCGGTTCATGTCTATATCTTAACAGAGGATTCTGTTATTGTAAAATACATAAAACATATGGTCAGTTATAGCCTTATCCTATAACTAAATCATTTCAGTCTCGCCGCAGCTGCACACATATTTTCTGTAGTTCGGTAAACAAGCTTTCCACCCTTTACCGCAAAATCTGCCTTGTCATCGTGAGAATAGGTACTGATAACCTCACTCGCTCTTCCCTCTAAGTCTACTTCTATATACTCCGGCAGTTCTCCGTTGAATGTGTGCAAAACTACTAATGTCTCTCCATTCTCACCATTTCTCACGAGCGCCTGCCACCCTTTCGGATGTCTGTCACTCGTAATCTTCGGCCCGCGTCTATGAGATTTTCCATTTTTGATTATCGGAGCGATTTCTCGATAAAACGCAATTCCACGTTCAATTGTATCCCACTGTTCTTCGGATAAATCCGTAACATCACCGGACAGGCACATTCTTCCAAGAAAAGTATTGGCAATGGAGTACCCGATTCTTTTTGTTGTATCAGTCTTACGAATCACTGCCCAAATCTGACTCTGGCGCGGCAAAATGGCACGGTGAAGATTTGCCGCAATAATCGGAATCTCCTCTGTCTCATGCGCATCAGAGAATGATGCCATCGAGCAGATGCTCATCATAAGCGGCTCTAATTTGTGACCGCCGGACGCACAGTTCTCCAGAACAATCCCCGGAACCTCCTCTTTCACGCGGCGGACAAACTCTACAGATGCCTCCATGTTCTGACGAAGCGCCTCGCCCAGAGACTCCGCCCCATCACAACCAATACCAATCGTGTCATTATAATCCATCTTCATGTACTCAAAGCCATATTGATTCAATGTACCGATAACTTTTTTTCCGAGGTAGTCTTTTACCCAGTCATCCTGCATGTTCCAGAATCTGCGGCTGTAGGTCGTGAGCGGAGCGCCATCTCTCTTTAACAGATGGTCCGTATTTTGAAATGCCTTTGCCGCACTTCCCACATTGTCTATTTCAAACCAGATACCCGGCTTCATGCCAGCATTTTTTATCATCTCAACCGTCTTGTCCAGCCCTTCCGGAAAAAGTGTTGGTGACACATTATAATCTCCCATGCTAATGTCCCAAGGCACTCCATCCTCCTTAAACCATCCACAGTCTATAACAAAATAGTCAAAGCCCTTATCTTTGATCGCATCTACAATTCCGGAAATATTTTCATGAGACGGACATCCCCATGTTGTACAATATTCATTGAAAATAATTGGCAATTCCTGCTCGCATTCCGGTCCCTGCTCAACATATTTTTCCCCTGCGGATACAAGGCGGTGGCAAATTTCATCCACATCCCCCCGGCAAACAGAAAGAATTGCCTTCGGTGTCTCAAAACTCTCACCGGCAGATATCTCCTTCATCCAATGACCGAATTCGCGGTCGGCAAGACCGCCGGAAATATGCAGCCCGTCATCCTGACGGTAAATCTCCATCTGCCAGGACGCCTCATGCGCCAGCTGCGCTCCCCACAATACAGCATTCTGAGTGTCTTCTACGGCAACAAAAGGAAAATATTTCATGACAGGCATCGAACCTCTCGCCCCGAACCGTTCAACGCCAACTGCCCAGTTCGACCAGCTTGGCTCCAATTGCAGATCTTCTACGGATTCAGTCACAAGCCTTCCCTCGTGGCTCCACTTACTGCGAAGCCGGTGTACTAACAAGCAATCTGGCGCATCTTTTTCAATAAAAGGCGTGATATTAGCCAGTTCAAAACTGGAGAGCATCTCCAACTTTACACTGTCAGCCCCTTGATTGATAAAGATATTCTTCATCTCAAAAGAAGATTCACCTTTATAATAAGTAATAACATTGCGAAGTTCATAGCCTCGTTTGTCTTTCATCACAGTTGTAATCGTGCGAACACAGCCCTCTTCCTCATCTGTCTGGGACTCGTATTCAAAAAGATTCCCTGACTCGCTGTTGCGCATCGTCTGACCATGACCATAACAGTTCGGGTATGTATCACCTGCCAGTTTTAACTGCGCAAACGTGTTCACCCTGTAAAACTTTTGGTTGCTGACATCTTGCTCCTTCATATCTGCAGGAATCATGTAAAATCCTACCCGTTTGAAATCCGTCTCCTGCTCAAAAACTAAAAGCATATCTCCCAATACAATCTCAGAAATTTTCTCAATAGCCATACCAATCCTCCAAAATATCTGTACTGACGGATTACTTAATAGAAATCACTTTGTAATCCTCTTCTTCTACTGCAGTTTTTAGAATGTCATCTGCCACCTCTTCACTCACTGTCACAACAGCAGTACCCGACTCATGACTCACAACTGCCTCGCTTACCCCTGCAATCCCCTCTAACGCCTTCTTCACATGTTCCTCGCAGTGTCCACACATCATTCCTTCAATATTGATTGTCTTTGTCATCTTCTCTTCCTCACTTTCATAAAATCTTCCTATTCAAAAGTATAACTGTTCCATTCTCTCATGTCAACAAATAGGTAATGGCTTTTTTCATTTACAACAAATGTAATTCTACACAAAAAAAATGCAAAAAAACACGGTATTATTTGCATTTTTTACAAAGATATGCTATACTTAATATAATTTATCAAGTAAGATAAAATTTATGCAACAACTACAATATCAGTAAAAGGGGAATGGATTATGGAATTAAAAGATTTTATGGATATGTCTATATTACAGGAGATTCAGGACAATTTTTCTGATGCTACAGGATTAGCGGCAATCGCAGTCGGAAAACATGGAGAATATATTACAGAAGGAAGCAATTTTACGGATTTCTGTATGAAATATACCAGAGGTTCAGAAGAAGGAAACCGCCGCTGTGTCAAGTGTGATAACGAGTGTACCGGTACATATTTTTGTCACGCCGGACTTATGGATTTTGCCTTTGACATTGAGGTCAATGGCGAAAAACTAGGTTCCATGATTGGCGGTCAGGTACTTCCTGTCCCACCGGACGAAGATCAGTTCCGCAAGACAGCGGTTGAACTTGGCATCGATCCGGATGAGTATGTGAGAGCTGTTCAAAAGGTTCCGGTAAGTACCGAGAAAAAAATCCGTGCATCTGCTGAACTTTTAAAAATTATCACAACATTAACAGTCGATCTTGAATATTACAAGTACAAAAATGCAGGAAGAATGGATGTACTTTCCGAGGAATTAAAGTCTTCCAAAGATATTGTCAATGAGATTAATGAATACACAGTACACTTGAAGAAGATTTCCAGCAAACAGCGTATACTCGCCTTGAATGCAAGTATCGAGGCTGCCCGCAGCGGTGAGGCCGGTGCCGGATTTGCTGTTGTTGCCAAGAGTATGCAGGATTTATCTTCCCAGTCCGATGATATTTATAAAGATATCGAGAATTCAGTTGACAATGTAACTAACGTTTTCGCGAAGCTTTCAAAACTTTTCGAATAAATGCTTTAATCTTTTTATCCTTATTTACTCAAAAAAAGTATCTGTCATAAAACAGATACTTTTTTGTTACTCACTTATCTTTCCAAACGATACAAACTCTATATGTGATAAAAAATTATACAAAGATTACAGTCTCTTCAAATATTCTCCGGTACGTGTATCAATCTGAATCACATCACCCTGATTAACAAAAATCGGCACAGCAACCTGCGCTCCTGTCTCAACAGTCGCCGGCTTTGTGACATTTGTTGCCGTATCACCTTTCACACCCGGCTCTGTCTCTGTAACTTCAAGCTCAGCAAACATCGGCGGCTCAATTGCAAAGATATTACCTTTGTAAGATACCATCTTAACATTATCATTCTCTTTTACGAACTTCATGGAATCGCCAACAGCCTCTTCTGTGAGAGCAATCTGCTCATATGTCTCATTGTCCATGAAATTGTACATCTCACCGTCATTATATAAATACTGCATGTCTTTCTTATCAATATGTGCCTGAGGGTACTTCTCTGTAGGACGGAATGTCTTCTCCACAACACCACCGTCTACGACATTCTTCAATTTTGTGCGGACAAAAGCTGCGCCCTTACCCGGCTTTACATGCTGAAATTCAATAACCTGATATACGATTCCATCAATCTCAATCGTCAAACCATTTCTAAAATCTCCTGCTGATACCATAGTTTCCTCTCTTTCCGTCGCCACGCGACTCCTAAGTTGTACATACTCCTTTCATTTTACCCTATTTAGTGACTTTTTTCAAGTATTTCTTTTGCAATATCGCTGAGCATCCGCTTATCCGTAACAATCTGAACAGTAGCAGCCCTCTCATAATACGGTCGACGCTTTTCCATCAATTCACGGATATACTCCACATTCATATGTCCCTGAAGAAGCGGCCGATTGGTCGAATTTTTCACCCGCTCAAAAATTGTCTCCGGCAAAGCAGTCAATAATACGACCTCTCCGAGAGCCTGCATTTTTCTTATATTAAGTTCACAAAGTGCCATTCCACCACCACAGGACACAATGCTCGCCGGGCCGGCCCCCAGTTCATCTAGCATCTCACTCTCCGCATCCCGAAAATATGCCTCTCCCCGGCTCTCAAAAATCTCCGGAATACTCTGCCCCTCATTTTTCTCAATCCATTCGTCCGTATCAATTTCCGGTTTTCTACTGAGATATGCCAGTTCCCTCGAAATCGAGGATTTTCCCACGCCCATAAACCCAATCAGAAAAATATGTTTTTTTCCGACGTATATCTTATCGAATACCTCTTTCATCCGGTTATAAGGAATCTGTCCCGGTGCCGAGGCAGTTCCCGCACACCCGAAGGACACTTCTGAACCATAAAGTCCACCATACAATCGGGATTTTTCTCCCAACTCTCCCATCGCCATCGTAATCAGTGGAAAATCCGGCTGCTTCTCTTTCATTTTTGCTGTAGCACTCAGGAGAACGTCCACGTCTTCGCTGTTCTTTGGCATACACGCAAGTTTTCCGACATCACAGCCCAATTCCCTCGCTCTTTCTAACAGTTCGATTATCCTGTCCTCTGACGGAGTATCATTAAAATCATGATAAGAACCAATCACCTTTGTCTCAACATCTGAGAAAGCGTCCCTTAACTCCATCAATTTTTGCTCATCACGGGAAATTTCGACATCGACATAGGCAGCAAAATCTCTTCTTAGCAAATCATGAAGCCCCCCCCAGTAATCAAACCGGGAACCGTTCTTTTCACCGCCCTCATATTCTGTGCGCAGGGTGACAATCAGTTCTTTCTCTCCAATCGCCTCATTCACTTCCTCCGCCAGCGGAATAATTTCCTCCTGCTCTCCCTCAAAAAAATCCACTCTCCACTCCACCAGTTCAACCGGCAACTCGCTCATCTTTCGAGCCTGCAAGAGTGTCTCTGTACGATTTGACGCCACAATCGGCAAACATATCTTTGGTCGCATATTCTGTTAACCTCCCTCTTACGGCAACAACTACGCTTTGGCTTCTTCTATTTCTATCAGTTGTTTTGGTGAATGTGTAATATTTTCACAACCATCTTCAGTAATCACTACTACATCCTCGATCCGGACACCACCAAAATTTTCAATATAAATCCCCGGCTCCACGGTAATCACCATCCCCGGCTTTATCACATCGTTTTCTTTCTGGGAAAAAACCGGTCTCTCATGTATTTCAAGTCCAACCGAATGTCCGAGAGAATGTCCAAAATATTCTCCATACCCCGCTTCCTTTATTACATCTCTCGCAAGCGAGTCAATCTCTTTCCCTGTCATACCCGGGCGCAGTTTTTCTATTGCGGTCCTCTGTGCTCTCAGCACTGTCTCATACACCTTTTTCTGCTCATCTGAAGCCTTTCCAATTACAACCGTTCTCGTCATATCGGAACAGTATCCCTGCCAGATACAGCCAAAATCCATGGTGAGGAAATCCCCCTGCTCCAATTTTTTGTCAGTCGGAACCGCATGAGGCATTGCCGAGTGAATTCCCGATGCGGCAATCGTGTCAAAACTGAATCCTTCCGCCCCTTCATCCTTCATAAAAAATTCAATGCGGGCTGCCACCTGTTTTTCTGTCATGCCCGCCTTTAGTTCCGGCAAAAGTCTTTTTAATGCCCGGTCTCCGATTGCCTCTGCCTGACGGATTTTCTCAATCTCCTCCGGCTGTTTCACAGCCCGGTATTTTGTCAGTTTCTTTTCCAATTTAATTCGATGCAAACCTGTGATTTTCTGTAATTTTTTCTTTAATTTATCATACTCTGATACCGTCATCTGCATATCTTCAAAGCCGAGTCTTTGCGCATGGCTTGCCTGTACAGCATCACACAGCGGTGCATAGTACTCTCCACCATCCCACTGTACAACTTCAAATTCCGGACACTCTGCCTTCGCTGCCACCGTATAACGGGAGTCCGTCACAACCATTGCCTTATCCCCGGAAATATAGACATATCCTTCTCCGGTAAATCCGGCAAAATACCTCATATTTAGATCGGAAGAGCGTCGTGTAG
>CAMVIN010000019.1 GCA_947167565.1 uncultured Clostridia bacterium | reverse complement strand
TATCGGATTCTCATTTACGCCCATCTCCTTTTCCTCACTGCTCCTTAAAAAATGCAATCGACAACTCTCTGGCGCGGACGGAATCTCTCCCCTCAAATCCGTGTCCGGCCTCCGAAATCACTTCCAGTCTGGCTTCCTTTAATATTTCTGTGGCACGTCTGGAATATGCGATTGGCACAATGGTGTCTCTGTCTCCATGAATGAGCAGCACCGGTTTCTGATATTTTTTGATAATCTGAAATGGAGCAATTCCTCTCGCCACCTCGTCATAATCCCAGCTCAGCGGCAGACCGAAAATCGTAATTTTGTTCGTCAATTCCCGCTTCATCACATCATCCGGCACATTAAATGCCGGATACCACAGAACAACAGCACGAATCTCGTCAACTCTGTTCACCGCCACCAGTGCAGAGACAAGGCCGCCCATACTCTCTCCCATGAGAAATATTTTCGATGAATCTATGAAATCCATTTTTTTCACTTCATCGATGACCGTATTCAAATCCTCGCACTCTGTCTCAATCGTCATCTCCCGCATCGTTCCATCACTCATAGTGTCCGGACCACCGCCGCAAAAATCAAAGAAGAAACAGGCAATACCGGCTCTTGCAAAGCCCTCGCCATGGTGCATAAGTTCCCGGTAATTCGAACCGAATCCATGAGAAAAAATTACAACCGGACAGCACTTTTCACTGTCCGGCGCATACATACGACCGCAGATTTTATAACCATTTTCCTTATAAAATGTGTAATCCGTTATCATCTTTCCTCCATCACTCCAAAGCCTGTCTCAAATCAGCAATCAGATCATCTTTGTCCTCAAGCCCACAGGAGAGACGAATCAATCCAGCCGGAATACCGGCCTCTTCTAACTGCTCCTCCGTCATCTGGCGATGTGTGGAAGTTGCCGGATTCAGGCAGCAGGTTCTCGCATCTGCCACGTGCGTCTCAATAGCGGCAAGTTTTAATTTCTTCATAAACTTCTCTGCTGCCTCGCGTCCTCCCTCAATCTCAAAGGACACTACTCCACAGCCACCGTTTGGCATGTATTTTTTCATTCTCTCAAAATACGGATCCGATTCCAGTCCCGGATAATTCACCTTTTTCACTTCAGGATGATGCTCTAAAAATCTTGCTACTGCCAATCCATTTTCCACGTGACGCGGCATGCGGACATGTAGGGATTCCAGACCAAGATTGAGAATAAAAGCGTTCTGCGGGGACTGAATACAGCCAAAATCTCTCATAAGCTGCGCTGTACACTTGTAAATAAACGCCCCTTCTTTGCCAAACTTCTCTGCATAAGTAATACCATGATAAGACTCATCCGGTGTAGTAAGCCCCGGGAATTTGTCAGCATGTGCCATCCAGTCAAATTTACCGGCGTCTACAATCGCCCCGCCTACAGCAGCCCCATGACCATCCATATATTTCGTTGTGGAATGAGTCACAATATCTGCTCCCCACTCAATCGGCCGGCAATTGACCGGCGTTGGGAAGGTGTTGTCCACAATAAGCGGTACACCGTGTTCATGAGCTGCCTTGGCAAACATCTCAATGTCAAGAACAGTAAGTGCCGGATTCGCAATCGTCTCACCAAAAACGGCTCTCGTGTTATCGCGAAATGCTCTGTTCAATTCTTCCTCTGTGCAGTCAGGCGATACAAACGTAACTTCGATTCCCATCTTCGCCATCGTCACTGAAATTAAATTGAACGTTCCCCCATAAATCGACGAAGATGCCACGATATGACTGCCACACTCACAAATATTAAATAGCGCAAAAAAGTTGGCCGCCTGTCCGGAGGAAGTGAGCATTGCTGCTGTTCCACCTTCCAGTTCCGCAATTTTTGCTGCCACATAATCGTTAGTCGGATTCTGAAGTCTGGTATAAAAATATCCCGATTCCTCTAAATCAAATAATTTACCCATCTGTTCACTTGTCTCATACTTAAATGTTGTGGACTGTACGATCGGAATCTGTCTCGGTTCTCCATTCCCCGGTGTATATCCCGCCTGTACGCATTTTGTGTTAATTCTGTAGTCACTCATTCTAACTGTTCCTCCATTTCTCGTGTCAATAGGTAGCGCCTGATGGCGCGTAGGTTATCGCTCTTTAATTAAACCCGAGCGGTAGGCCTTCATAAGTTCTTTCAGGTCGTCAATCTGCTCCTGCAGTTCACTTCCCTTGTCGGTGTCAGAAATATTCTCCCGATGCTTAAGTCTCTCAACTAAATGAATATTCGGCGTATGCTCACTCTCCCCCGCAATAAACGGTTTGTGCTCCGCAAGAATCAAACTGTGAGAATCATAAATCAACGTATACCCGGCAATTCCCGTCGCCTTCTGATATGCCTTGGAAATTCCTCCGTCAATGACAAAAAGTTTGCCATTTGCTTTGACCGGACTCTCTCCATTTTTGATTTTCACAGGAACATGACCATTGATAATATGTCCCTTTTCCGAATCTAATCCGAATAATTCCAGTATTCGCTCACAGACCTCAGCTTTTTCTGAAAAACGATAATAGGCATTGTAATTCTCAGTGTGCAAACTCTTATCATCCAGATAATACCGTTCAAAAAAGGCCATTTTATCTTTGCCGTACAGGGGCGACTTCGGTCCGCACCACAGATACCACATAAAATCTGACGCATACTCCTTTTCTCTGCCATCATTTAAAAAATACGCCTGATTAGCAATATTGTCAAGTTTATCTAAGAGTTCCTTTCCGGAATATTCTCGGTCCTGTATAATCACGGATTGCAATTCGCCCTTTTTATCCAGCGGAATACAGCCGTGAAATAACAGATTTCCATTCGCCGTCTTATACATGGAACCTTTTGCATAGAGAAATCTCATATGTTCATGAAGTTTTTCGCTGTGCATAAAAGAATTAGCAAGAACGGTCATCAGTTCATGCTCTTCCTCCGTCAGCGTCAGCGGTGAATTCTTATCCACAGTTGGGAACCTGCAATCTTTTAATTTGTAAGTAGTTCCGCCAATACCAATCAGCCCTTCATCAAAGTTCACCTTGCTGAACACATCACGTCCTTTCATCTCCCACTCCGGATGTCTGGCAATCAACTGTCCCTCCAGTTTCAACTGGATAATCGTAATCGCCTTGTGCATCTTCGCAACCAGTTTTGTATCCACCGGATCATATACATTGTCATCCAGCGTGTGCGGCATAAACAGTTCACACTCATCATTCTGGTAGGTCTCCCCCGCAAACACCGCCAATGCGCGCAGATTGAGCCCGTAACCATCCTCTAACACATCAAAATTATTGTAACGCATCGAAATTCGAATCACATTGGCAATCAGAGCCCAGTTGCCCGAAGCAGCTCCCATCCATGAAATATCATGATTCCCCCATTGGATGTCCACATCGTGCATACTCTTCAATTCATCCACAATAATATCAGCCCTCGGTCCTCTGTCAAAAATATCGCCGATAATGTGAAGCCGGTCAATTGCCAAAGACTGAATCAGTTCACACAAAAGTGTAATAAAATGCTCGGCAATATCCGTCTCTATAATGGTATTAATAATCTCTTCATAATAGTAATCCTTGTTGACATCTTCGGTGACATTCAGAAGTTCGTCTACAATATACGCCACACTCTCGGGAATCCGTTTTCTCACACGGGAGCGGGTGTATTTTGCCGATACTGTCTCGCACACAAGAATGAGACGGTATAGCGTCAGCCGCCGCCACTCATCCGTAATCATCTCTTCTTTGCGAAGTCTCTTAATCTCTTTGTCCGGATAATAAATCAGATTCGCCAGATTCTCTCTCTCCGTACTTGACACCGTCTTCCCGAGAGCAATATCAATCTTCGTCTTAATCATTCCCGATGCACTTCGCAGCATATGTAAAAACGCCTCGTACTCTCCATGCATGTCACTGAAGAAATACTCGGTTCCTTTTGGCAGACTGCGAATCGCTGATAAATTCACAATCTCACTGGCTGCACTGTCAATGTTGGGAAACTCTTTCGCCAAAAGCATTAAATATTTTTTTTCTATATGTATCCCTCCCTTTCTCCATGTTCTCCTTGTCTATTATATCATAAAATATAGGATTCGCATATAGGAGAATTATATCTGTTTGTGTCAAGTAAACGTTGGCACAAACCAAAAACAATCAATCCTTGAATATTTTCAAAAAATATACTAAAATATAAGTATAAAATTGTTGAACGTGTGCGGATTATGATTAGCATCTTTACAAATATTTCAGAGCGATTGGAGGAGACTTATGAGTATACGATTCAGGGCAGTTCTGCTCTCACTTGTTCTATTGTTGCAGTGTTTTGGCACGTCCGAAAACATTCAGGCAAAGAAAACAAATTATTCCAAGTATTCCAATGTGAAATGCGGATTTGGCCTCTCATTGAATACGATACATCAAAAACCGGCATTCAGCCATGCCAGAGGCGTTAAATATTTGACAGACTACAACGCCCATTATGTGGACAACAAGGCGTCCCGCAAAAACAAAAAGGTCATCTATCTCACCTTTGACTGCGGCTATGAAAACGGCTATACAAAACGAGTCCTCAAGACACTGAAAAAATACAATGCGAAAGCAATTTTCTTCGTGACGGAGTCCTACATCAAGCAGTGTCCCGGACTTGTAAAAAGAATGAAAAAGGAAGGGCATATGGTAGGCAACCACACCTGTACCCACCCGCAGCTTCCGACACGTTCTGTAAAGCAGATTCGAAGAGAAGTCAATCAATGTGCCAGGACAATGAAGAAACTAACCGGCTATAAGATGGACAAGTACATCCGCCCGCCGGAGGGCTGCTACAGCCAGCGCACCCTAAAAGTGCTGGCGGACATGGGCTACGCCACGATTTTCTGGAGTCTTGCCTATTACGATTATGATCCGGCTCACCAACCGGGCAAGCAAGCTGTGATCAATAAATTCAAGACCTATTATCACCCGGGAATGATACCACTGATACATATCGTATCCAAATCCAATGCGGAAGCTCTTCCGAGCATTCTTAAGTTTTTCAAGAAAAAGAACTATGAATTCGGTGAACTATCCGATTTTATAACATTTCCGGAAGAGGAAAATACAGAGGAATTGCAGCAATCATAATTGTTGCAATTCCTTGATTTTTTCTTCTATTTTCTCTCTTGTGGCGAGACCGCCAGAAAAAGCGGTGGCTCCGCCTGCCGCCGTTCCGAGTTGCAACGCGTATTCAAAATCCGGGGTCTGTTCTTTTTTCAATAATCCGGCAACAAAGCCCGCCACCATGGAATCACCGGCACCGACGGAGTTTTTCACTGTTCCCTTACAAACTCCGCACCTGTGAGTCTTTCCGTTCTCATCTAACAAAACCGCTCCCTCTCCCGCCATAGATACAAGTACATTTCCCGCACCCATCTCCTGCAATTTTTTTGCATATATCTCTGCTTCTACTTTTGTAGAAATCTCTGTGTCAAACATTTCTCCCAGTTCATGATGGTTCGGCTTTACCAAAAAAGGATGAAATTTCAATACACCGAAAAGAAGTTCCTTTGTGGCATCTACCACCACTCTGACATTTCGGTCAGAGAGCTTCTCCAAAATTTTCTCATACACATTTGAAGGCAGGCTTCCCGGAATACTCCCTGCCAAAATAATTGTGTCACCATCTTTGATGGATTTCAATTTATCAAAAAATGCGTTTAGTTCGTCCGCTTCTATATCCGGTCCGCTTCCGTTCAAATCCGTTTCTTCAGTAGACTTTATTTTTATATTAATTCGGGAATTTCCCTTTTTTAATTTCACAAAATCTGTTGCAACTCCGGCATCTGCCATTTCTCGTTCGATGGCATCCCCTGTAAACCCGGCAACAAATCCCAATGCCGTTGATGGAATTCCCAATTCTTTCAGCACAAGAGAAACATTGATTCCTTTTCCCCCAAAATACATTTCTTCTCCTGCCGAGCGATTGACTTCTCCCAATCGCATCTTCCCCGTATGAACGACATAATCAATTGCCGGATTCAAGGTCACTGTATAAATCATGACACTCTCCTTCTAATTTTTTAATTCCACCTGATACGCTTTTCCCGTTGTTTTACCAAGTTCTTTTACATATTCCTCTAAAAGCCTTTTGGCCCGCTCTCCCGCCTTTTGAAACAACTTTTTATCTGCCATCACAGTTTCCTCCATCTTTTTCTGTGCCGTGCTGATCGCAGACTTCTGATCTTCTTCATTCACAGGATTCTTATTAAAAAAGGCGTCTTCCGAGTAGATGTATGACTTTGCGTTCAAGGATTCCTGGTCAATGTTAATTGACAATAATGTCGCTTCCGGAATTTTTATCTGTACTTTTTCACCTTTTGTTGATATTTCTAATTTGTCCATATCAATCCCAATTTTTGCCACTCCCTGGTATTCAATCCAGAATTCCCGGTCTACTTCGCCCAAGTGGACAAATCCCTCTCCCGCTTTTTTGACCGATTTTGCCACATTATTATAATGAACTTCCAATGTTGCCAGATTGCAGACCGAACGAATTTGTTCCAACTCGTTTGCTTTTTTTGCTTCTGATGAACAGGAACACAACACCATAACGGATACCAAAAGACAACTTAATAACCACTTTGTTTTCATTCTTTCTCCCCCTCTAAAAATACAATCTCATATTCTTTCTCATCCATTTTCAGCGGACTCAGAAATGCCCGAATCGCATCCTCTGCCTCTTCACGCGCACTTTCTTTCAACGACTTGTTCAACTTTGCTTTTACCTCTAAGTCTTTCACACATTTACCGTAGGCCTCCTGCACAACTGTCTCAGTATTATATTTTTCTTTCGGGAAAATAAAATCCAGGGAATCTATATCTACGCTGACATCCTGTACCTCAGTCGGCGGAAGTGTAATCTGTATCACTTTTTTATTTCCCTCTTCTTCGACAATTTCGCTTTTTATTTTAGCAAAGTCAACTCCCATTGTCACCGTTCCCTCATAGGCGACGTAATATTTGACCTCATATTTCTCTGTATTCTTTACTTCTACTGTAGAATTGTATAGGTACTCCACAGTAGACAAGTCACCAATTTCCAGAATTTCCGATAATGACGCCTCTGCATCTGTTGTTGCTCTATACTGTTTATCCCTTACCAAATAACATATGACCGGTATCAATATCAAAATTGCAATCACACTTCCCACAGCAATCAGACGCATTTTTAACTGCTGCGGTGTCAGTTTCTTTTTTCTTTTGTCTTCCTTTTCCTTATTCCCTCGCACTTCCATCCACTCTCTCCTTCAATTGCAGCAAACTTGCCTTCACCTCCGGACTCGTAAAAGAGGCATTGACTGCGTTTTCAAACAACTTTTTTCGCTGCTCTCCCGTGAGCCCGAACTCTTTTTCCACAGAAGAAAATTCTTCCGCCAGTGTTGTCCGCTCAATGGCCGGATCATCCGTATTAATTGTGACTTTTATCCCATAATCCATATATCTCAACAATGGAAAATCACGCATAGTTTCAATCGCATGCGTCTGACGGTTGCTGGTCGGACACATCTCAAAAGTAACTCCCTTGTCTCTCGCCAATTTCATCACTTCTTCACTCTCATAGCAGCGTGTTCCATGTCCGATTCTTGCTGCTCCATACTCTATCGCAAGTCGGATACTCTCTGCTCCATCTGCCTCCCCGGCATGAATAGTGAAAGGAATTCCATTCACTCTCGCCTTCGCAAATAAATCTTTATAATTCTCTGTCGGAAAAAGTGCCTCTGCCCCCGCAAGATCAAGAGCAACCACACCGCCGTCTTCTACCAGATACTTTGCCGCCAGTTCAACAGTCTCTTCATTCGCCGACTCATTTCCCTCACCGCGCATACAGCACAAAATAAGATTTCCGTGAACAGGTGACTTTCTAAGTCCCTCTATCGCCGCTTTTACTGCATCCTCCTGCGTCAACCCCTTTGCCGTGTGAAGCTGCGGTGCAAAACGGAGTTCTGCATAAACGACGCCCTGCTTTTGCATATTCTCCATCACAGATAAAACCGCTTCCCGAATTCCTACCCTGGTCTGCATAAGCGAGCCGGGCAGTTCAAAGCATTTCAGAAAATCATTCAAGCTGGCACAATCTGCCGGCACTGACAACAATTTTTCCAACTCGGCCATATCGTCTGTCGGAAGTTCAATATTCTGTAAGGACGCAAGTTTTCTGGCAATATCAACTGTAATTGCGCCATCCAGATGCAGATGGAGATCAATATAGGGAACTGTATTCTCCCGACGAATAAAATATTCGTAGCAATCCGGATACTTTTTATTGGTTCCCGCCTCCACTTCTGCTTTTGCCGCCGCGAACATCTTTTGCCAATCATATTCATAGGCATCTTTTAGCGCCCGGCGAAGTTCTGTATACACACGACGTTCTTTCTCATATTGATGATACCGTTTCAGACCGTTTTGGTAAG
This sequence comes from uncultured Clostridia bacterium, assembly GCA_947167565.1. GTDB lineage: Bacteria > Bacillota > Clostridia > Lachnospirales > Lachnospiraceae > Eubacterium_F. Next base: position 17,108 of record CAMVIN010000019.1, on the reverse strand, counting down.
CACGCTTTTCTACTACCGCCTCATAAAGTTCTGTGAGCGCCCTTGCATCTGCGAGTGCCTGATGCGCTCTTGCCTGCGGAAGTCCATAAATAAATCGCGCATTTGCCTGCGAGACAGAGTCTGTAAATGGAAATAAATGTTTGATGTCTCTAAACTTCTTCAGCATCCGGTACACCCCGGTCTTATCTCCCTCTTTCATATCCGAGACATCAACATTATAGCGAATCGACCGCTCATCATCTCCGAAAACATAAATTTTCCTAATATGATATTTCCCCACCTCGGCCATAATCCAGAGCATCGCTTTCCAAAAAGGAATTCCACTGTCAATCTGCCGCTGTGTAATACCAGTCAACTCTTTAATATACTTTGACAATTCGGGAAAGAATACCGGTTTTACAAAGTTTTCTCTCTCTGCTACAATTTCGCATTTTTCTTCATCATAAATAACATAGCCATATTGAATTAACTCCTGCGAAATTTCCTTGTCATTTCCACAATTATATTCTGCGTCAAAAAACATTAACATCATTAACACCTCCCAAAAACAGCCCATCACCCAAAAAGGCAATGAGCTGTCTTAACGACTCTATCAACAAATACGCGTTCCCTCCGGCACGATATCATCAACAAATACTACCTGACATCCACAGGCATTATTCGTGGCTGCAACCAGCATTCCCTCACTCGTCACACCTGTGATTCTTGCCGGGGCAAGGTTTGCCACAACGATAATTTTCTTGCCGACAAGTTCTTCTGTCGTATAATAATTCTTAATCGACGAAACGATAACCCGTTCCTTAATGCCATCATTTACTGTAAGTTTGTAACAATTATGAGACTTTCTGATCTCTTGGCACTTAACAATCTTACACACTCTTAGGTCAAGTTTGTCAAAATCATCCATGCTCACTTCATCTTTTATTGGCTGAACAGGATCCGGCTCGCCGTACTCAACTTTTTTCTTTTCCTCGACCGGCTTTGCGTTCAACTCAGAAATCGGAACCTGCTCCTCTTCTGTCTTCGGCGTGGAGAAATCCAGCAGTCTTACATAACTGTCCCTGTCAATCGCATACAGGAACAAATACAGACGAGGTCCTCTATCCTTGTTTAACAGAAGACGGTATACGCTCTTGAAAAATGCTCCTTGAAGTTTCTTTAAGTTTGGTGCATCCTCTCCGAATATTTTCTTCGGAATTGCGTATAACTCCGTATTCAATTCATCCAAACTGTACTCATTATTTTTGAGATAATCATGAAGGAGCTCAATCTCCTTCTTCTCATCCTCATTCAGCTCATCATATTTCTCCCAGTTGCGATACGGAAGAAGTTTGTTGGCATTTTCCGGAGAGCAGTTTTCCAGCCAGTATTTTGCCAAATCCAGACGTTCCTCAAAATCAGCAAACTTGTACGGCTGACCAATCTTTTCAAATACCGTTTCCAGCATTGGAACATTGAAATCTACAATTGAACCGAGCTGAACAAGAAGAGACATAGGAACCGTCTTTATCTTCTTTCCGGTAATAAGGCAGCTTTCCATGATTGACTTCACATAATCGTCCGCCTCGCCGCTCTCATATTGGTTGTACATCTTATCAAACTCAAAATACTGACGAAGAATTCCATCATCAAAGCAGAGATCAAATGCCTTGTTCGGCTCAACTCTCGCATACAGCCAAAGCAGAATCTCAGGCTGATATATTTTTAAAAGAGTATCCGGCGTCAGATTCAGTCCTGAAGAACCGGACATCTTTCCTGTTGTCCCCTTGATGCCAATAAATTCATACCCCTTGAATACAGGCGCCTGAATACCGAAAATCTTCTCTGCAATTATTTTACTTGTGTTATAGGAGCCCCCCGGAGCAGCATGATCTTTTCCGCCCGGCTCAAAATCAACACCCTCATATAACCAGCGCATCGGCCAGTCAATCTTCCAAGCCAGCTTACAATTCGTATCACTGTTAAAGTCGAATTCACCGGCATGTCCACATTTACACTCAAATTTTGCAACTCTGGTATCACCTTTATAGGAAAGAATCTTCGTTGTATCACGCTTGCACTGCGGACAATAAATACTAACCGGGTAGTAAGCTTCACGCTCTCCTTCCGCAGCATCCTGCGTACGGAAGCTGTCCAGTATATCAAAAATCTCTCCGCGCTTATCCAGCGCTGTAAGTATATGTTCCCTGTACTTGCCGTCACGGTACATCTGCGCCTGGTGACGATAATCCATTGTAAAGCCAAATTTCTGAATGGCATTCTCAAACTCTTTTTCAAAGAAATCGGCATATGTCTCTTCTTCGGATTCAAATGGATTCGGCACATCTACATACGGATAACCAATATATTTTTCAAACCCCTCGGTAACTTTTGCAACATTGACAGGCACTTTGCGCAATCTGTCAAACTCGTCCCATGAAAAGAGAAGTTTCGCTTTCTTCCCTTTTCTCTTCAGTGCTTCTGCCACAAATAGACTGGTTGCTATATCTCTAAAATTTCCTATATGAATGGAACCGGACGGACTGATTCCCGCCGCACAGACATATTCTTCTTTGTCCGGGTTGCGCTCAATAATCTCATCTGCTATATAATCTGACCAATGCATGGTAGTTTTTCCTCCTTGGAATACAGGATTTAATTCTTATAAAAATCCATAATTTCATATTTTAACATTCCTGCCGGCGTCTCCACCTCTACGACATCTCCGGACTTCGCCCCAATCAGCGCTCTGCCGACCGGTGACTCATTCGAAATCTTCCCCTGAAGCGTGTTAGCCTCTGTAGAACCTACAATTCGATACTCCATCTCCTCATCAAACTCTAAGTCCTTAATTTTAACTGTGTAACCCACATTGATTACGCTGGAATCCACATCGTCATCTACGACCTCAGCGTTTTTCAAAATATTATTTATCTCTTCAATACGAAGTTCCAAATCTCTCTGCTCTTCTTTCGCAGCATCATACTCCGCATTCTCCGACAAGTCACCCTGCTCTCTCGCCTCTTTAATCTTCTGTGCAACTTCCTGACGACGATTGACTTTCAATTCATGAAGCTCGTCTTCCAGTGCCTTCAGACCTTCATAGGTCATAATGTTCTTTTTCATCTCTGCCATGATGGTATTACCTCCTAGACTTTTAACATCGTTATATTATATCTTAACACTTGCGCATTGTCAACTTATGACAGCTTCGCAAGCATAATTTCTTTTGCTTTTGCCAATTGATTATCATCCTCAGCGCCCAGCTTATTCGAAGTTCCATTGTACTTCACTTCCACATCCGGAGTAAGCCCTTTTCCATGTATACTTCTGCCGCTCGGGAGAAGGTACTCCCCGGTTGTCAGTTTCAAGCCGCCTCCACAGGATTTTTCCAGTGAATATAAACTCTGAACAATTCCCTTTCCATAACTGGTAACTCCGACAAGCGATGCCGCCCCCCGGTCCTGCATCGTGCCGGCATATACCTCAGATGCACTGGCACTTGAACCATTAATCAGGATAGCAACCGGTTTATCAAAATGCTTCTCGTCCGTGGATTTATATTTATGCCCTTCTTTATTTTTAATCTGCTCGGTAATCAAATCCCCCGCAGGAAGCATCTGATCGAGTATATCAATGCATGCTTCTAAAGAGCCGCCTCCGTTGTTCCGGACATCCACAATCATCGCCTGCACATTCTTCTCCTTCAGTTCTTTCAGTGCAGTCTCATACTGCGAAACCGTCTCCTTGTCAAATTTCATAATCTGAATATATCCGATTTTATCATCCAGCATTTTATGAGATACCGATTGAGTGACAATCTTCTCTGTCGTTACAGTAATTTCCTTTTCTACAGTTGTATCCTTCTCGGTTCGGGAAATCGTGAAGACAACCTTTTTTCCCTCTTCCCCTTTGATAAGCGCCGCCGTCTCCGAAAGACTGAGTGAGCTCACATCTTTTCCGTCAATCTTCAGAAGTATGTCCCCTGCTTTCAGCCCTGCCTTATCTGCCGGCTTTCCCGCCTGCACTTCAGAAATCGTCTTTTTCTTTGTATCCTGATCCATCCGAAGAGAAACGCCGATTCCGGTATAATCACCATTGACACCATTCATCGCCTCCTTGTATTCCTCTTCTGTATAATAGGTAGAATATTTGTCTCCCAGTGCAGCAACCATTCCTTTTGCCGCCCCGGCAGCAAGCTGTTCATCTGTCACATCATCTTTCCAATAAAACTTGTCAATGTACTGGTCAATCACAGACGTGCGCTGCTGAATATCATTTGAAACATCCGAATACCACCACTTTGGTATTACTCCGAAAAGCTGGAGCAAAAGAAGAATGATCAGGCTGATCATCACTCCTGACCATATCCCCATGAAAAAGACTTTCCTTATTGTTTTCTTCAATTGATACACTCCCCTAAGGTTGTTTTACATAATCAAGCGGATTTACATAAGAACCGTTTTTCGATACTCCGAAATGCAGATGCGCACCGGTAGAGATTCCCGTAGAGCCCACATATCCAATAGTCTGACCTTTTATCACTTCATCACCCACATTGACGGCAAGTCTGGAACAGTGCATATAGACAGTATACAGACGATTGCCATGCGAAATCATAATAAAATTCCCGGCACTGGAACTATAAGTTGCCGTCACAACTCTTCCATCTCCCGCCGCGAGAATCGGAGTTCCATATGCAATATCGACATCAATCCCCTTGTGGTACGTACTCGCTCCGGCCGTCGGTCTCTTTCTTTTGCCAAACCCGGAAGAAATCCTACCCGGTGAGCCAAGAGGCCATTCAAGCGTTCCGTCACCACCAGTCCCAGAACCGCCCCCGACGGCATTAATCCGGTCGATTTCCTTTTGCTTTTCAATCAAAAGTTTTTCAACGTCAGCCTCCGCCTTCGCCGCCTGCTTTGAATAATCCTCTGCCTCTTTTTTACGGTTCTTTTTCTGCTCACGGTACTTCTTTAATTCTTCCTTTTTCTGTTTCTTTAATTCATCGAGAGCTTTTTTCTCTTCCTTTTGTTCATATTCATAGTTTTCCAGCGACTCCAACTGATATTGAAGTTTTTTGGATTTTTCCTCAATCTCATTTTTCGTATTCTGATACTCAACGAACATTTTCTTGTCGTAATCGCCTATTTTCTCAACATACTCTGTGCGATTCAGCAGATCAGAGATGTTTTTTGATGTAAAAATGATATCCACATAATCCTGATTTCCATTTTCATACATATATTTTATGCGCTTTTTCATCGTCGCATACTGAATTTTTTCTGTCTCTTCTGCCTTTTTCAGTTGTTCCTGTTCTTCCTCGATTTCTTCTTCTGTAATATCAATCGCCTCGGCAACATCCTCTAACTCTTTTTCCATCTTCGAGGTCTTCTTATCCAATTTCTCTATATATTCCAGAGTGCCCTTCTCATCTTTAGCAAGCTCTTTCATTTCTTTTTTTATCTCTTCAACCTTGCTATTCAATTCCTTTTTTTTCTCTTCCATCCGGTCAATTTTTTCATCATAATTAACTGCCCAGGAGCGATTACCCGTCAGTGCGAGAAAACCAAAGCAGAACACCAAAGTAAGAGCTATCAATCTTGTTTTTTTCAACGATATCCCCTCCGAATCAAATATTCAAGTTTCTCCTGACGGTAATAAAACTTCCCACAAGGCCAATTCCAACACCGAGAATCAGCGAAACCGGAATTAAAAAGCCGAGCACCTGACCGACACTTAAGAAAGACAGACTGCCCGTAAACAGAGAAAACCGATTCGCCATATAGACAACAATCCGATCATATACAATGCCGAGTACCACCAGCGGAACAAAAGATCCCACCAGACCAATGATCACACCCTCTACGATAAACGGGGACCAGATAAAATAGTCGGAAGCCCCCATAAGACGCATAATCGCAATCTCCGGTCTGCGAACCTCGATTCCTGTCGCAATCGTTGACTGAATCAAGAAAATAGAAACAAAGAACAGAACCAAAATCAACACAGAGGATGCCACGCCGACAAAACTACTCACGCTGGATAATGTCTTTGCCACCTCTGCCGAGCGCTTGACCTCCCGGACACCAACAACCGTCTTCAAGTATTCTACAAGTGTATCCTGATCCTCAATACTCTTCAAATACACCTCATAAGACGCAGAATCCGCCAATGGGTTATCATCTCCGAAGCTCTCGATCAGATCCGGCTCGTCCTTGAAATTCTCCTGCTTAAAACTTTCCCATGCGTCCTCCGCAGAAACGTATTCTACATGTTCTACTTCAGGACGGCTCTCTATTGCCTCTCCAATGCTCTTAATCGCTGTCTTGTTGACACCTTTTTCAAAGAATACAGAGACACCGACAGAATTTTCTGCCTCATCAATAATGTGACGGAAATTGCCAATCGCAAAATAAAACAGTCCGAACAAAAACAAGCATGCCGCCACTGTACCAATCGATGCCAGTGAAAACATACGGTTTTTCCTCAGACTCTTAAGACCTTGTTTTAAACTATACCTTAATGCATTAATCCCTTTCATATTGATAACTTCCTTTTTGTTCATCTCTTACAAGGTTACCATCCTCGAGTGTAATGACTCTCTTCTGCATCATATCCACAATGTCGTTGTTATGTGTAACAACGACAACTGTCGTCCCGAGTTTATTGACCTCTTGTAATAACATCATAATATCCCATGCCGTCTGAGGATCTAAATTCCCCGTCGGCTCATCCCCCAAAAGAATCGCCGGCTGATTGACCAGCGCGCGACCAATCGCAACTCGCTGCTGCTCTCCTCCCGACAACTCATTCGGATACATATCTTCTTTTCCTTTTAATCCCATCATCTCAATCATAATGCCTACATTGCGTGTCGTATCGCGACGGGACATCCCCACAATCTCCTGCGCAAACGCAATGTTTTCAAAGACCGTCTTGTTCTTTAAAAGACGAAAATCCTGAAACACAACTCCAATCTGCCGCCGATAGAGCGAAATCTGCTTACGATTCAGGCTCAGAACCTGACGTCCGCCGACATAGAGTTTCCCCGCAGTAGGCTCTAATTCCTTGAGCAACAGTTTAATAAATGTTGACTTGCCCGAGCCACTCTTTCCCACAACAAATGCAAATTCGCCCCGCTGAATGCGAAGATTAATATGATTCAGCGCATCTACACCAGTAGAATAATGCATTGATATATCTTCTAATGCAATAATCGGTATTTTCTTACGTTCTTCCAAAACCGACACCCTTTCTAATATTCAATCGTCTCCAGATATTCCATATATTTAACAACCATAAGCGCAATCTGGAACGTAATGGCATCCTCAAATGTTCTGAGGTCAAGCCCTGTACTCTTTTGTAATTTATCCAGACGATACACTAACGTATTCCTGTGTATGTACAGTTGTCTGGATGTCTCTGAGACATTCAGATTATTCTCAAAAAACCGGTTGATGGTCGTCAACAATTCCTCATCGAACTGCTCTAACGTATTCTCCCCGAAAATCTCTTTGATAAACATCTTACACAGCGGAAGCGGAAGCTGATAAATCAATCGTCCGATTCCCAGTCTGTTATATGCCATCACATTCCGGTCACTGTAAAAAATCCTGCCTACATCCAGCGCCATCTTAGCTTCTTTATAAGAACGTGAAACTTCTTTCAAATCGTCAACAACCGTACCGTACGCAACATGTACCTTAGCCATCGCTTCTGTGTTTAACATATCCACCAGCGTCTGAGCCGTCTTGTCCAAATCACCGTATGCTTCATTCTCTGCCAGTTCTTTGACCAAAATAATATTCTTCTCATCCACGGCCGTAATGAAATCTTTTGCGCCGCCCATGAACAGGCTTCTGACTGTCTCCAGTGCCCCTGTGTCCTTCTCCTTGCTCGTCTCAATGATAAAAACTACCCGGCGGGCATTCATCTCAATGCGAAGTTTCTTCGCACGGTTGAAGATATCTACCAAAAGCAAGTTGTCAAGCAAAAGATTCTTAATAAAATTGTCCTTGTCATAGCGCTCTTTGTAGGCCTGCAAAAGACTCTGAATCTGAAAAACCGCAATCTTGCCGGTCGTAAATACTTCCTCCGAATCCCCCTTCGCCACTACAATATATTCTAATTGGGCTACGTCATATGCCTTAAAATACTGATACCCGGATATCGTCTGGCTGTCTGCCGGCGAATTTACAAAGGTCTGAACAGCATTTCCATGGTCAAAGGTCTCATCTGTCGTCTCTGCCAAAAAATTTCCATCGGTGTCCAGAACAAACAAATCTATCTTTGTAATTCCTCTAAGTCCGTCAATTGTGTTTTGTAATATCTGATTTGAAATCACAGCAATACCTCCTGCCTTCTCTTATACATTATAATGCCCCACGATTTTGATTGTACCATTTTTTTTTTGAAAAGTAAAGAAAAAGCAAAAGAAACCTTTTACAAATACAATATTTTATAGTATAATAATTGTAAATTTAGACACTTGGGAGGTGTGACCATGAAACAATTTTACGGAGCCAGCAAAAACGGCGATTTAAAAGTTGCTACATCCGGGCTCAACAATCCAAAATTAATCATTCTTATGTCAAATGGCGACCAGTTTGAACAGCATGTTGAAGAATTAGAGAAACTCTTCCCAAATGTTCCCAGCATTGGTTGCATCGACATGGCCTACGACACAGAAGTTACAGAGAAAGGTGTCGCAGTTACTGCATACACCGAGGGCGTGTCAGCAGTTGCTAACATTCTTGAACATGTATCTTCTACGCCGGCAAAGCATATACGGCGTCTCGAAGATGACATTGCCACTATAAAACCAGGTAGGGATAACACGGTATGTATCGATTTTTGTGCCGGGAATGATGCCTGCGTATTATCTACGATATACAGTCCTCTGGAAAAGAAAAATATAGTCCTGATGGGCGGAACAGGAGATGCCGCAAAAGTCTCCTGCAATGGAAAAGTCTATGAAGACGGAACAGCGTATGCTCTCGTAAAGAATGAAACCGGCAAAGTCAAGGTGTACAAAGAAAACATTTACAAACCAATGGGCGACTATCGTTTTATCGCATCGAAAACTGATCGTGCCAAATATTACATGGGCGAATTGAACGGTAAGCCGGCAAAACAGGTATACATGGATGTCTTAGGAATTAAAGAGAGCGATATCACAACGCAGACTTTTAAGAATCCATTTGGAAAACTTTCCGGAAAAGATATTTGTATTATTTCCATCAAGGAAGTTATGGGGAACGGTCTTGCCTGCTTCCGTCAGGTAAACGACTCCGATGTTCTTACAATGTTAGAGTTAAAAGACTATCAGCAGGTTGCTCAGGATACCATCGACCGGATCAAAGCAGATTTCAATCACATATCTGCGGTATTCTCTGTCAACTGCCTGTTCCGATATCTGCTGTTCAGCGAGAACAATGTTATGCAGAAATATCTGAATCAGATGAGCACCCTCGGCAATCACTGTGGATTTGTAGGCTACGGCGAACACTACAACAATCAGTTCGTTAACCAGTCTATGACCTGTGTAGTTTTTGAGTAGAAAGGAGTCATTGAATCATGTTTGGAAAAAAGAAAAAAGAATCAACTATATCTCCTGCTGTCACTCAGTCTACACCGGCAGCAAAGCAGGATTACCATTCAATTGAATACATTATTAAGACGGTTCACGATTATGAGAAAGAATTGTCCTTGAACGAAGTGGATTCCCTCACGGAACTTCGCGAAGTACAGCACTCCTTTGATGAGGTTATGCAGCAGAACGAGAACATGAGAGCACGTCTGGACGAATTCACTGTCGTATTCCAGAACATGGAAGACAGCGCCTCCAAATTTTCCGAAGTCCGGGATCATATTGTAGACGCAGTAGGAACCGCACAGGATACGGTTTCCGAATTGAAAGACAGTTCTCATACTGTACAGGACAGCATCGCCGGAATGAAAGATATCTTCTCTGAATTTCAGGGAGCTGTTACTGATATTTCTGAGTGCATGCAGAAAATTGTCAAGATTGCCAACCAGACGAATCTTCTTGCCCTGAACGCATCGATTGAGGCTGCCCGTGCCGGAGAGGCCGGTGCCGGATTCTCCGTTGTAGCCGACGAGGTAAAGAATCTTTCCAATGAGATTCAGGTTCTTGTGAAGGATGTATCAAACAGTCTTTCCTCCGCTCAGAACAAGACAGACTTGTTGAATGAAAGTATTGAAAGTTCCATCAAAGCCATGGATCAGAGTATCGCAAACGTCGATGCGACTTATAATACTTTCGATGGTATTATCGCAAATGCAAACAACGCCAGCGATGTTCAAAACGAAATTCGCGAGTCTGCGAGTCATGCCGAAAAGGATCTCAACTCTTTCGGCAATGCATTTGAGTCCTTGAATCGTCACTACGATGAATTGACTGAACATATCGAGAAAGTAAATGAAATCGGAACCACAAAGAGTACTATTTTTGAGAGTATGGACAATCTCCTGTCTCAGGTTGTACCGATATTAGAGGAATAATGTGATAAATTGCAGAAGAAAAGAAGAACAGGAATGCTGTTCTTCTTTTTTTGCATTTTATTGGTTTCCACTCAGCAAAGCCTCATCTATCTTTTGAAACAATTCCTCCGGAATTGGCGGCTTCAATACATATCCTGCCGGATACCGCTCTAATGCTTTATAAATCTGCTCCCGCTCCGACACTCCTGTCAGAAAAATAACAGGAATCATCTCACCGCCCGGTTCTTTTTTGATGTTATCATATGTGGTAGGACCATCCCAGCCCGGCATATAATAATCCAGCAGAACCAGATCCGGCTTTTTGCCCTGTATAATCTCCAAGGCTTCTTTTCCATCTGAAGCCGTCAGTGTTCGATACCTCTTTGCCAGCATCCTTTCTAAACGACGAAGCGTCAGCGCTGTGTCATCAACAATTAGTATTAACGGTTTTTCTTGCGGAGAAATATTATTTACTGGCTTTTTAGGATCCTCTTCTTCCAACTCTAACATCTGTTTACACTTTTTGATAAGACCGAATTTTGTAATCGGCCGCGTGACATAGTCAAGTCCCGCAATCTGAGCCTTATATGTCTCAAAGTGTGCTTTCCCCTCAACGGTAGCTACGCCAAGAACCGGAAGATTGGCTTTGTAAAGATTCTCACTCAGCGCATCCAGCATAGCAATATCATTATCTACACCGACCTGACAGAATAAGACAAGATCCGGCTTTGTCATTTTAATCATATTTTTGACATTCTTCGGATCATCGGAAGCAATCTGTACAATAAATTCCTCCTCTAAACTATCTGCTATACTCTGCAGAACATCATTTAAATCTCCAAAAACAAGAATCTTTTTCATGTTTTATCCCTCCTGAATATTATCAAAAAATCAATTCGTCACCCGGTTCCAATTCACTCTCCCTGCCCACATAACTGTACCAATCGACAAAAGATAATTTGTCCCGATAACTCTCCCACTCCCTTATAAAAAGTGGTACAAGCGCAAATAGTGCACTTACTTCTTCTCTCCTTGCACAATCTTCTAAATATTGAGCAAATCCTCCCAGCGTCAACGCTCCAATCGCCTTTGCCGACGACTTCATAGCATGAACTTGAATTCGAACTGCTTTTATCTCTGATTTAGCAGATGCATCCTGTATCTTTTCCCCGGCAACGCTCTCTCCGACTCTTTTGATCGCTTCCCGCATTGTCTTATAAGTATTTTGTAACGTCTGAGACTCTTCTTCAAGAAGTTCATAAAAGTCCCGGATTGTCTCCCAGAGTTCCCAGTCGTCTGAATAAAAGCGTCTCGCATAGAGAAGATCAATCTCCGGAATATCTTCCAGTTCGGATACTATCTCTGACAATATTGACTCGTCTTTCGCATCATTCTCTGACATCTCCGGCAGCTCTTCATCCGGAAAAACATCCTGTGCCTCATATGGCAGCCATTTGTCCAGAACCGAATCCAGTTTCTCCGGCAGAATTGGCTTTGCAATATAATCATTGAACCCTTCATTAAAATACTGTTCTCTGGCACCGGATATCGCATTTGCCGTCAGCACAACAACGATAATTTTTCCTTTTTCCCCCGGGCGCTCACGAATCTTCCGTAACGTCTGAACACCATCAAGTTCCGGCATCATATGGTCTAAAAACACAATATCATAATCTTTTTGTTCCGTCAAGGCAAGGCACTCCTCACCGCTTTGTGCTTCCTCTACCTGAAGCCCGGAATGACTCAGCAAACTACAAAACACACGGCGATTCATTGCTTGATCATCAACAACCAAAACACTTCCCTGTCCCCAGTACTTCATCGGCGTCTTTTCATATGGGACGTCATAGTGTTCAATCCATTTTTCCAATTCGCCAATCGGTTTTCTCTTGATGACCTCTTGTCTCAACGAAAAGAAAAAGCAGCTTCCCTCTCCGTAAACACTCTCCACCTCCAGCTTACTTCCCATCAAATCAAGCAAGTGTTTGGTTATTGCAAGCCCAAGTCCGGTCCCCTGAACATTGTAATTCCGTCTTTCATCCATACGTGAAAAACGCTCAAACAGGGTTTCCAAATCTTCCTTTTTCATACCAATTCCCGAATCAACAACGGAACAGTGAAGTATAATCTCCTCTTTTTCATCATCATATTCTCCCCGTATCGACCAGCGGATAGTTCCTTTTTCTGTGTACTTCACTGCATTAGACAACAGATTTGTGAACACCTGTCTCAACCGGGCAACATCCCCCCGAAGCATAGTCGGCAGTTCCGGACTCATATCCAGTTCCAGACTAAGATTCTTTTCAGATACCTTTTCCTGTATCAAGACCAAAATATCATGAATCAAACTTTGTGTCTCATACTCTACCGGGATAATCTCCATTTTTCCGGATTCTATTTTAGAAAAATCCAGGATATCATTAATAATAGCCAAAAGATTTCTACCTGCATTGCGGACGTCCTTTGCGTAATTCTTCACCGATTCCTCTCTGGTTTCCATCAAAATCATCTCATCCATGCCAAGTATCGCATTAATCGGAGTCCGAATCTCATGAGACATATTCGCAAGGAAAACATCTTTCGCCTTATTGGAAGAAACTGCGCGATTTGTCTCCCGCTCCAGCCTCACCACATCAAGCACTGCATTAATCGTCGAAAACAACAAAAGAATAACAAGCGCAATCGCTATCACAACACCACTAAACAGTCCTGTTCGAAAAAAATAAAGAACGATTTGAATTGCCGCGCAAATAACCGTGCATAGCATGCCGTACGCTGCATATCGGTACTCCTTTACCTTACCTTTCCTGACATCCAAAATCACCGTTGCAGCAATCAGCACAATCGTCAGCAGGCAGCAACTCGCTTCTACAATAAAATAATCCTCCAGACCGTATGAGTTTAAGTTATAGAAAATCCCCCCAGCTATAACATCCAAAAAGTTGAGACCAATCAATCCCCTAAAATATTTCTCGTATCTCGCCTTCTGCAATTCATTCGTGTAGAACAAAAACGGAAATGGGAGAAACAATATGACCATAAAAGGCATGTCACTTGCCAGCGAATCATTCGGAAAAACGAGTTGGCGAAACACCGAGTTGACAATAATCCATACTGCTCCCAGCACAACACCAACTGCCAAATCAAGAAGGGAAATATAACTGCGGCGGATAATACTGAGAATTGCCGCTCCAACGATGCATATAACGCCAAACAACAGGGCAAACATCCCGATTACAATCTCTGCCCCCAGAGACTCAAACAACATTTTCCACAAGGCAAGCCGGCCACCTACATATACCGGATGAACAATCCCTGCCACCAGATTAATATCTGCCGAAAAAGTCTTGCCGGCATCCGCTGCCTCAAGCGGAACATCCAGATAAAGTTCCGGGCTACGCTTTCCGACCACCCGATCTGCTGCTGTCGCATATTCACCGCGAAGTTCATTCCCGATTCTGACTGTCAGTTCCCTTCCTCTAAAAATAAGCCGCTCGTGCTCCGACGTCAACACTTCCGGAAGCGTGCCCTCCAATCGGATTACCTGCGGTTTATCTTTTGTTCCCTCTAAAACAGTCATCTCATAATCAAGTTTTTCCAAAACACCTTCATCTGAAAATGACGGAACAAAAAAAATCTGTCCCCATGCAAAGAAAAGGAACAAAACAATTAGAAGTACCATAAAAATTTGTTTCGCCAGACGCATAACCTCTCCCTCATACCAATACTTCAACGTATTCTAATATCTGCTTTTTTATCGTCTCCACCCTTCTTTTGCTAGCCACAAGCTGCATGCCATTTCTTAGTTCAACTACATTTCCTTCCAACTTGTAAAAAAATTTCAAATTAACCAGACAGGAACGACTGGTACTGATAAAACAATTCCGGAGCAATATATCCCTGATATGGCTGAGATTCTTTCTTACCTCAAAAACACCTCGATCCGTCACAATCCGAATCATATTAGTATCTTTGATTTTATCTACGTACATAATTTCATTTAGACGAAGAACATGCTCCTCCTCTTTCTCGCAAATCAACCAAAAATGATTCTTGTCCTCTTCCATATGCCGTGTCGCTCTTTTAATCTCCTGACTAAATTCACGATATGTTACGTTCTTTTCCATAAAAGAAAAGGGACGGACTTGAAAACTTTCCTTCATATATTGCGGATAACCGGTCAAAAACATCACCAATACTTCTCTGTCATATCGCCTAATCTCCCGAGCCAGCTCCAAACCGTGGCAGTCCCCCAACTCTAAATCCAAGATAAGCATATCGTATGGTGTAGAATCGCTCTCATACCTCTTGAGAAGTTCCCTTCCCATCAAACAATAATCCACTTCATACACATCTTCTGACCGCATACTCAGGTTCAATTCGGCAAAAAATTCCTTCAGTTGCTCTAACGCCTCACTGTCATCATCGCAACAAGCTATCAAATATTTCATCACACACACTCTCCTATGTAGCCTATGCATTTCCCTGATTGCCATCTTCTCCACTCAGACTCCATACATCATTCGGAAATTCCTCCATAATTTTCTTCAGAATTCCTTTGATATGCGGTTTGATAGAATCATTAATATTGCGAAAATAATCAATAATCCGCTTTTCTTCCGGTGAAATTCCCTTGCTCTCCATGTCCAATACATATTCCACAGAAACATCAAATTTATCCACAACATTTATCAGCACTTCATACGGAATCACCGACTGTCCATTCTCGTACCTGCTTAATGTCTGCTGCGAAACATTGATCTCTTTTGCAAATTCCCGCTGTCTCATGCCACTTTCTTCACGAATATTCCGAAGCCTTTTTCCCATACTAACAGTATCAACCGCCATCGTCCAACACCTCGAATCATTAGTTTATTACTGTTAATTATACCTTGAAAAAAGGCACAGATGTACTCTTGTTTTGTGTATCAGTACTCTATTTATAAGTATATCGGAATAACTTCTTTCCCCCTTTATATCCTCCTCAAAAACTTCATAAAATTTTGCTTGTTTTCTTTTGCTGATGTCGTTGGTCTGCCCAAATCAGCTCTTGAACCAATCGCACATTTTACTTCAATAAACGATAACTCCTCACGTTCTTTTGCAGTCTTTAGTTCTCTGTCCAGTTCAGCAAAAGACTTGACACAAACTGCATTCGGATACCCACACGCTTTAGCCATATCCACTAAATTTATGTTCTCGGCCACTGTAGGCATGCCGCCCACTGTCTCATGTGCCCCGTTATTGATTACAACGTGAACCAGGTTCTTTGGCGCATTGGTTCCTGCCAACGCCATCGCCCCCATGTGCATAAGCATTGAGCCGTCACCATCCAAACACCAGATTTTTGTATTTGGTTTCTGAAACGCAATGCCGAGAGCAATCGAAGATGTATGCCCCATCGAACCAACCGTCAGGAAATCATACTCGTGACTCTGCCCGCCTTCAGCCCGAACCTCAAAAAGTTCTCTGCTGGCTTTCCCTGTCGTTGATACAATCGGATCCTCCCCTGTCACCTTCACCAAGCGACGAATAATTTCTTCACGCGACATTTGATAGTTATTCTCATAGATAACATCTTCGTCATACGTCAGGGCACCTTTCCGAATGACAAAAGCGACGTTTTTCCCTCTTGCGAGAATATCCCGGAATTCTTCCATCTTTTCTGCAACTTTCTCAGTCGTCGTCTCCTTTCCGATCACAAACGATTCAATATCCATGTCATCAAGAAGCTTTATTGTAACTTCGCCTTGATAAATGTGCTGTGGCTCATCATGCACCCCCGGCTCCCCCCGCCATCCAATAATAAAAATCATAGGAATCGCATACACTCTGTCACTCAACAAGGAGGCAACCGGATTGATAATATTCCCTTCTCCGCTGTTCTGCATATACACGACCGGCACTTTTCCCGTTGCCAAGTGGTATCCGGCCGCCAGAGCCACGCAATTTCCCTCGTTCGCCGCAATCACATGATGCTCTTTGTCAATCCCATAAGTATTCATCAGATAATTACACAGTGCCTTTAACTGAGAATCCGGTACTCCCGTGTAAAAATCTGCTCCAATGATTTCTGCTAGTTTTTCTGCTTTCATAGATATTCTCCTCTCGTGTTTGTGATCGGGCAATACAATCCTTCTCCCTCCAGCAAGACATATTCGTCCGAAGTTGTTTCAAAAGAAAACCCTCCGGTACAGATAAATCCGATACCGGAAACCTGTATTCCCTGTACATTCTGTAGTTGTTTTTTGTCCTGTTCACATTCTTCCCATGTCATCTCCCTGTCAAAATATTTACATTCATAAAAATCATATATATTTCCCTTTCGCTTCAGCACACAGTCAAATTCTCCATTAGTTTTTGACACAGGATCATCATACCAATAACATCCGAAATCCTCAATGTCCGGGTAATGACCATTCACCGCCATTCGGTGAAAATACTGGAGTACCTGTCCTTCAAATCTTCTGCTAATAAACTGCTCCAACTGCTCCTCAATATTTCTTCTAAAATACTGCTCCGAACCAATTCTGGTAATCGTTCCTGCCCTTCCAAAAATAAAAGTAAAATAAAACCGCATCAGGTTATCAACAATCTCATAGAACTGCTTCTTCTTGTCATTC
>CAMVIN010000018.1 GCA_947167565.1 uncultured Clostridia bacterium | reverse complement strand
TTCTTCATCTAATGCAACATTTCCCTGAAGCCGGCAAAAATAGCCTGTATCAAGGCAATAATCGATAGTAACGCCTTCCATTCCCTCTAATGATAATTCTTTATAGAGCGCTTTTACCAACATCATAGACAGACCACGTATGTATGCACGATGCCCATCCTTATCTGCTGTTGTACAGAATTCCACCTGACTATCTGGAACAACCGTGTGATACAACTCCTGAATAACCCCATTTACTTTCGCCACTATAATCGGATGAGGATATTCATTTTGATATTTTCGGCTCAGCTCATAGAGCGTTGTCCCCTCATCACATTCCACCCTTTTATTTTCTAAAACAATCTGCATACCCTTCTCCCTTCTTTTATAGCAATTCTTCCATCCACTCAAGTCTTTGCATCAGTTCTTGTTCTCTAACTTTCACACTCTCTCCAGTTTTTCCTGCCAGTGACTGTAAAATTGTCTCACATGTCTTCTTTTCACCTTTTAGATATTCTAAAAAACACATGTCCCGCATGTGGGAAAGATAACGGCCAAAACAATATTCCGCATCATTATACAGCTCAATTTCTTCGCCTCTGACAGCTTGAATTGCTAAATAAAACTTTCCACCATCCAAAACGCAGGCTTCTTTTTTTATATAGAAACCACTTTTGTGTACAGTTCTTCTAACTTCTTTCCAATCCGACTGCGGCTGCAAAACCAAATTGCTGACATCTTGCAAAACATCCGGCTTCTCAGACAGAATGCGACTCATAAGCATCCCTCCCATTCCACCGATTACTAACGTATCAACTTCGCCCGGCATAAGGTTGTGCAGACCATCACTTAACCGACATTCTACCATGGATTCTAAATGAAATTTTTTTATATTCTTCTCGGCGATTTCCAATGGTCCTCTGCGAACATCCATGGCAATACAACGGCATTTTTTCTTCTCTGCCAAATAAATTGAAACATATCCATGATCACAACCAACATCCGCAACCACAGAACCGGCAGGAACAAAATCAGCATTCATTTGAAGTCTTCTGCTTAATTCCATTCCACAAACCCCATTAATCCAAATAATCTTTTAATTTTCTGCTTCGACTAGGATGACGTAATTTTCTAAGTGCTTTCGCCTCAATCTGTCGGATACGCTCTCTGGTTACATCGAATTCTCTTCCCACTTCTTCAAGAGTCCTCGCCCGACCATCATCAAGCCCAAAGCGAAGTCTGAGTACTTTTTGTTCTCTATCCGTCAGGGTACTTAAAACTTCAACCAACTGTTCCTTCAAAAGTGTAAAAGCAGCCGCCTCTGCCGGAACAGGAACATTATCGTCCTGGATAAAATCACCTAAATGACTATCCTCTTCTTCACCAATTGGAGTTTCAAGTGAAACCGGCTCCTGAGAGATTTTCTGAATTTCTCTTACACGATCTACCGGAAGATTCATTTTCTCGGCAATTTCTTCCGGGTACGGCTCACGTCCCAATTCCTGGAGCAGCTGACGCTGTACACGTATCAGCTTATTAATTGTCTCAACCATATGAACAGGAATACGGATTGTTCTCGCCTGATCGGCAATTGCTCGGGTAATTGCCTGTCGAATCCACCAGGTCGCATATGTGCTGAATTTGTAACCCTTACGATAATCGAATTTTTCGACAGCCTTAATCAATCCCAAATTTCCTTCCTGAATCAAATCAAGGAACAGCATCCCCCTGCCAACATATCGTTTTGCAATACTGACAACAAGACGAAGGTTTGCCTCAGCCAGTTTCTTCTTTGCCTCAGAATCTCCTTCTTCCATACGCATAGCAAGTTTTTTCTCCTCTTCTGCTGTCAAAAGAGGTACTTTACCAATTTCTTTCAGATACATACGAACTGGATCTTCAATACTAATTCCCTCAGGAACTGCCATCTCGATGTTCTCCAGTTCCTCCTCTGTAGGCTCATCATCTACATCCAGAATAATTGCATCATCAGCATCCGTGTCCGGAATCATTGCTACAACACCCTTATTCTCCAGATATTCGAATATCTTCTCTGTCTTTTCAGCATCGAGTTCAATCCCACTCTCAGTAAAAAGCTTATCGATTTCTTCAAAACCAAGAATGTTGTCATTTTTTTTGCCCATCTCCACCAATTGACTGAGCAGCTCCAGCATTTTCTGTTGTTCTTCCATGATAGCATCCTTTCCATTTGCGTCTTTTTTAGCCATGTTGTCCTCCATTCTTATAAAACCCGCAATTCCTGCAGTCTTTTTTTCTCATTAACCAATTCTTGTAGTTCCTTCATATCGGTCACATTTCGACTTCGATAATCCAGACTGTATTTTTTTATATTGCGTATCACTTCGTTCAGCGCCTTCTTCTGTTCTTCCTCTCTTGAGATTTCCTTTAACTCTTTGTTAAACAGCCCCGCCACTAAAGACTGTTCTTCCTTGCTCTCAAACTTGCTGATAATAACTGCCGGCTGAACTTGTCCATCTTTTTTGTATTGCTCATACATCAGTTCCGCAACCCGGTGATACGGTTCATCAATAAAATCCTTTTCCGAAATATAGTCTTTGGTTTTTTCAAACAGTTCCGGCCGATTAGACAGCCAGGTAAGAAAAATCCCCTGACTTTTCGCAATGCCATCCTCTCCATGTTCCTGCCTGCTCTGTTTACGTTCACGATACCTCTTGTCATAATCTATGCCAACCATCTTTGCACTATGATAAGCTACCAGTTTGCGAAAGTCTTCTGTTCTCACACTGTATTCTCGCGAAAAAGCGTCTATATAATTATTTCTTTCAATCTCATTATCAAAGGTTAAACATTTTTTTGCCACCTCATTCATAAATTGCGTCTTCGATTCCGGATCATTCATATCAAATTGCTCTTTCATCTGATCCACTTCGTAGAAAAAACTCGTCTTCGCATTCGCAATTCGCTTTTTAAATTCTTCTGCCGATAATCCTTTCATAAATTCATCCGGATCTTTATAGGGCCTCATATCAATAACTTTCACCCGAATCCCCGCCTCTTTCAGCATCGGTATCGCACGCATGGCAGCTTTGACACCGGCCGCATCACTGTCATAGCACAGATACACAAGTTCCGTATATCTCCTGAGCAGGCTGCAGTGCTGACTCGTGAGCGCAGTCCCCAACGATGCAACCGCATTAGAAAATCCCGCCTGGTGCAGCGCTATCACATCCATATACCCCTCGCAGACAATCATTCCATTCTCCTGTCTACCGTGGATAAAATTTAGTCCATAAAGATTCCGGCTCTTATCAAATACAATTGTCTCCGGCGAATTCAAGTACTTGGGTTTTGCATCTCCCATAACCCGGCCCCCAAACCCAATAACGCGCTTACTCCTGTCAAGAATCGGATACATGACACGATTCCAGAATTTATCGTAGGTTCCCCTGTCATCATAAGTAAAAAGTCCTGTCTCTTTGAGAACATCATCCTTGTATCCCTTTTGTTTCATGACACGATAAAGTTCTCCGCTACTTTTGTCAGAAAAACCAAGGCCGAACTTAACAATCGTCTCCGGTTTCAGTCCACGACCTGTCAAATACTCATAACCTACCCTGCCCCGCTCAGATTTCAACTTGGCAAAATAATAGTTCGCCGCCATTTTATTGACCTCTAACACGGAATCCCTCAGGTTTCTTTTCTTTCTGTCAGCATCGGAATTCTCTGTTCCCTTCAACTCCATGCCGGCATTCTCCGCCAAACGCTCCAACGCCTCGACAAAAGTGAGATTTTCGTACTCCATCAAGAAAGTAAAAACATTTCCACCAGCGCCACAGCCAAAACAATAATACATTTGTTTTCCGGGGCTGACAGAAAAAGAGGCAGTTTTTTCATTGTGAAAAGGACACAATCCGACATAATTGCTTCCTGTCCTTTTCAAATTAACATAAGAAGAAATAACATCGACGATATCACTCCGACTTCTGACTTCTTCTGCAAAGTCTTCTCCGTAATACATATTTTCTCCTATTTCTTTTTTTACATAACCGACCATGTACGTGGAATTGCTATGTCCTGATATCTCATGACCGCATACCGGTCTGTCATACCGGCAATAAAGTCACAGACCGTTCTCCCTACGGGTTCACCCAATTCCCAAATTCGTTTTATGTATTCCTCCGGCAATTTTTCTACATGATTGGTATAGTAATCATATAACTGCTCAATCATATACTGCGCCTTTCCCTCCTCGGTCTTAGCAACAGAATTGATGTATACATTTTCAAACATAAATTTGCGCAGACCGGCAAGAGCCTTTTGCATCTCATCCGGTAGTATAATATCATTTTTCCCCACACTGCTTGTAATAATACCATGTATCAAAGTATTCAGCCGTTCTCTCAGTGTGTCACCAAGAACTTGGGTATATTCTTTAGGAAGATCATTCTCTTGAATAACACGCCCTCTTATAGCATCATCAATATCAGAATTCACATAAGCAATTTTATCACATATACGGACAATCTTCCCCTCCAGTGTGGACGGATTCCCTGCTGTAGAGTGATTGAGTATTCCATCCCTCACCTCTTTGGTCAGATTCAATCCGCGTCCATTTTTTTCCAACTTTTCCACCACGCGGATACTCTGCATCTGATGCCGAAATCCTTCCGGATAAATACGGTTTAACTCTCGCTCTCCCGCATGTCCAAAAGGAGTATGTCCCAAATCATGTCCCAGCGCAATTGCCTCTGTCAAATCTTCATTGAGCCGAAGCGCTTTGGCCACTGTTCTCGCATTTTGTGACACCTCAAGAGTGTGAGTCATTCTCGTGCGATAATGATCCCCATCCGGTTCCAAAAAAACCTGAGACTTCCCCTTCAGTCGCCGAAACGATTTAGAATGAAGAATCCGATCCCTGTCTCTCTGATAGACAGGACGCAAATCGCAAGGTTCCTCATATATATCACGCCCTTGCGACTCATCGCTAAATGCCGCATACTCACTGAGTATATCATGTTCTCTTTTTTCCAGTTCTTCACGAATTGTCATATACACCTGATTTCTGTCGAACAAACGACAATTAAAGTCCATACATTAAGATATTACAACACAAAAAAGGAAAATCCTTTTTTTATTTTAAAATAATGTGATTTTTTTGAATTCACATTAAATCAAGCCCATCGATAAGGTTGATGCCATATTTTTCACAGAGTTTTTCAGATTTTTCAATTGCTCGTCGATTCAATAACTGCTCCGGAGCATGTGCATCCACTCCCAGGATATAACGATTGCCCACACTACCCGCAATTTCCAGGAAACGCTCTACCGGATAATGCCTCTGATCCGCCACCCCCAGTATGTTAAGTTCTAAAATTCCATCCATCTCCTTCATTTCCCGGCAAAGTCTTTCCATATGAAAATCGTACGCCGCATCCTCCCCGACAAAATGAATCAAATCCGGATGAGCCAGATACAAAAAACGCCCCGTTTTCATTCCCTCAATCACACTATCCACATAATCACCCAAAAAGCTGACGCTGTCGGTCGGTTGTCCGGTGTATGGCATTGCATCATCGACGCCGAGAAAATGCTGCCCGAGAATCAAATAATCCAGCGGATAATCGGCAAGAAGGTTATCCTGTGCAGGGATTAATTCCGGCGTATATTCTGCTTCGAAACCAATATAAATACGAATATCTTCTTTGTATTCTTCGCGGAGTCCCGTCAGAGACTCAAAATAATCCGGCACCTCTTCCGGAGTCATACGAATTCCAGACACAAAACCGGAGGGATACACCCACGGACAGTGATCCGCAAAGCCAAGAACTTGATACCCTGCCTGAATAGCCGCCTCCACATATTCCCTGTCTGTACCCACTGCATGGTGACAACGCGTTGTATGCGTATGATAATTTGATAGCATTTTTTTCACTTCTTTCCTTATATATACATGTTTGTTTTTCATTGTAACACGCGAGCGCAAAGCAGTCAAACCACATAAATTTAAAGGTTCTTTTAAGGTTTTTTTAAGGTTTTTTTAAGGTTCTTTTAAGGTTTTTTGTTCACTTTCTCTAAAACCCGCCATTTTTGTTTGTGTAAAACCGCCAAACTTTTTCTCAAAACCAACTTTTATATTGTATTTTTTTCACCAAGGTGTTATGTTTAAAGTGTAATCGGATATGAAAAACCGTCAAAAATCTGTCGTTTTTTGTCAACTTTCATATTCAAAATGACCGTGATTTTTATCAAAGAAAGGAGAGTTATTTTATGAAACTCAATTTACAGCGAGGTCATAACTTAGCACGGAAGGTTATGTCACTCACTCTATCTCTTGCAACAGCAACCGCTATGATGTTTGTCAGCGCACCTGCTGCACAGGCAGCAGCCAGTTCCTCTACAACTTCAAGCACCACGAGGATTTCTGTCCATGACCCTTCTGTCTACTATGACAGCAGTACAAGCAAATATTACATCTTTGGCTCACACATGGCACAGGCGTACTCGACAGATCTCAGAAACTGGAGCGCACTCGGCACTCAAGGCTATGACAACACAAGCCTCTATGCAAGCGAAAATGTGGAAGGCGTTTATTACATCCAGAATAAGTACAGCGGACTTTATTTGGACGTAGTCAATGGTTCTTCCGACAATGGAACCAATATTCAACAGTGGTCGTACAACGGTTCCGATGCACAAAAATTCAAATTTGTTTCTCTCGGTGATGGCTACTACTACATTCTTACAGGAGCTTCCGGCTACAAGAGTTGTGTAGATATTGACAGCGGAAGTTCAAGTGATGGTACCAATGTTCTTCAGTGGGAATACTGGGGCGGCACAATGCAGAAATATCGCATTGTAAAACAAGCAGATGGCTCTTATGCGATTTTGACCAATGCCAGCGGCTGCAAATCCGGTCTGGATGTCTACAACTGGAGCAGCGAAGACGGCGGTAACATCAACCAGTGGAATTTCTGGGGCGGCGACTGCCAGAAATGGAATCTCATAAAAGCAAGCGGCGGCAGCAGTGGTAGTGTTTCTTCCGGAGAAGCCTTAGAAGACGCTTTGGCATCTTCCTTTGCCTGGGCAGGATATAACGACAGTGACTGTTCCGGCGGCTACGCAGTCTGGGCTCCGGACGTTGTGTACAATTCCAGTTATGTATGGAACGATGGAAGTACAGGTGCCTACATGATGTACTACTGCACCTCTTCTACTGCGACACGTTCCTGTATCGGATACGCCGTATCCAAATCCGTAACCGGACCATATTCTTATGTGGACACAATTGTTTATTCCGGATTTACCAGTTCTGACAACAATGTAACTACTACTTCTGATCTCGGAACAAAGACGGTAAATACGTCTTACAAAAACACAAACATCCAGGCTCTTATTGATGACGGAACACTTTCCGGCACAAGAAGCGGATGGTTCACAAGCAGCGGCTCATTCAACAACACGCTTTTCCCGAATGCCATCGATCCGAATCTTCGTTTTGATGCCAGCGGAAATCTGTGGATGACTTATGGTTCCTGGTCCGGCGGTATTTATATTCTTCAGATTGACCTAAAGACCGGTCAGCCAAAATATCCGGGTTCCAGCAGTGGAAATACAGACGCATATTTCGGAAAGAAAATTGCAGGTGGTTACGCAAAATCAGGTGAGGCACCATATATTCTGTATGACAGCGCAAGCAAATATTACTATCTGTATGTAACTTACGGCTGGCTTGGTGTAGATGGCGGCTATCACATGCGACTGTATCGCTCTAAGACCATTAACGGCACTTATGTTGATGCAGCAGGAAACGAGGCAGTATTCT
Organism: uncultured Clostridia bacterium; assembly: GCA_947167565.1. Classification (GTDB taxonomy): domain Bacteria; phylum Bacillota; class Clostridia; order Lachnospirales; family Lachnospiraceae; genus Eubacterium_F. The sequence continues at coordinate 18,500 of CAMVIN010000018.1, read as the reverse complement.
CCTCTTCTTCCGTTGATCAGACAACACGCGGAATTAAGGTAATGGGAAATTATGACCTTTCCACCCTTTCTGTCGGTTACAAATCAGCAGGTCATAACTCTGCTATGATTGACACAGACGGACAGATGTATTTGGTAAATCACACAAGATTTAATGGCGGAACGGAATATCATGAAGTTCGCGTACACCAGCAATTTCTGAATGAAGACAACTGGCCGGTAACTGCTGTCTATGAATATCTTGGCAGCACAATCTCCTCCAGTGGTTATAGCACTTCAGACATGACTGGTACTTATGAATTTGTCAATCACGGAACGAGCGTCTCTACTTCCAACGTAGGAATGCTTACCACATCTTCTGTACAGCTCAACAGTGATGGAACAATTACCGGTGATGTCAGTGGAACATGGAGCTATACATCGGGTTCCTATTATTGCAAGATGGTAATCGGCGGTGTTACTTACAAAGGTGTGTTCTTCAAGCAGAAAGATGAGTCATCTTCTCATACAGAACGCATGACATTCAGTTTGATTGGCAGCAACGATGAAACAATCTGGGGAAGCAAAACAGCCGACCTGTCAAGCAGCAGTTCATCCAGTTCAGACCTGAGCGGTACCTACTACATCAAGAATGTATTCTCCGGTCTGTATATGGATGTAGCAGATGGCAGCACAGCGAACAGTGCTAACATCCAACAGTGGAGTTATAATGGATGTGATGCTCAGAAATTTAAACTTGTTTCAGATGGCGATGGTTATTACCACATTTTGACCGGTGCTACCGGATATAGCAAATGTGTCGATGTTGCCGGTGCAAAGTCAGCAGACGGAACAAACATTTTACAGTACACCTACAAAGGTTCTACTAATCAGCAATTCAAACTCGAGAAACAGTCTGACGGTTCTTATGCTATCTTGACAAGAGCCTCCAGTTGTGCCTCCGGTTTGGACGTATACGGTTGGAGCACTGAGTCCGGCGGTAACATTAACCAGTGGAATTTCTGGGGCGGTGACTGCCAAAAATGGACACTAGTAAGCGCTAATTAAAAAAATAAGATGTTTCGGGACTGCTTCATAAAGCAGTCCCGAAAAACCTCTTATTTTTTTCTTCTGGAAAATACACATCCACAATAATCCTGGCGATAGAGATTATGTTTTGCAGAAAGTTCAATACTCCGCTTGTACCCATTCTTCTTTTTAAAATCAGACGGCAAATATGAAATTCCATATTCCTCCGCCAAATATTCTCCAATTCTCATAAGAAGCGCAGCATCTTTATGAGGACTGATAGAAAGTGTAGTACAAAAGTAATCATAATTACCCCGGCGGGCTAGTTCAACAGTTTTCGTAAGGCGAAGAGTAAAACAAAGCCGGCATCTCTCTCCTCTCTCAGGATCATTTTCATGCCCTCTCGCAAGTTCCCAAAACTTTTCCGGCTCATAGTCAGCATCCACACAGTGAATTTCCTTGCCGAAGGGAACTTCCTGCAGATATCTCTTTAACTCTTCTTTTCGTTTTCTATACTCCGGCTCCTCTGTAATATTAGGATTGTAAAAAAAAATGGTAATATCAAAAAAAGTATGCAGATATTCCAACACATAACTGCTGCAAGGTGCACAGCAGCAGTGAAGAAATAATTTCTTCTTTTCGCCATTCAGGCTCAGAATAAGCGCATCTAATTCTCTTTGATAATTTCTCTGATTTTGTTGATTCATCGAATCCCCCCTAATGTTATTACACCTGCCAGATTTCCTCTTTTTCCGTGACTGGCACGATGAGAAAATAAAATCTCCGGATTGCAGCAAGTACATACATTACTAGTCTGAATCTGCTCTTCAGGTATCCCCGCCTCCTTCAAAACAAGTTCATTGGCTCGCCACAAATCAAGTTGATATTTATTCTCCTCTTTCTGTTTTTCAGACTGACTAAGCAATTCACTCCACTGTATCTTTTTAAACTCTTTCATGAAGTCCTCTGCCACATCCTCGCTGACCTCATAACACAACCGACAAATGGAAGGTCCAATAACCGCCACAATATCCTCCGGAACAGTTCCAAATTCTTCTCTCATATGTTCCACCGTCACTTCTCCCATCCGCGCAACAGTTCCCCGCCATCCCGAATGGCTGGCCGCTATGGAACGATTCTTTTTATCATAGAAAAACAACGGCACACAATCCGCAAAAAAAGTCATGAGAACAACATTTTCATCATCCGTCATTAATCCATCAACTCCAATAATATCAGAGTCCCGGATAATTCCTTTGCCACAATCCGATGCATCCACCCGACGTATCACAGTATCATGTATCTGATCACTCAACACAAGATTTTTCTCATCATATCCAACGGCAGCGGCAAACAGACGATGATTTTCCATAACATCACTCCTGTTATCACCGCGATGAAAACTGAGATTCATAGTAGCGCAGTCCCCCTCACTCACCCCTCCCAAACGTGTAGAAAAGCCATGTCTTACATCATACTTTTCCAAAATTGGAAAAGTCAAATATGGCACTCCATCCATTGAAATATTCTCGTGAATAGTCGGCAAAGTATTCGTTTTCGTAATCCATTTTATTTTTTTCATTGAATACATCCTTTATATTTTTCAAAAAATTTGATATAATAATAAGTATCGTTGATATTTTATCATAGTTGATATTTAAAAAAAAGAGGAGAATTCTATTATGCCATGTATATACACTCATGAATCTTTTGGAAAACAGGTTGCCAAACATCTCCCAAAAGAATTACAGGTCATGATACACAGACACCAAAAGGAATTTCGCGCCGGACTTCAAGGACCCGATTTTCTCTTCTTTTATTATCCAATGCTGAAATTGCGCACAAATCAATTGGGATATCGACAACACAGCCAACCATTTAACGAATATTTAGAGCAAATTCTTCCCATTTTGCAAAAAGAAGGCACAAATTCCGGCGTATATGCGTATACGCTCGGATTTATTTGCCACTTTATGCTGGATAGCGAATGCCACAGTTATGTTATCCCTATGTCCCAAAAACCGGGATACAATCACCTCGCCATCGAAAATGAATTCGACCGCTATTTGATGCAAAAAGATGGTCTGAAACCGATTTATCACCCTGTCTGGAAATTAATCCATAACAACGCCGATGTCATCAGCGCAATCGAAAAAGCATATACCCCTTTTGGTTTATCGAAAAAAAAGATAAAAGAGGCACTTTATGGTATGCGTTTTTATAAATGGCTGTTTACCTGCGGCAATACACCAAGACGTTTTATCATCCGTCTCATTATGCGTTTATCCATGTTTTATGATGAACTGGAAGGTCATATGCTCAATTTGCGGCCAAAAAAATATGCTTCAAAAACAAATCAGAGCCTCATGTCAATATTTCAAAAAACAATACCAATGACATGCGAAATACTGCAGGATTTTCACCTGAGCGTCACAGAAAACAAGCCACTAAACAAAAGATTTTATTGTACTTTTAAGAGCAATCAGACTATAGCATAATGCTACTACCGCAAATCACCCAAGTCTCTTTTGTACTGCCGCAAAAATTCATACACAAGTTTTCTCTTCTCATGCCAAAACTGCTTACCGGGCGCTGTGACGAATTCCATCTGCTTCATGTGGCGGTATGTATATTTCTCAAAATGACGGCAAACCGTCTCAAAACTCGGATTGTCCTCTTTTGACTCAATCCACGCATCAAGAATTATGCCCATTGCTCCGGTATCATCAAGCATATCCGCCTCCATGAGAACAACCAGTTCCGTCGGGGTACTTTTTTCGTGGAATAATTTTTTGTTTGAATGTTCTTCAATCAGATAACAAATAAAATCAATCTGATCCGGCCTATACTCCCGCCGTTCCAGATAATCCCTGCAGATTGCCGCGCTCCTCTTTGCGTGGTCCTCCTCGGAATCGCTGTTACCATAGCCTACATCATGAAAAATTGTCGCAATTTTTAAAGATTCAATATCTAAAGAATCATCCTTTAATCGGTTTGTAATACGAATCATCCACTGATATACCCGTACCGTATGGGCATACCGGTCATATGCTATTTTATTTTTACTTTTATTTCCTTTTCTTCTGTCATAACTGTAGAGAATATCCTCCACATATCGGAACATCGCCTTGTGCGCTCTCATATCATCACCGTTTCCGCTCTAATTCTACTATAGTCTCAATCCCTCTTGTCCACGGAAACATATCCACGCACTTTGCCTTCACCGGACGGTAACCATATTCCAAAAACACTTCCAAATCCCTCGCAAGAGAAGTCGGCTTACAGGAAATATACACAATCCGCTCCACGCCGAATTCCAATATTTTCGTGATTGCTTTTGGGTGAATTCCCTCCCGTGGAGGATCCAATACCATAGTATCCGGAATTTCCTGCAGTTCATCAATCACCTTTAGCACATCACCGGCGTGAAAATAACAGTTGGAAAGTCCATTGCGTGCCGCATTCTCCCGTGCTGCAAGAACAGCCTCCTCCACAATCTCAACTCCCACAACCTTCTTTGCCACCGGCGCAAGCACCTGCGCAATCGTACCTGTTCCGCTGTATAGATCAAAAACCACTTTTCCCTCAATATCACCGATGTACTCACGTGCCAATTCATACAGCACCTCTGCCCCGGCTGAATTCGTCTGAAAAAAGGAGAACGGCGACACCTTGAACGATAGTCCCAGAATTTCCTCATAAAAATAATCCTGGCCATAAAGAATCGTCGTGTAATCAGACTGAACCACATCGGAAAGTCGGTCATTTTCCATATGGAGTATTCCTGCATAATTGCCATTTAACTCTAATCCAAGCAGAGTATCCTTGTATTCAGATAAAATCTCGCATCCAGCCTTGTCTTCTCCGCCCTCTTGTGAGAGCCCCCACTCAGATGTCGTCACAAGACAGACCAGAATCTGTCCTGTCTTCCATGCCTTGCGCACCAACAGATGTCTCAAGATTCCTTCGTGACGCATCTTGTGGTAAAAAGGTATCTCCTTTTCCCGAAAGAAATCAATCGTCACTGAGAGGATTTTTCTAAAATCTTCATCGACAATCTGACATTCCGATACCGGAACAATATCATAAAAACTGTTTCTCTTGTGAAGCCCCAGTGAAAGAGGACCTTCTTTGTACTCATCTCCGAAAGAGAATTCCATCTTATTGCGATATTCCCACTCACACGGACTTGCAAGACAATCATCCAGAGGAAAATCCGGAAATACCGCCTCCAAAAGATTCTTTACCTGTGTCAGTTTAAGATTTCTCTGATTTTCATAATCCATTGTCTGATAGGAACAGCCACCGCAAGCCTCAAAATGCGAACATGGCGGCGTCTGATTCTCTAAGGGGGACGGTGTTAAAACCTCCAATAAATTTCCGGTCGGAGCTTTCCCGGTCTTTTTAGCCTGAAAGCGCACCTGCTGTCCCGGCAAAGTATTTTTCACAATTACCGGCTTCTCTTCACCATCAACCGCTACCATACCTTTATTTGGAAATTTTAATGAGAGCACTTCACCCTCATAACATTCATTTTTTTTCATTCAAATCTTTCCTTTTCCCTAATCTGCTATTTCAAAAAAGCCATTATATTATATCATATGGTTTTTAAAACTTCAATAACAGTTGATTTACTCCTCAAAATCCGTTATACTGTTATTTATATGCAACTAAATTACTGTTCAGAAATGAGGGGTATCATGGAATCAGCAAACGAAGAAAATATTTTAGATATTATACGCAAATTAAACGAAATCGACTTTATTAATCCGGAAGACATTCCGAATATCGACCTTTATATGGATCAGGTTACGACATTCATGAATGAACATCTCGCTGCCTGTAAGCGAAACGACGACGAGAAGATTCTCACCAAAACCATGATCAACAATTATACAAAGAATGATATTCTTCCACCTCCGATAAAGAAAAAATACTCCAAAGAGCACATGAATCTATTAATTTTTTTGTATTATTTTAAGAGCACACTTTCTATGAATGACATACAAAAACTTTTTACACCGCTCACGGAGATGTTCTATGACGGTCACTCCAAAGATATGTCCATCGAAGATATTTATGCAGCGATTTTCCGCATGGAACGTATACAAACCGACAATATCACAAAAGAAATTCTGCGTCGTTACAAGCACTCGCAGAATCTGTTTCCGAACGTAAAAAATGAAGAGGAATCCGAATTTCTCTCCCGCTTTGCCTTTATCTGTCTGCTCAGTTTTGACGCCTATTTGAAAAAGCAATTGGTAGAGCGATTGATCGATGAAACACTTTCAAATACTGAGGATGCAAAGGAGAAATAATTATTTATGAAAGATTTATTAGCTGGTTTAAATGACAAACAAAAAGAGGCGGTTCTTCACTTTGAGGGACCTCTTCTTATTCTGGCCGGAGCCGGTTCCGGAAAAACAAGAGTTCTCACACACCGAATTGCATGGCTGATTGAGGAGCACGATGTCAATCCCTACAACATTCTGGCTCTCACTTTTACCAATAAGGCAGCAAACGAAATGCGCGAGCGTGTGGATAATAGTGTTTCCTTTGGGGCTCAAAGTATCTGGGTAAGCACCTTCCACTCCACCTGTGTACGGATTTTGCGCCGATACATCGACTATATTGGTTATGACCGCAATTTCACTATTTATGATGCCGATGACCAGAAAACTCTGATGAAAGACATCTGTAAACATCTGAATATTGACACGAAGAAATACCGCGAACGAACCTTTTTGAACGCAATCTCTTCCGCGAAAGATGAACTGAAAAACCCGGTGCAGTATGCCGATGAAGTAGCAAAGGAATATAACAAAAAGATTTTCGGCAAAGTTTACATCGAATACCAAAAGCGGTTAAAGAACAATAATGCACTGGACTTTGATGATTTGATTATGCTCACAGTACAGCTGTTTCGTGAGCACAAAGACGTATTGGAATTCTACCAAAACCGGTTTCAATTTATTTTAGTTGATGAGTACCAGGATACCAACACAGCGCAGTTTGCACTTTTAAGTCTGCTCGCCTCACGCTACCAGAACCTCTGTGTCGTTGGTGACGACGACCAGTCCATTTACAAATTCCGCGGTGCAAACATTCACAACATTTTAAATTTTGAAAAAATATTTCCAGCCACAAAAGTGATTCGTCTGGAACAGAATTATCGTTCTACCGGAAATATTTTAAAGGCTGCAAACGAAGTGATAAAAAATAATTCCATGCGGAAGGACAAAGCCCTGTGGACGGAACAAGAAGACGGTTCCCCCATTTTTTATGGACGATACGACACGGATTACGATGAAGCGCGTGAAATTATCTATGATATTCGCCGCACTGTAAAAGATTTTGGGAAAGCATATTCGGATTTTGCTATCCTCTATCGGACGAATGCCCAATCTCGTATTTTAGAAGAAAGTCTTGTCCGGGAAGGGATTCCGTATCGAATTATCGGCGCAGTCAATTTTTATGCCCGAAAAGAAATTAAAGATTTATTGTGTTATTTAAAAACGATCAATAACAGTGCCGATGATATCGCAATAAAGAGAATTATTAATGTGCCAAAACGAGGAATTGGTCAGACAACAATCGGTCGGATTACTGACTATGCCTTTGAAAACAACATTGCATTTTATGATGCGCTTACAAAAGCAGACTACATTCCCGGCTGCGGACGCGCCGCAGCAAAAATATCATCATTTGTAAGTCTAATTGAATTATTTCGAGCTAAACTAAGAGATGAAAACTACTCTCTGGAAGATTTAATAAATGAAATTATAGATACTACAGGATATGTCCGGCTTTTGGAAGAAGAAGAAACAGTGGAAGCACAATCCCGAATTGAAAACATCAGTTCTCTTGTTGATAAAATTGTCCAATATGAGGACGAGTGCGAGGAAACACCTACACTGAATGAATTATTGGAAGATATTGCTCTCGTTGCCGACATAGATACCGTATCCGACGAAACGGAACAAGTACTTCTCATGACTCTCCATAGTGCTAAGGGCTTAGAATTTCCAAATGTTTATATATGCGGTATGGAAGAAAGCATCTTTCCGGGTTCCATGGCTATTTTCGGTGATGATCCAACCGAAATCGAGGAAGAGCGGCGCCTCTGCTATGTGGGCATTACAAGAGCAAAAGAAAAACTAACACTGACTAGTGCAAACATGCGCATGAAAAATGGTGAACCAAATTTTAACCGTCCATCCCGGTTCATAAATGAGATACCACGTTTTCTTATAAAACAGACCTATGGCGCGACACCCAAACCTGCTCCTGTCCATTTTTCAGATGCACCACCCTCGAACCATGTGATTCAAAATAAAAATTACTCGTCATCTAAGGCAAGTATATATTCGAAAAACAAAAAAAATCCGTTTGCTAATAATCCCTATATCCAAAAGGGATTTGGCAGCACACCTGCTAATGACTCATCCCCGGAATATGTGACCGGAGACCGTGTCTCCCACTCAAAATTCGGTGTGGGAACTGTCACCTCTATGACAAATCTCGGAACAGATTGTGAAGTTGTCGTTAATTTTGACGGCTTTGGACAGCGAAAGCTCCGCTCCTCCTTCGCAAAACTCAAAAAAATTTAAAAAAACGGTAGTAATCCGAGGTAAAACGTGGTAAAATATTATCAAAACTATCGTGAAAGAAAGGAAGTATGAATATGAGTGGAAAATTTGATACATTAGTAAATAATGTAAAAATGGCAGAATTTTTAAACAAGAAAAAGATTGAAGAAGAAAACAAATCTTGTGTTATCTGGGTTCTTGCCATTATTGGTGCTGTGGCAGCTGTTGTCGCCATTGCTGTTGCCGTTTACCATTTCATGAAGCCAAAATACGCAAATTTCGGTGGCGATTTTGATTACGATGAATTCGAAGACGATTTTGAAGATGATGACATTGATGATAAAGATGTCTATGTGCGACCTGCAGGAAAATAATTTTTGTAGTGTAAATCAACGAAGAGGATACCGTTCAGTCGCAGAACCCCCAACTCAACAAGTTGAGTTCAGTTTTCCGCTCTCTGAATGGTATCCTCTTCTTTTTCTTACCTACAAATTATTTTTACTGCAACTCATCAACTTTTTTGGAGATGGCAATCGCAAGTGCGCCCGGGCCAATGTGACAGGATACACTGAGCGATAGCGGATCCACCCAGACAACATGTCCCGGAAATTCCTCTTCTACTTCTTTTTTGAAAATCTGCGCCTCCGTATCATCTGCGGTATAGGCAATTTCAATATAAAAGTTCTCACCCTTTGGATCATGGAATCTCTCATCAAAGTCTCTATGAATAGCTTTTATCATTGTTGACTTTGCCTGCTTTAATGTCTTTACTTTGGCAAATGCATCAAGTTTTTCTCCCTGAATCTGAAGCACCGGCTTAATACGAAGTACCGTTCCGATTGCTGCGGCAGCCGGAGTTATCCGTCCACCCTTTTTTAAATAAGATAACGTATCCACCATAATATAAATACTGGATTCAAATTTTTCCCTCAGAAGAATATCGCAAATCTCCTCGCCTGAAAATCCCTTCTTCGCCAATTCCAAGGCATCCAGCGCCGACTGTCTCTGCGTAACGGAAATCCTCTGATTATCAACAACAAACACTTTTCCCTCATACTTATCCTCGTGCGAAAGCATTGTTGTCGTACCACAGGCACTGCTCAATCCACTGGACATTGGAATATGTACAATTTCATCATGCTCTTCTAATGTCTTATCCCACAACTCCATCAATGTCTCCGGCGACGGCTGAGAAGTCATTACCTCCACATCATTTTCAAGAAAACCATAGAATTCAGACTGAGACATACTGATATCTTCCAAATAGGTCTCACCATTAATATAAAATGGCATAGGCACAACTTGAATTCCAAGTTCCTTTGCCTGCTGCTGTGTAATTCCACTATTACTGTCTGTAATTATTGCTACTTTACTCATATTATTATAATACTCCATTTCATTCTTGTTATAAAATAGTGCGTATATAACAATATAATACTATTTTCCTCACTCTTTGTCAATCAGTCGATATTTCTTGTTCATTCGTTCCAAGCGGCTCATAATTGGACGATATAAGAGAAACAGAAAGGCCGCCGTAGAAATTCCAAAAGTAATATTTAGTGGTAATCCGGTCATATAAATGGCTGCGACTTCACTCCATGTCGGTTTCTCTACGGCATAAAAAATTGTATTAATATCCACCACGCCACCATAAATAATGATAATCGAAAAAAAGCCATAAATCATAATAGCAATACGATTTCTGCTATTCCGAAAAAATATCCCGGCAAAAAAACCAATCATTCCGAGCGCAAACATCTGAAATGGAGTCCATGCCCCCTGTCCAAAATAAAAATTAGAAACAAAGGCACTAACTGCCCCCGTCACAAATCCAACTTCCGAGCCAAACACACAGCCGGCAATAATAACAATTGCCGCAATCGGCTTGACCTGTGGAAGAAAGAAAAAGGCAATTCTCGCAACCGTTCCCAGTGCGCAGAGCGAAGCAATCACCGTCAGCATCGCCGCATTGGGACGAGTTTTCTCAAATGAGAGCAAAAACGCAAGGAGTGAAATAATAATAATAGCCATACTGATTAAATAATAATCCTCGCCCTTTAAAATAAAAATTCCATACCAGAGAATAGCAAAAATCAGAATTAAAAAACAAATATTAACAATTCTTTTTCTCTGCATAACAAACAATATCCTCCTCTGTAATAATATGTCTGCTGACACCTCTGGCAATCCGGTTAATTCCGGTCGTGTAAAACTGATTATCTTCAAAAAAACTTCTTGTATCCGCCACAACAACAATATTTCCCTTAAACATCAGTGCCATTTTATGTGCATATGCTGCAGCAAATTCCATATCATGTGATACCATAATAACGGTTTTACCTGCTTGAGTCATGTTTTTCAGATATTCGCCAAGTAACCTTTTATTCGCAGTATCCAGTCCCTGTGTAGGCTCGTCAAGCAGATAACAAGCTGCCTCTTCAGCGAGTGTCCGGCACAGACCAAGTCTTTGCAACTCTCCGCCACTCAAATCTGCCGGATGCCGCTCCGCCAGACCGTCAATTCCAAAATACTCAGCCAGCTCTCTAATTTTTTTATTTGAGTCAAACACTTGTTTTAGTGTATCCTCGATAAATAAATAGCGCGGTTGTTGCGGAAGAACTGCCACTTGTTTGGGCAAATTTTTTATCCGCCCCCTGTAAATCCGGTACCTTCCTGCCAAAACTTCCAACAGCGTTGTCTTCCCGCTTCCATTCCCACCCGAAATGCAGATAATCTCATTATAGGGAAAAGAAAATGAACACTCCCTCAAAACATCTGAATTCTTTTTTTCATAACGAAAAAATATATCTTTGGCAATCATCTCTTCCATCTTTTTCTCTATCTGATTATCGTTTTGTGCTTTTTCAGGCAACACGGCTTTAGGTTCGTAAGAATTTTCGAACCAGTTTCTGGCCTCCTTAGGTGAGAGTAATAAGGTTTTGTTTTTTCCATATTTCCATGCAAGCCCTGCATAGGCAGGAAAAAAATCTGCCCTCAGATGATCCGGCATTCCCTCCCATATTTCCAAGGGACTTCCCTCTGCTGTAATTTCCCCATTTTCCATAAAAAACATCTTGTCCGCAAGTAAAAGAACATCTTCCAGCCTTTGTTCTGCAATCAAAATTGTAATTCCCAATTCCTCATTAATCTGTCTGAGAAGTTCAATAATCTTTTTTGATGCTACCGGATCCAACTGACTTGTCGGCTCATCCAGAAGCAGCAAATCCGGATTCATTGCAACTGACGCTGCAACATTTAACGTCTGCATCTCACCACCACTGAGTGCCATAGTGCTTTTTCCCAGCATACTTTCCATTCCAAAGAAGGTAACCATCTCCGCCAATCTTCTCTGCATCTGTTCCCCCGGCATTCCAACATTTTCGAGCCCAAAAACGAGTTCATATTCTGTCCGGTCTGTCACAATCTGTCCCTCGGGATTCTGCCAGACATATGCAGACCGTTCCGCGCGGCTGATAAGTGTTCCCTTCTCATCCCCCTGCCAGCCAACATTACCGGAAATCTGACGCAAAAGAGTTGTCTTTCCGCTTCCTGACATACCGGCCAGCACACAGAAGGTACCTTTTTCTATTCTGAAATTGTTGATTCGAATGGCGTCGCTTTCTTCTGTCGGATAGCGGAATCGATAATTGTTTGCCTCGACAAGTACCATGACAGTTCCTCCTTTCCACGCAAAAATAGTGGTATAAAGTAGTAAAGAATCGTAATTGCCCAAAGCCACCATGGCAAGGAATTTATTTTTATAGAAGGAAAAAACCTCGCTTTTACAGGATAAAACCAAAGATATAAGATAGATCCAACGGAAATCAAAACAATCATTGACAGGATAACAAAATCTGTCTGTGTCATTTTCTTTTTGTAAAAGGACGTCCGCTCCCCTCTTCCATATCGACGGCTTCGCATAGAAAGCCCTCTCTCCATCGAGTCCTCCAACGTAATTCCAATGAGAGCCGACCACACCGCCGGACGATTTCCAAGACGCGAAGTCATCTCTCTGAAATCTTTTCCCGCTTTTGGCACAAGTCTCAAAATCATAGAAAAAAGAAGGGCAAAAGATGAGAATTTCTGTCCCCATAATGTCATTATTTTTTCAGCAGTCATGTAGTGACTGAAACAAGCAAACAAAAACAAAGAGGCAAGCAAAACACCTGCTACATTAATTCCATACAAAAGCGATTCCTTTGTAATGCGCCAGTCTCCTAACATAAAATACAGTGTCACACCACGATGGTTGATAATAGGATTCACCAAAATGCAGGCGGCGGAAAGCACAACACTTGAGCCAAGCAGCCGGAACGCTTTTTCCCTCCCACGAAAACAGGCGTAATCCAAAATGCAGCCGAGCCAGATAATTCCTGATAACATAGGGCTTCCGATCCATATAATCAAAACAACCGCCATGACATAATAGATTAAAATCACGAACGGATGTAATCGTTCAAACGCTTCCATTTTTATCTCCTTAACATACCTGGGTCAGATTTCATAATCATAAAAAAACACAATGACATCCCCTTCTTTTACTGAATAACTACTGCAGCCGACATTAGGAATATCGCCATTGACTGAATACTTCCAGCCACTCTGCTCACCGCAGTCAAACTCGTATAAATTACCAATTCCCTGAATATAATAGGTTCCATACATCGGTGTATACTTGCTATCCATCGCAATGTTGTTATCTTTACATATTTTTTTCAGTAAATCATACACGTTTTTCCCTTCTTCATAGTCTACGCTGCCACTATAAAAAATGCCATTCTCAGGAATAATTTCCTCAATTCCGTCTTTCCACAGTTCTTTATGATTCATGATTCTATGACACTGAATTTCAAAAGATATCAAGGAGACTTTTGGCTTCTCCGTGGATTTCACTTTATTGCTATCAGACGATGTATTTTCAGGTATCGACGTACTGCCTGATTCTGATTTTTCGCCTGACTGCACTGTCGTGCCACTGTTACCAGATGGCGTTTCTTTTTTCGCTTTATCCTTTCTTTTTTCATTCACAGAAGAACGATTCGACTTTTTCTCTGTATCTGACAAAGGATTTCCGGCATTTTTTTTACCGGAGTTATCGTTCTTTTGTAATGATTTCGAAGCAGGTTCCGATGTAGAATCCGATTTTTTCTTTTTCCCTTTCTTACTCTCTCCGCCTTTTGCTTCGTAAATGCCGGTCTTTTCGGTCATCGCATCACCGCTGACCGTATCACCGGAAACGATATCACCGGAAACCGCCTCTTCCGTGACAAGCAAAGACTGGGTTATCGGAGTTTCCGTCCGTTCTCTTTGCGCTTTGCCAGCCAGTCCCCGGTATAGCATCACCCCCAGCAAAATAAGGAGCGCTGCTCCACATAAAAAAATTGTTTTTTTTCTTGTTGTCATGTCAAACTCCCCATTCATATTCTATAGTACCAATACATTTTCAATTCTCTTAATATCATAAAGAGAAATATTGGTTAGCCACTCCTGCTCTCGATAATCCGACATGGATGTCCTCACTGCCAACTTTGGAGCATATTTGTCACAAAACTTTTTATACTGCTATTTTTTTTGCGGCATACATACTGAAAATCTTTTTCTTTCTTTTTTTCTTGTAAGTTCTCACCTTAAACCTAAGTTTCACTTTCTTTACGTTAAGTTTTAATTTAAATTTGCCCTTATATTTTTTTATACGGCTATTTTTCAGTTTTATCTTCTTATATCTCCCTTTTCCTTTTTTTACATAAATCTCTACATAACTTCCCTTATATTTTTTTAATTTTATCAGGCAGAATCTTATCTTTCCTTTCTTTCCTTTAGAAATCTTTATTTTCGGCGCCGTCATTCCATTGACAGAAAATGACTGTGCAACAGTTAACATTCCACCTTTTGTTTTTATGCGATAATAATACCGTTTATTTGGCTTAATGTCCCTATCAACATACTTTGTGATATCTGACGGCAAGCTGGTTATCACACGATATCCACTCTCTTCTTTTTCTGAGCGGAAAATTTCATAACCGGATACTCCTCCCACCGATGAGAAAACAATCTGTATGGTCTTATTGTCTTTTGTTGACAATCGAACATCCGATACAGCAGGGTAAAGTGATGTTTCTTGTGTCTTTGCTGAATTTCCCGTCGCAAAAGTTTCGGATGAACTCGTCCCCGCTTTCGCACTCCTCCCACCTGTTATATTTCCTGTAGGTTCTACATCGTTAACCGGAACTGTAGATACAGTTGGCGTTGGAGTTGGAGATGGATTGACAGAAGGAGTCACACTTGCAGACGGCAAGACAATTGGCTTTGTTTCATCCGAATACACATCTGAAATCACACCATCTGTACTCACTAAATTTTTCGCAATACCCAGTTCTTCACAAAAAAGACCTTCTACTCTTATGTATTCGTTTTCATAAAAACATTTTTTCTCCCATTCATATTCTTTATTTCCATCAATTGCTACAAACGGTATATTTTGTTGCTCGGCAAATTCCTCTGCGTATGAACCGGCCACTCCGGAAATTTGAGCGATTTTTCTCCCAGTATTTTCAGATAATTTTATAGTTGTCACATTTTCCGGAACATACATTTTATATGTCATTCCATCCTCGTTCATAGCGTACTGAACTCCATCCGGTGTACGTAAAAAATCCTGTGAATCGAACACCTTATAGTTACCCGACAATTCCGTACACGAAGCAAAATAGACAAATTTTAATTTTTTTAAATAGGTTAAATCAACCGAGACTTTTTTATCAAAACCGAATATCGAAGTATCCGGCACAACAAAAATTTCCAAATCACATTCACCACTTGCCTTGAAACTTTCAAACAAATCTGAAAACTTAAGATGCTTAAGATTTGGCAGATTGACATTTGCTCTATACACATAATTCACGTCAAGGTTCTCCAAATAATTACTACTTAAGCTTACTCCCTGTGTTGCTGAATAACAGTTAAATGACTTATCCTGGTGCTGAACAGGATAATGCAAAATACTTCTTTTGACTCCATCGGTAATATGTGAATGGGCGATATTATTATAATTAAAGTAGTAAACATTTCTGTCCGCATC
Source organism: uncultured Clostridia bacterium (assembly GCA_947167565.1). GTDB lineage: Bacteria > Bacillota > Clostridia > Lachnospirales > Lachnospiraceae > Eubacterium_F. The sequence continues at coordinate 2,826 of CAMVIN010000018.1, read as the reverse complement.
TATATTTTGAACAAATTCCATCCCCTTAAACTCATCGCCCCAGGTACTTTGCATATAATATCTGGATAGTTGAATATTTTCAATATAAGGATTCCCATCAAAAGCTGTTCCCGATATTTTAATCACACAATACTTCTTACCATCTTTTTCGACATAATCAGGCATAACAAATGTGCCGTTTTCCCGCAGTTCATCTGATATGTCTACCAATTTAACCGTTGCATATAAACTTGATAATTTACTGTCTGTAGACAAGGTATAACTAACACCAAAATTATCCATATTATTATCATCTAAAGTCCGAATGATATATTCGTCATCTGTATTGTCTTCAAATTCTTCTTCATCCGTGGTCAACTTAACAGCTGCATTCCTCACATCTCCGCATTTCGAACACACTTCCCCATGAAGAGTCGCCTCTCCGACTGAATAAATATCTTTTTCCTCAAAGTTATGTTCTGATTCTTCACAACTATCCTTTGTATCCAACGGAGAAAGACCATAATTATTTTTTCCAATCTCATACATTTTAGTTCTCCACTTAATCGCCCCCAAAAACTGGTCAGAGGTATCCCCTGCCGACACATCATCCCCTACAACACAACATTCAACATAAGTAACATTGCAATTACAGTCAACAATTCTTGTTTTATCTGGTACATATAGCATCTTTAGAGCACAAAAACCATCGAAAACATACATGCGAATTACCACACCCTTTTTCAGCCTCACCCACTGAATTCCACTCCCGTAAAATGCATAGTGATCAATAAAGTCCACATATTTCAAATCAGCACCCACAAGCGCATGGCAGTTATAAAAAGCCGCCTCTGCAATTCGTCTACATTTCTTTGGAAAAGTGACATGCTTCACCGTAGTATTCTCTAAGAAGGCCTGATATCCGATTTCTTCCACTGTATCGGGAATCACAAGCGAACTCGCTTCATAATTAGTGGGAACACTGAGTAATACCGTTTTGTCTTTATTGTAAAGAACTCCATCAACAGATGAAAAACGCGGATTATCCTTACTAACATCATAAAAGCGAAGATACCGTAATGCCACCGTACTCCTGAGAGAGCTACACCATGTAAAATCAATCAACCCCGAACCAATCTTCAATCTTCTCAAATAGGAACCAGAAAAAGCGCCATTCTCTGCACATCGTACAGAATCAGAAATATCCAGAGAAATTAAATATATACAACTACGAAATGCTGTAGAGGCAATACGAGTAACTCTGTATGAATATCCCTCCTTTGATTTTACTATATCTGGAAGTATCACCTCCCCAGATTTATCGGAATACCCACTACTATTAGACTCAATAGAGTTATCCCCAACTGTAGCACATCTATTCGTTTCATCAAATGTATACAGTATCCCCTGCTCATCCCGATTATCCTCATCCAATTCATATACAATCGGTTCCGAATCCGGTGTGGACTCTATGGAATCATCCCCCAAAACCATGATATCTTTCATCATAGAAACAAGAAAGGAAAACAGAATGACATATACAATTTTTTTCTTAATAAACTGATATTTTTTCATATTTTTCACACCTCAACCTCTGTTCTTCACATCATAACCTCTTCAATCTTGCAGTGATGTTTCTTTTCTTTGTCTTCTTTATCATACTTTGTACACATACCATATTTTAGCATAACTCAAAAAGGAATAAAACCCCAAAATTACAGAAAATGAGGTACTGCATAATCACAGTACCTCGGTTAATTAAACTTACTTTTTCACTTTTATTTTTTTTACTTTGCTCCACTTGCCGTAAAGAATCTCTCCCTCACACTTCTTGTAGGCTCTCACCCGAAAATAATACGTCTTTCTTTTTCTGAGTCCTTTTATCGTAATCTTATTCTTTCGTTTTAAGATGCTTTTTTCACTTTTGGTAAACTTCTTATTTCTTGCATATTGAATCTGATACCCCGAAACATCTGTCTGTACTGACCATGAAAGTTTTACTTTCTTCTTCCGAATATTTTTTGCAGTCTCCCACTTTACCTGTCCAATTATTTTTGTTTTGTAACCAGTTGTCGAATTAACCGTTCCATTACTTTTGATAGCATTATTATTGACACGTCCCTCTGTTGAAATTATAGTCACACTCGGTTCCTCAACCTCATCACAATCCTCTTGTTCGTCAACTTTCTGCATCACAAAACCGATATCTTCAGAATATGCATAATGATCATCTAATTTACCGGTATTACGTATTATAACACCGCAATTCTGAATTCCAAAGGCATTATTAGGTTCTCCCGGAGACCAATTTATGTAATCTGTTTCCTCCGGTTTCATATTGTACCATATTCCATCGTGTTTTAACAATCCTATGTAATAATTATATTGTTTTCCTGTCGAAATCAGATCTTTTACATAATCATTGACTTCCTGTGAACAGATATCCGCAAGCTGACCGCCCTGTATATCGCAATATGCCTTAGCGGCCCAATAAGGAAGATTATTATCATAAACTTCATACATGACATTCCCGAGTCTGCCGGAATTTACAGGTTTTAAAGCATCATCTATTTCAAGGATGAAACCGGCAACTGACCAATTATTAATCGCTTCCCCGGATCCTCCGGATGCCCATTTGCCATCCATATAATAGTGTTCTCTCGAACCACCCATCGCCAAAATCTTTTTAATCGCCTTATATTCACTTTCTGAATCGATTGTCGCCAAATGACCTCCGAAGTATTTGCACTTTTCTTTTGCTTTTTCATAGCCAATACTCTCATCAAAAACAGCAAAAATAGTTTCTTCATTGCAGACTGCAACGGTAACCGGCGTAAATTCTGTTGG
>CAMVIN010000017.1 GCA_947167565.1 uncultured Clostridia bacterium | reverse complement strand
CCGGAAAGTAAACTTTCCTTCCAAAATCATCCATAAATCAGTAGGGTGCTGAATAATTACAAATCTATCATTAATTTCTGTCTATCGTAAAATCAGTTATTGTCCCCGCCCCGGAGGATTTATCTGTCGTAGAATAACTGTCTGTCGTTATGGTAAGTTCACTGTCTCCGTCCACCTGAACGGTTCCATCTGATGTCTTAATCGTAACTGTCTTTCCGGAGGCATCTCTTATGTTTGCACCATCTGCCACATTCAGTTCTTTGACCGTACAATCCTTTGTCACTGTCCAAGTCGTACCTGCTGCCATGTTAATTGTCACACCACCATCACCAGTATATGTCGTATCATTGATAATTGTTCCGGTGTAGTTTGTATTAGTCGTAAAGTAACAGGTAATATTGCTGATTCCATCACAGGATATATTTCCTTTCAACTGCTCGTTGATAGCAGTAAAAGTGACATCGCCACCGTTTTCACCTTTTGTCCCCCAATTTCTGCTGCTGTCATTTCCACCGGCGGTGAGAAGTGCATTGTTATCGCTGTCAAAGTCCAAATTTGTATTTGACAAAACAATATTTGCCGCCGTATTGGTCACATAAAACATGGAACCACCGGAAATTTTTGAGGTTAATGTACTGTCAGAACATTCAAATTCTGCCGTACCCTCACTGCTATCGCCGGACGTGCTCTGATAGAGAAATACACCATTGGAGACAGACTCACTGGAAGTGTTCGCGCTTCCCGTAAATGTACAGGCTTTGATACGGACGGTATTCAATCCCTCCATGCCAACAATCTGAGAGCCGGTTGACTCACCGGTCGAATTGGTCACTTCAATCACACCAGTCGAATAAATCAGTGGAGAACCCTGACCTGATGTGCTGAGCTTGCTGGCATCTGCAGAGACGGAACCGCCCCCTCTGTCTGTCGCCAGTGCGGCACAGTGGTCACCGGAGGTCGTGATATCCATGTTAGAAGCGACAATCGTTCCCTCATAGGTGGCATCAAGACCGCGGGAAGAATTTGCCGTTGTCTTAATTGTCACATTAGTCGCTCTTACCTTTGCATCACTGCCCGTTGCAAAAATTCCATTGGAACCTTCCGAGTCAGAAGTCACTGTTGAATTTGAAATATCAATACTGCTGTTTTCTGTTGCGGCAACAACCGCATTCAATCCATAAAAATTACTCTGATCCTCACTGCTTGTATCGCCGGATTTTGTAACTTTCGCATTGGTTACTGTATAACTTCCGCCATTGGTCGCGAGTACCGCGTTCTCATCCTCAGAACTAGAAGAAAGTTCTGAACTTCCGTCCGTGCTCTTCTCCGTGCCATCTGCCGTGTTCGCTCCGCTCAGTGTCGGTGCAGAATCACTGCCGCCACCGGAACCGTTACCTCCCGGACCGCCGTTTCCACCATCACCATCCGGTTTTTCCGGCGGCTGTCCCATCGCTGATCCGCTCACCGCTCCGCCGGATGCAATCCTTCCACCCGGTCCGCCGCTTCCGGAATTATTTTTATTAAAAATCATAGAAATACTCACACCGAGAGCAACTCCTACAACAAGTAGTCCTATCATTATAATTAATTTTGCACTCTTTTTCATAACAATCCCTCCAATCTGTATGTAATCCCTTTAAAATAGAACTTGCAATGATTCTTTTATCTAAATCTTTGAACCATTGCAAGACTTGAAATCGCTGAATCAAATGTTAAATCGAATCATTTGATGTTCCTTCGCTGCTTCCGGAATCCTGCGTGGAAGTTCCATCAGCGGAACTGCTGCTATCACTGTCGCCCCGTTTGCCCTGTGGTCCGCCGTTACCATTTCCACCGTCTTTCATGTCCGGAGGAGTACCTTTTTTGTCGCTGCTGCCATCACTGCTGTCTCCATCCGGTCTCTGTGGTCTTCCATCTTCTGAACTGCTGATTGCTCCGCCGGATGCTGCCATCTTGTTCATTCCTCCCATACCGCCGTGCCTTGATGAATTCTTTCCAATTAAGGTAGATACACCAAATCCCAACGCCATTCCTACAATCAATAATCCTACTCCGATAATAATAGTTACACTCTTTTTCATAGTGATCCCTCCATTTCTCTTATTTTTAAAGAACATGTTGTTGTTCTTTGTTGTATCCTATGATACATATAAAAATTGAACAAAAAAAGGAGAAACCATGTTTATTTTGTGATATTAGACTTAAATTATCCTTAAACTATTTCCTCCGATAATATACCCCGCCCTCGCTCTTTCGCTGATTTTTCTTACTGCGCTTATAACGATTTCTCCGTGCTCTCTGTTCACGTTCTGCACGATATTTCTGAATAAATAAAAGTATCGCCATAACAAATACAAGACACACGATTGCAATCAAAGCAGCCTTCTTCCACGGAAATGGTCCTTGTTTCGCTTTTTCCACAGCATCATCAAACCACTCTGTCATATCAATACTATCATTCAGAGTTGCCCTTGTTGATTTTTTATAATAAATATTAGTTCCGCCAACTTCCTGATTTTTATAAGTGTAAGTAATTTTCCCGATGATTTTCTTCCCGCCTTCTGCCACTTTTGGCTCATCATAAAATTCTACACTCTTCTTTGCCTGATCCAACCCTACATTTTTTGGAAGAATTACATCCGCATTATCATCAATAGACAGAGCACTTGTATCACGGTCAAAATATGTTGTAAATCTGGTAAATAAATTATTTTGGTTGATTGCTTTCAGTGAATCATCTACAATCGTATGATGACTATAATTTTCAAAACCATAATTTAACAGTTTCAGAGAATCTGTATATTCATTGCTTGCCTCCCAGGGAGAATCCGCACGCATAACCACAGATACTAAAGTCATACCATTTTTCTTTGCATAGGTAACAAGAGTATAACGACATTTTTGTGTAAATCCTGTTTTACCGCCAACACAGTGTTCATAAACATATTTGGAAAATGTAGACGCTACTAACATTCCATGATGATTCGTCATTGTCGGAAGATTTTTTCTCTTATTTGTGTTTGGCAAACTATATCGTTTTGTACCGGTAATCTTAGCAAATGTCGGATTCTGATAAGCTTCTCTGGCGATTAATGCCATATCGTGAGCCGTGGTGTAGTGATTTTCCAACCACAAACCATTTGGATTGGCAAAATGTGTTCCTGTACACCCAAGAGATTTGGCGCGCTCATTCATCATATTTACAAAATTTTCCACGCTACCTGCCACATGTTCTGCCACTCCATTACAAACCTCATTGGCAGAGGCCAGCATGACAGCATACAAGCTATCTTCCATAGATAATTTTTCTCCCGGCAGCATGCCAATATTTGAAGCGCCGCTCTCCAAATTGGTAACAGCACCTCTGGAATATGTGACAGTCTCATTCATAGAAGAATTTTCCAAGGCAACCAGTGTCGTCATAATCTTAGTAATACTGGCCGGATACTGTTTCCTATCCATATTTTTTTTATAGAGTATAGCACCGGAATCGACATCCATCACAATAGCTGAATCCGCCGACAGGCTCAACTTTGTCTTTGCCTCTATCGTATCTGTATATGTTGTAACACCAAAAAACATCATCAAACAGAAAAGAAAAAGTGTTGATAATTTAATTTTTTCTCTCATATTGACCTCCATTCAAATCTGCATATTAAATAAATACATAATAGTAACAGTATACCACAAAGAGGTACTTTTCTCAAATATTTGTTTTATTTGTTCACATTTTTATGGTACAATGAATTTTGATTAGTACGAATAAGGAGGACATTATGCGTTTACGAAATATAAAGGGCTCCAAAGAATTCATTGCAGCAAGCCCATTTGTCATTCACAATCCGGAAGACTACAAAGGAAATTGGAGTTCCCTGTTTCACAATACACATCCAATTCATTTGGAAATTGGTATGGGAAAGGGAAAATTTATTCATGAACTTGCCAGGCTTCACCCGGAAATCAATTACATTGGCATTGAGATGTATTCCAGTGTGCTCTACCGGGCGCTGGAACTCCGTGAAAAAGAAGATATAAACAACCTGTTTTTTTTGCGGTTTGACGCCAAATATCTGACAGATATTTTTGAAAAAGAAGAAATTGATCGGATTTATTTGAATTTCTCAGATCCGTGGCCAAAAGACCGCCATGCCAAAAGAAGACTGACGAGTCAAAACTTTCTCTCAATATATGATATTATATTGAAATCCGATGGTTTTATTCAATTTAAGACGGACAACCGTCCGCTGTTTGATTTTTCTGTAGAGTCCGTGGAACAATCAGAAAAATGGCACATTGATGAGTTGACTTACGATTTACATCATAGCGAATTTCTTGAAGGAAATGTAATGACAGAATATGAAAGTCGGTTTGTAGCAGAAAACAAGCCAATCTGTCGATTTGTAATTTCAAGATAAGAACAATTTACCCCCTTTTTTCATATATTATTAAGTATAAAATGAAAAAAGGGGGACTTCTATGCTTCAATCAATTCAAAGAAAAATTGCGAGTATGCTCTATTGTACAAAAGTATCCAAAATTATGAATCGTATTATTTTATCAACCCTGGAAATAGAGAAAATATTAGGCATCCGGTAAATGAATTCCCTTCTTTTTCAATTTTCTCTTTGAGAAGAGGTCAACCAGATACATGATTACTGCCATAGCCGGTACACCGAGAAACATTCCCATTACTCCAAAATAAGCACCGCCAAATGTAACACCGAAAATCACCCAAAGTGGTTTGATACCTGTTAAGTCTCCAAGAATTTTCGGTCCAAGATACAGACCGTCAAACTGCTGAAGAATTAAAACCATAATGGCAAAAATGAGTGCCAGCTTCGGATCAATAAACAGATAAATCAATACACCCGGAATTGCTCCAAAAATAGGACCAAAGTATGGAATCATATTTGTTATCCCAACGATAAGACTCAAAAGCAATGAATAAGGCAATTGTAATACTGTCATCGCAATAAAACACAAAATACCAATAATCAGCGAATCAATCGCCTTTCCAAATAAGAATCCGTTAAAAATATGATTACACTGTATAATCGTATCCCACACAGCCTTCTCTTTTCTTTTCGGAGCAACTGCATAAATTATTTTTTTCAAACCACGCACCATATGATTACTGTCAAGAACAATATAGATTGATACAACAATACCAATGATAATATTGTATACTGTCACCAGAACAGATGAAGAAACCTCATAAATATAAGGGACAATACTATCACTATATTTTGTAATCGCATCCATAAAATTTGTCTTTATATAATTCATTACATCGCCGAGATGAATAAATGGTATTCTTTTATTGAGCGTTTCCCTATTATTGGACAAATAATTATATCCATTCTGAAGAGATTTTCCCAATTCCTTTACACTTGCCTGTATCTGAGGTGTAATGTACACTATCACAATAATAATTGCTCCCACTATAATAATATATGCTACTGTTACGCTAATCGCCTTTTTTATTTTTAGAAATCTGTCTTTTTTAATTCTATTCAACTGCTTTTGCAAAAATCGAACAAATGGAAGAATTAAATAAGAGAAGAAGAAACCTAATATAAATGGCATAAGTACTGCAACCAACCGGGACAAAATATTTTGTGTCGAACCCCAGTGTGTAATTGCTACAATAATCAATGTACAAATTGTAACTAAAAGTATGATATACCACACGTTATTAACCAGGCTTTTCAGTATTTCTTTGTAACGATTTTTATTTTCCATTTTTTTCCTCCCTGTTACTTTTTTTTACATTTTAGTAACTTTTTAAAATTTTTTAAATTTTTTTAAATTTCCCCTTGCTTTTTCCGACAAGATATTATATAATACTATCTGTTCGATGAATTAAGCGCCATTAGCTCAGTTGGTAGAGCACCTGACTCTTAATCAGGGTGTCTGGGGTTCGAGCCCCCAATGGCGTACTCCCGAGTCCTTGTTTGGCAGACCTGCAACTGCTGGGTGAGGGCTTTTTTTTGTGCTTTCTTTTGAGAGAATAAGTCAGCATTTTCAATACCAACTTATTTATTCCCTCAAATTCAGAATACACTATTTAATACAATTCGTTCTATTAAAACGAATTCTTCGCCTCTTCTAAAGACTGGTTCTCTTCCTCAGACAGTGTGACAAATACTTCACCATTTCTAACTTCTTTCACATAAGTATAGCAGCCCTCACTGTTACTGTGCATAGAATTCAAAATAAATCCATTATTATCTTTTGTAAGAAGAGTCAGAACAAAACTAAGAGTTCCACCAACTTCCTGAAAGGCATCATACTTTACAATTCCAATTTTCTGATATGTTTTCAGAAGATTCTCATCAATACCATTCAATCGGTTGTCGATTTCAAACAACTTCTCATTAATGTAATTCATATTTTCAAATTTTTTCTGAAAAGCATTTTCCAGACTTTTTCCATCAGAATCTTCCATAAAAGATTCATATCTTTTTCGAAGTCCACTCAATTTAGCCATTTGTACAATAATGAGCACAAAGGCAATCAAAATAATTACCAGGCAGACTGCTACAACTAAATCCGTCTGAATACCAAAATTTTCAAAAGAAAACATTTTTGTCCTCCTAACCAAACATATGTTCTATTTAAAATATGCAATAATTTTTTCCAATTCTTCCTGCGAATAATAATCGATTTCCAGTTTTCCCTGTGTTTCTGTCTTACGATTAATTTTTACTTTTGTACCAATTTTTTGCTTCAACTGTTCTTCTAAATCTTTATAGACGAAATCATTCTCCAGTTCTTTTTTATTGTTTGTCTTTTTTACAGGATTATTTATTGCTTTTACAAGCTTCTCTGTATCGCGTACACTTAATTTATCTTCTTGTACTTTTATAGCTGCCTCATACTGTTTTTCGCTATCCGTAATTCCAAGAAGCGCTCTCGCATGGCCACCAGATAACTTTTCTTCTATTAACATATCCAAAACCCGGTCATCTAATTTTAAAAGCCTCAAAGAATTTGTGATCGTCGTTCTACTCTTTGATACTTTTTCTGCGACTTCCTCCTGTTTTAAATGATATTCCTCAATTAGTCCCTGATATGCTCTCGCTTCTTCTACCGGATTCAAATCCTCACGCTGAATATTTTCAATCAACGCTACTTCCATGATTTCCTGCGGAGAATATTCCTTTATAACTACAGGTACTTCTTTCAATCCAGCCAATTTTGCCGCACGCCATCTTCGTTCCCCGGCTATAATTTCATAATAATCTTTTTCTTTGCTGACAACAAGTGGCTGAACAATTCCATGAAGCTTAATTGACTCACTCAATTCATTCAGAGCTTCTTCATTAAAATATTTACGCGGCTGTTTTTTATTTGGTTCAATTTCATTAATTTTTAAAATTGTCTCCCCGGTCTTTGTCGTCTTGTCAGACGTCTTTTTTTCTGAAGACTTACTTTTTTTAGTACTTGTTTCTTTCTGTGTTGGCTTTGGCGGAATCATTGAATCTAAACCTTTACCAAGTCCCATTTTCTTCGACATACTTTACCTCACTTCTTATCGCTACTTATTTTTTTCAATTACTTCATCTGCCAATGCAAGATACGCTTTTGCTCCTGTTGATCTTCTGTCATACTGAGTAATTGGCAGACCATGACTTGGTGCTTCCGCAAGACGGACACCTCTCGGAATAATCGTATCATATATCGTCTGATTTAAATGATTTCGAACATTTTCAATAACTTGCATAGATAAATTAGTTCTTCCATCATACATAGTAAATACAACACCATTAATTCTCAATCTTGGATTCAATCGATCTTTTACCAGATTTATTGTATAAATCAACTGACTCAAACCTTCCAGAGCATAGTACTCACATTGAATCGGAACAAGGACAGAATCTGCTGTTGTCATAGAATTAATTGTCAATGTATTCAACGAAGGTGGACAGTCAATAATAATAAAATCATACTGATCTCTGACTTCAGAAATAATATTATTTAAAATATAATTTCTATCCTCCATATCCATCGTCTCAATTTCAATACCGGCCAGATTGACATTAGCTGCTAAAACATCCAAATTTTCAAAAACATCTTTTTGTACACATTCATCAAAAGAATTCTCACCAATCATAAGTTGATAGACTGTTGTATCTAATTCATCTTTATCAATTCCCAATCCACTTGAAGTATTTCCCTGTGGGTCCATATCAATTATAAGAACTCTTTTTCCTCTTTCAGCCAATGCGGCAGCAAGATTAATTGTTGTTGTCGTTTTACCTACGCCACCCTTTTGGTTGGCTATTGCCATGATTTCACTCATATGATACCCCTTTTCTTTTTTAATTTAGCACAGATACAAGTATAGCACTCTTTACTCCATAATTCCAGTGATTTATTATATATTTTGTAACTATTCAGCACCCTACTGATTTATGGATAATTTTTGGAAGGAAAGTTTACTTTCCGGACGAAATTTTCATAAATCAGTAGGGCGGATAAGCGGCAACGCCGCTCTGACCACCCACATGAAGTAGCTGCGAAACAGCTACGAATGAGGGTGCTGAACAGTTACTATATTTTTGTTTCACGTGAAACATTTATAATGGTTTCTTTTTTGGTTTACCGGATTTTCTTGGATATTTTTCATTTGTTATTTCTTTATTTCGAATAAATAATAAATACCTTTTTTCAATATTATTCAAAATAAATTCTTCTATATTTTCAATATTACAATTCAATTCCAAACAAGCATTTTTACTTGTATCAATTTCATCAAGATATTTTGCTCCTTTATATGAAATAAATAAACCATCTTTTTTCACGAATGGAATACAATACTCCATTAAAATGGGTAATTCTGCAACAGCACGTGAAACAACAAAATCAAATTGATTACGAAATTCAACTTTCCTTCCATAATCTTCTGCTCTTCCGTGATATAACTCTACATTGTTTAATTCTAATTCACTCACAACAAGTTTTAAAAAATCAATTCTTTTTTGTAATGAATCCAACAAAGTAAATTTATAATTAGGACAAAACAGTGCAAGTACAATTCCCGGAAAACCGGCGCCAGTACCTAAATCAAGCACTCTATTTTTATGATCAGAATATGTTTGATTTAAATAATTCACCAAAATCGCTGAATCAAGAAAATGTTTTCTTATTACTTCTTCATATTCCGTTATGGCAGTTAAATTTATTCTTTTATTCCATTCAATCAGTAATTCATAATAATGATATAATCTACTACTCTGTTCCGATGAAATCTGTATATTATTATCCTCAAAAATGTGTTTTATCTTATTTTTCATGTATAAACCCCTCCAAATATACAAGCAGAACAGATATATCAGATGGAGACACACCACTAATTCTAGCTGCCTGTCCGACAGATTCCGGTTGAACATCTGTCAACTTTTGAATTGCTTCTAAACGAAGACTTCCAACCTTCGAATAATCAATATCAGAAGGTATTTTCTTTCTCTCCAATTTATGAAATTGTTCAACTTGTTTCATCTGACGATTTATGTATCCTTCATATTTTAAATTAATATTGACTTCTTCCGCTACATCTTCTGGCAATTTTGGTCTTTTTTCATCAATCTCCTCTAATATTTCGTAGGATAATTCAGGCCTTTTAATTAATTCTGCAAGAGAACTACCGCTTGGAAGAAGTGTACTATTATATCTTTCAAGGAGATTTTGAACCTTTTCAGTGTTTCCAACGAAAGTATTTTTCACCCGATTTATTTCTTTTTGAATCATATCGTATTTTTCACAAAACAGTCTATATCTTTCTTCATCAATTAATCCGACTTCATATCCTATTTTGGTTAATCTCTCATCTGCATTGTCCTGACGTAATAAAAGACGGTATTCAGCTCTTGATGTCATCATTCGATATGGCTCATTCGTTCCTTTTGTAACTAAATCATCAATTAATACACCAATATAACCCTGTGAGCGATCAATTATTACAGGTTCTTCTCCTTTTACTTTTCTTGCAGCATTAATACCGGCAATTAATCCCTGTGCTGCTGCTTCCTCATATCCAGAACTTCCATTTGCCTGCCCTGCACTAAATAAACCTTTTATTTTCTTTAATTCAAGAGAAGGTAATAATTCTAATGAGTCAATACAATCATATTCTATCGCATATGCATTTCTAACAATCTTCGCGTGTTCTAATCCCGGAACAGTGCGATACATCTTTTCCTGAACATCCTCCGGAAGTGAACTTGACATTCCACCAATATATACTTCATTTGTATAATTGCCCTCCGGTTCAATAAATACCTGATGCCTTGGCTTATCCGAAAAACGAACAACTTTATCTTCAATAGATGGGCAATATCTTGGTCCGGTTCCCTTAATATATCCTGAATAGAGAGGAGAACGATCAATATTATCCATTATAATTTCATGTGTTTTTTCATTTGTATAAGTCAACCAGCATTTTACCTGCTCTCTCTCTAAATCTTCCGCTTTATTGGTAAAAGAAAATGGTACAATCTTCTCATCTCCATACTGTGGTTCCATTTTTGAAAAATCAACCGTATTTCCGTCCATTCTTGCTGGAGTCCCGGTTTTAAAACGCCGAATTTGTATATTATTTTTTTCCAAAGACTCAGATAAATAATTCGCCGCCTGTAATCCATTCGGTCCCGTATAAGTAGAAACATTACCTGTAATACATCTCGCTTTTAAATAGGTACCGGTGCATAAAACACATACTTTACAGTGATATATAGTTCCGGTATTTGTTTTTACCCCAACCAGTACATTATCTTCAACTATCAATTCAGTCACTTCGCCCTGTCTGATTGTTAAATGATCTGTATTTTCCAATACTTTTCTCATCGTATAACTATATTCTTTTTTATCAGCTTGAGCCCGAAGAGAATGTACAGCCGGTCCTTTCGATTTATTCAGCATTTTAGATTGAATAAATGTGCGGTCAATATTTTTTCCCATCTCACCTCCAAGCGCATCAACTTCTCTTACAAGATGGCCTTTTGAGGTTCCTCCAATATTAGGATTACATGGCATCATTGCAATACTGTCTACACTAACAGTAAAAACAATTGTATTTAAAGAAAGTCTCGCTAAAGCAAGTGCAGCTTCACATCCTGCATGACCGGCACCAACAACAACAGCATCATATTTTTCAATTAATAAAGACTCATTCATTTTATTCCTCCATTTCAATCGATTGTTTCATAAAATGTTTCACGTGAAACATTCAGTATCAATAAATATATAATGCGGAGCAAAAATGCGTTTTACGCATTTTTAGAAGCGCGCATTTCTCAGACGCACTTTACTTTCCCATACAAAAGTCTTTAAATATTTTATTAACAATATCTTCTTCTACTGTCTCGCCAATAATCTTACCCAAAGACTCATAAGCATTTGTCATATCAATAGAATATAAATCTTCTGGCATACCATCATCAATACTCTGAATTAATTGAATAATACTCTTTTGTGTATCGAGTAGTGCTTCTTTTTGTCTAAGATTTGTAATATAAATATCATCATTGTATGAAATTGAATCTTTCATACACTCATCATATAAATATTGTTCTAATTCTTTTAATCCTTCTCCCGTCTTAGCAGAAAAATTAAACATTGCCCCATTATAATAGGAAGTTTTTCTAATTTTTTCAGTTACACCTTCTTTAGTCAATACAGTCTTTTGATCACATTTATTTAAAAGAATAACACCCTTATGGTTATTGACTTGCTCCAATATATAAATATCTTTATCATCTAATTCTTTTGTAGCATCTAAAATAGTAATAACAAAATCCGCTTTTTCGATTGACTGTTTTGCTTTTTCGATTCCTATATTTTCGATTTTGTCATCGGTATCATGAATTCCTGCAGTATCAATTAGATGAAGTAAAACAGAACCGATACGAATATCTTCCTCTAATGTATCTCTTGTTGTTCCGGGAATATCCGTAACAATAGCTCTATCCTCTCTTAAAATACAATTTAAAAAAGATGACTTACCTACATTTGGCTTTCCTACTATTGCTGTACAAATTCCTTCCTTTATAATTTTACCATTTTGACTATTTTCAATTAAATGATGAATTTCCTTATTTAAATAATTGGAATGTTCCTTTATTTTTTCAGAAAAGCCATCCAGGGAAATATGCTCCGGATCATCAAGAGCTGCCTCTAAAAAAGCAATATCTTCTAATAAAATATTTCTTAACTCTACTATCTTATCTTTTATAATACCATTCAATTGATGAATTGAATTATTAAGGGCTATTTTACTTTTTGATTGAATTACATCCATAACAGATTCTGCCTGAGATAAATCAATTCGACCATTTAAAAATGCTCTCTTTGTAAATTCTCCCGGCTCTGCAATCCGTACACCATTTTTAATCAGTAGTTCTAATATGCATTGACAAATATAAGAACCACCATGACACTGTATTTCAACAACATCTTCCATGGTATAACTCTTTGGTGCTTTCATAACCATAACAAGCACTTCATCTATAATAGTATCTTTATCCTGAATAAATCCATACTGAATGGTATGACTGTCACATTCATGTAAAGATATTAAATTTCCTTTTCGATTATAAAATATTTTACTGACATAGTCTAATGACTTACTTCCACTTACACGAATAACACTGATGCTTCCATCTTTTGAAGAGGTAGCAATAGCAGCGATTGTATCCTGATAAAACATGAAAAATCACGTGTCCCTTCTTAATATAAAAAAAGTGTGAAAAGCCTTTTGCTTAAGAGCAAGAAATATGGCCTTTCACACCAAATAAATTATTCTACTGTTGTTTCTCCGCTATCTGCTTCAGAGTTTATATTTTCTTTTTTCTCATATCGCTCGCCACGATTGTTCCTATCGTTGTTATAAGGCCTTCTTCTATTCTTATTATAATTATTATTTTTTCTATTATAATTGTTTCTTCTTGGAAGCTGAGAAGCATTCTCTTTATTTAAGGTAATAACAACTTTGCGATGCGGCTCATCGCCTTCACTATGAGTATCTACGAATTTATCATCTTGCAGTGCTGCATGGATAATTCTTCTCTCATAAGGATTCATTGGTTCAAGAAAAGCAGGACGTCCTGTTTTCTTTACTTTATTTGCCACATTCTTCGCTAAATTTTCAATCGTCTCTTTTCTTCTCTGACGATAATTTTCTGTGTCAATTTTTATTTTGACATATTCTTCTGTTTTTTTATTAGCTACTAAAGAAGTAAGATACTGCAAAGAATCCAAAGTCTGACCTCTCTTACCGATTAACATTCCCATCTCTTCACCTTTAAGTTCAACGTTAATCTGCTTCTCTTCCTCATCATACTCTAACTCAATTTCAACAGCCATATTCATAGCATTGAGAGTTTTTGTTAAAAAGTTTTTTACAATATCTGTCAAATTTTCTTTTTTGCGAACACGAATTACTGCCGGCTTACTAAACAAACCCAAGAGACCATTTTTTTCTTCTTCCACTACTTCGTATTCAATCTGGTCACTTGATACCTGCATCTGAACCAAAGCGTTAGTCAAAGCCTCATCTGCTGTTCTGGCAGAAAACTCTTTCCATTCTTCCATCTACTTTTTACCTCCATCCTTTTTCGAAAGCATATTAGCATAATCCGATATACTTCCCGGTTTTGATGAACCATTTTTACCTGTCGAATAAGTTTCACGGGAACTATTATCATCTGTCGAAGAATCAGTCGCTTTATTCTGATAGGAAGAATTTGACTTTATTGATGAAGTCTTTGTCTTTGCATATTCCTGCATCTGACGATTTCTCTCTTCCATCTGCGCTGTCTTCTTTGCAGCTTTTTCTTTATTTTTCTCAATCAATTCTTCAAGAGAAATACTGTCTACCTGTCGATTGATAATAATACACTGGATAATACGGAACAAACTACCAACAATCCAATAAAGGCCAATTCCCATATTCAGACTCAAACAAAAAAATCCTGACATAATAGGCATAAAATAATTCATTGTCTTCATCGATTGAGCCATTGCTTCCTGCTGCTCATTGACATTGCCATTTGTATTTGCCTGAATCAGTTTGGTGTTTAAAAACTGCAATAACGTTGCCAATACCGGAATGATAAAAGCAATCCATCCATATGGATGATTGGGATCGCGGAAAAACTGCATCGGACTTACATTTATATCCAATCCAAGAAAATATCCCGGAGAACCCGGAGTCGCCGCTACACCTTCTACATATTTAAGTGTTTCAACATAATCAGGCATATTCATCATGACACGATACAAACACCACAAAATAGGCATTGTAATCAACAAAGGAAGACATCCGCCAAACATACTGATACCATATTTAGCGTAGAGAGCCTGAGTCTCTTCATTCATCTTCAACTGAGAAGCCTGGTCTTTCTTACCTTTGTATTTATCCTGAATCTTCTTTACTTCAGGATTGATCTTATTCATCAAGCGTGAATTTTTTTGCTGTTTTGCGTTCAGCGGATACATGAGCAAGTAAATCACTAAAGTCAATATGATAATACATAAACCGGTATTATGAATTGAAAATAAATGAAACACTGCCCAATCAATACCAAACAGGATTTTACCAAAAATCCAATATAACCAATTCAAAATAAGTTCCTCCTGTTTAAAGCCAAATTTGAAGTACTTATCATGGCACAGGGTCGTAACCACCCTTATGAAAAGGATGACATCTCAAAATTCTCTTTGCAGCCAAAAATCCACCTTTACATGCACCATATTTTTGAATTGCCTCAACTGCATATTGAGAACAGCAAGGCGTATAAATACAGCAAGGTGTTCTTTTCATCGGAGATATAAATTTCTGATATACGTGTAAGACTGCCAAAAAAATTCTTTTCAAAATAAATCACATCATTTCAATATTCCATGCAATTTTAATAAATGACAAACTGCACCGTCAACGTCTTCAAAATTCTTGTCTTTTACACTTGGGCGGGCAATAATAATAATTCGATTGCCCTCTTTTACTAATGCGTCATTCTTACGAACGGATTCTCTTAATAATCTGGTAATGTGATGACGCACGACACTGTTACCAACCTTCTTACTCACAGAAAAGCCGTAACGACTGGGACCACTCTCCCCTGTCAAAACATACATAACCAGATACTTATTTGCTTTTGATTTACCACTTTTGTAAACCTTTTGAAATTGTGAATTCTTCCCTAGTTTTTCAAACACTTTTTTCCTCAAACATAATAAAGAGAAGAAAAGGTCACAAAACTGCGACCTTAAGCTGACAGCTTCTTTCTTCCCTTAGCTCTTCTTCTAGCCAGTACTTTTCTTCCATTAGCAGTACTCATTCTTTTACGGAAACCATGTACCTTAGATCTCTGTCTCTTTTTTGGCTGAAATGTCATTTTCATCGGAAATGCACCTCCTTCTTTTTTATAAATACATTTTTTATTGTCAAAAATCCGTATCAATCCCAATTATATTATCATTTTTTTCAATAGTCAAGAATATCTTTGCATTTCTTATCATTTTTTTACATATTTATTGCTTTTACACTGATTTTGTAGTACAATATAAGGGAATATTTTTACCCTATTTTTAATTTTAGCAGAACAGGCGGGAAATTTTCATGGAAAACGAAATTAAAGACAAATGGAGCGAAATAACTACATATCTGGTGAACGAAGGTATTATTACACAACCCGTTCGTCGCGTATGGATTGATCCACTTGAGATTTATTCTTACGAAAACCATACATTGGTGATTGTCGTAGATGAGGAAATTTCAGGTGATATTATTAATGTTATCGAAAAAAAATATAAAAGTGCTCTTCAACTCGCCATTGAAGAAGTAACAGGTGAACAGGTTAACATTGTTTTTAAATATAAAAAAGAATTTGCCAGTCAAGGAGTTTCTTCCTATATTAATGGGAATCATCTGGAAGAAAAATATCCTTTTCTCAGTAATGGTCATTCCTTTGATAATTTTGTTGTCAGCGGGAGCAATAATATTGCTTATGCCGCTTCTATTGCTGTGGCAGAAAATCCTGATGGTCAGATTTACAATCCTCTGTTCATCTACAGTGGACCGGGGCTTGGCAAGACACACCTCATGCACTCAATTGCCCGCTACATTATAGAAAATCGTCCTGATTACACAGTTACTTATACAACAAGTGAGGACTTTATGAATTCTGTTGTTGAGGCAATTCGTACAAATAAAGAAAAGGGCGATGCCAATGCAACAGCAAGACTGAGAAAAAAATATCGCAATGTCGATGTTTTACTTATCGATGATATACAATTCATTATCGGAAAAGACAGTACTCAGGTTGAGTTTTTCAATACTTTTGAATCACTTTACCAATCAGGAAAACAGCTTGTTATTTCCAGTGACCGGCCACCTAGTCAGATGGAACAGTTGGACATGCGTTATCGCTCCCGGTTCAATGCCGGTATGACAATTGATATTCAGCCACCTGACTTTGAAACCAGCATGGCAATTCTCCGCAACAAACAGGAACAATCCGATATTAAGTTGAGCGAAGAAATACTGGATTATATCGCTTCAAACATTAAGTCCAATATTCGAGACTTAGAGGGAGCATATAATAAGGTACTACTCTACTCCCGATTTACGAAACCAAATGAAGAGATTACACTCTCTATAGCAGAGAATGCGCTCAAAGACTTCATTTCGCCAGATGAAGAGATGATTATTACAGCAGATTATATCATCGAAGTTGTAGCAGATCATTACAGTTTAGATAAGGAAGCGATTCTTTCTACAAAGAAAACAAAAGATATCGTTGTTCCAAGACAGGTTTGTATGTATTTGTGCAATGAATTAACAAATCTTACACAATCTGAAATAGCTGCAAAGCTCAAAAGAACGAACCATACGACAGTTATCCACGGTGTCAACAAAATAAAAAAAGACCTCCCTGTGGATAATGAGTTACAAAGTTCCATTCAGATTATTAAACAAAAATTAAATGCAAACTAATCTGTTGATAAGATGTTGATTTATGTACATAAGGTGTTGATATTAAAGTAAACAAAAAAAATTGTTCATTTTATCCACAGGGTTTATCTGACTTATTCAATTTAACTTTTTATGCGTCAGATACCGGAAATACGTGATAATTTGACTTGTCCACATTTCAACACCCCCTAATACTACTGATACTAACTATAACTTAAATATATTTTATAAAAGAAATTTTCCACATAACCGGAGATTAATGAAAGGAGTTACCCACATCATGAAATTTACATGTACGAAATCTAACTTTAACGAAGGCATCAGTATTGCGTTAAAAGCAGTACCCGGTAAAACAACAATGCCTATTCTTGAATGTGTCGTTATTGAAGCAAAAGGAGACTGTATCACTTTTACTACCAATGATATGCAATTAGGAATTGAGACAAAGATTCCGGCTGAGATTCAAGAAGAAGGAATTATATTAGTTAAGGCAAAGATGATTTCAGAGATTGTAAGAAGACTTCCTGATGATGATGTGAATTTTGAAGTAGATGATACGAATAATGTTCTTCTCTTCTGTGGCAAGTCGAAGTTTAACATACCGGGAATCGGACATGAAGAGTTTCCGATGCTTCCTCAGATTGAACTTGAGAAGAAAATTACGATACCTCAGTTTACCTTAAAGGAAATGATTCGTCAGACAATTTTTTCGATTTCTGATAATGAGAGTAATAAGATTTTGACTGGTGAGTTGTTTGAGATTAATGGAAATGAATTTAAAGTTGCTTCTTTGGATTTGATTCGCGTATCGATCCGAAAGATTCAGTTAGAGGAAAGTTATGATCACATTAAGGTGGTTATTCCGGGAAAAACTCTCAATGAAGTAAGCAAAATTTTAAAGGATGATATGGATGATGAGGTAGTAATATCTTTCTCTAAAAATCATGTTTTGTTTGAATTTGATGAGACAATCGTAATTTCACGATTGATTGAGGGTAATTTTTATAATATTGAGCAGATGCTCAAAAATAATTATGAGACAAAAGTTAAAGTAAATAAGCAGGAATTTTTCGGATGTATTGATCGTGCGACTCTTTTGATTCGTGAATCTGAGAAAAAACCGGTTATCATGAATATCCATGATAATGAGATTAAGATGGAAATGAATACGAAAACCGGTTCTATGGATGAGGAAGTTACTGCAGTGAAAGAGGGAAAGGATTTGACAATCGCCTTGAATCCGAAATATTTGATTGATGTGTTAAAAGTTATAGATGATGAAGAGGTGTCCCTGTATTTATTTAATTCTAATGCACCTTGTTTTATTAAAAATGAAAAAGAATCTTATATTTACCTGATACTTCCGGTAAATATGAATTAATCCGGTAAGGGAGGATTGTGATGGAAGAAATCACGATTAAAGATGAATATATTAAACTTGGTCAGGCTCTCAAACTGGCAGGGCTTGTCGGTTCAGGTGTTGAGGCAAAAATTTTAATTCAGGACGGACTTGTTACCGTTAACGGGGAAGTAGATACGCGACGGGGAAGAAAGTTAGTACCGGGAGATGTTTTTTGTCTTGATGGAAATGAAGTGAAGGTTACTGCTCTATGATGATTCAGTCGATTGAACTCAGTAATTTTCGAAATTACGAGAGGGAGAGTTTTGCTTTTCACGAGGGAACTAATGTCCTTTATGGTGATAATGCTCAGGGAAAGACAAATGTGTTAGAGGCAATTTATGTAGGTGGCACAACAAAATCGCACAAGGGAAGCAAAGACAGTGAGATGATTCGATCCGGCTGCAAAGAGGCACATCTGAGATATTTCATTGAGAAAAACAGCAGAGTTTCTAAAGTGGAACTTCACATGAAGAAGGGAAGTTCCAAGGGAATTGCAATTGATGGTGTGCCAATAAAAAATAGCAGTGAATTGCTGGGATTATCTAATATTGTTTTTTTCTCTCCGGAGGATCTTGGAATTATTAAAGATGGTCCGGAGATGAGAAGAAGATTTATTGATATGGAACTTTGTCAGTTAAATAAGATGTATTTATCTTATTTGACGCATTACAAAAAAGTACTGAAACAGAGAAATGCTGTTTTAAAGCAGATTCAGGAAAATAATGATTTAAGACCTACTCTGGAGATATGGAACAGTCAATTTATTCATTATGGTGTTAAAATTATTGAATTGCGGGAAGAATTTTTACAACAATTAAATGACATCATGAAATTGAAACATAAAAGTTTGACAGGGGGAAAGGAAAGTATTGATATTGTTTATCAACCCAACTGCAAACCAAAAGATTTTGAAAATCAGTTATTTATGAATGAGGACAGGGATATTTATATGGGGACGACAACAACGGGACCTCATCGGGATGATATGATTTTTATGAATGAAGATAAGGATTTAAGAAAATATGGCTCCCAAGGACAGAAAAGAACGGCTGCTCTCTCACTCAAAATGTCTGAGATAGAAATCGTGGAGCAGACAATTGGAGAAAAACCGATTTTGTTACTGGATGATGTCTTGTCAGAATTAGACAGAAGCAGACAGAATTATCTTTTAGAAAATATAAAAGGAATTCAGACAATTATTACGTGTACCGGTCTGGAAGAATTTATAAAAAATGGAGTTAATATAGACCGTACTTTTGAAATTAAAAGTGGAACATCAAATCAAAAATAATGAAAACATTGTTGGAGGTTGTTTTCTCATGGCGAATGAAAATGAAGTAGTATATGGAGCAGACCAAATACAGATTTTGGAAGGATTACAGGCAGTCCGCAAAAGACCGGGTATGTACATTGGAAGTACATCAGAGAGAGGTCTTCATCATCTGGTATATGAAATTGTGGATAACTCAATTGATGAGGCGCTTGCCGGCTATTGTGATGAGATTCAAGTATTCATCAACAAAGATAATTCAATTACTGTTATTGATAATGGACGTGGAATTCCTGTAGGAATTAATAAAAAAGCAGGTAAACCGGCAGTTGAGGTTGTATTTACCGTTTTACATGCCGGCGGAAAATTTGGCGGTGGCGGATACAAAGTATCCGGAGGTCTGCACGGAGTAGGCGCTTCGGTTGTTAATGCTCTCTCCAATTGGCTGGAAGTTGAAATATACAAAGATGGAAAAATCTATCAGCAGAGATATGAAAAGGGAAATACGATGTATCCTCTAAAGGAAGTTGGTACGACGGACAAGCGTGGTACGAAAGTTACATTTCTTCCAGATGAGACAATTTTTACTGAGACGACAGTATTCGATTTTCAAATTTTGAGAAAACGTCTCCGTGAGATGGCTTTTTTGACAAAGGGGATTAAAATTGTTCTGAATGATTTGCGTGAAGAGCAGGAAAAGACAGAGACGTTCCACTATGAAGGTGGTATTAAAGAATATGTGGAATATCTGAACAAAAACAAAGATCCTCTCTATGAAGATATTATTTATTGTGAAGGACAAAAAGGCGATGTCTATGTTGAGGTAGCTTTCCAGCACAATTCTGAATTTAACGAGGGATGCTATAGTTTTGTAAATAATATTACAACTCCTGAGGGAGGAACTCATCTTGCCGGATTTAAAAATGCGCTGACAAAGACTTTTAATGATTATGCAAGAGCACAGAAAATTTTAAAGGAAAATGAACCAAATCTCTCCGGTGAAGATATTCGTGAGGGATTGACGGCAATTATCAGTATAAAAATTTCTGAACCACAGTTTGAGGGACAGACAAAACAAAAACTCGGCAACAGTGTGGCAAGAGGTGCGGTAGATGGAGTTGTCAGTGAGCAGCTCACCTATTTCTTGGAGCAGAATCCGGTTGTTGCTAAACAGATTTGTGAAAAATCATTACTTGCCCAGCGCGCCAGAGAGGCTGCGCGCAAAGCGCGTGATCTGACAAGAAGAAAAAACGTTTTAGAGGGCGGTGGACTTCCGGGTAAACTGGCAGACTGCAGTGACAAAAATCCGGAAAATTGTGAAATTTATATTGTTGAGGGAGATTCCGCCGGAGGAAGCGCAAAAACTGCGCGTGACCGCGCAACCCAGGCAATTTTACCACTTCGCGGTAAAATATTGAATGTGGAAAAATCCCGACTTGATAAAATTTTAGTGAATAATGAAATTCGTACAATGATAACAGCATTTGGTACCGGAATACACGAAGATTTTGATATTTCAAAACTTCGTTATCACAAAATTATTATTATGACCGATGCCGATGTGGATGGCGCTCATATTGCTACTCTCCTGCTCACGTTCCTGTATCGTTTTATGCCGGAATTGATTAAACAGGGATATGTATATTTGGCGCAGCCGCCACTTTATAAAATTGATAAGAATAAGAAAACATATTATGCTTACAGTGATGAAGAATTAAATCAGGTTTTAGAAGAAATCGGACGAGATGGAAATAATAGTATTCAGCGATACAAAGGTCTTGGCGAGATGGATGCTGACCAGCTTTGGGATACGACAATGGATCCGGAGAAGAGAATCTTATTAAAGGTAACGATGAATGAAGAAGATATTTCGGATATTGATATGACTTTTAATACACTGATGGGTGATAAGGTAGAGCCGAGACGTGAATTTATCGAGGCTAACGCAAAATATGTGAGAAACCTTGATATTTAGTGCAAAGTTTGAATTGGAGGATTTTTAATAATGGATGATAAGATCTTTGATAAAGATGGCACGGGATTTGATGCAATTCAACCGGTCGATTTGAAAAAGACGATGGAAACTTCGTATATTGATTATGCGATGTCAGTCATTGCGTCACGTGCGCTGCCGGATGTCAGAGACGGATTAAAACCGGTTCAGAGACGTATTTTATATGCCATGATTGAATTGAATAACGGTCCGGACAAGCCACATCGTAAATGTGCCCGTATCGTCGGTGATACGATGGGTAAATATCACCCACACGGAGATAGTTCAATTTATGGTGCTCTTGTCAATCTGGCACAGGAGTGGTCCACTCGCTATCCGCTCGTGGACGGTCATGGAAATTTTGGCTCGGTTGATGGTGACGGTGCCGCTGCTATGCGTTATACAGAGGCGAGACTCAGTAAAATTTCCATGGAAATGCTTTCAGATATCAACAAAGATACGGTTGATTTTATGCCAAACTTTGATGAGACCGAGAAAGAGCCTACAGTTTTACCGGCACGTTTTCCAAATTTACTTGTAAATGGAACTTCCGGTATCGCTGTTGGAATGGCAACTAATATTCCTCCTCACAATCTGACGGAGGTTATTAATGGTGTCGTTAAAATTATTGACAATCAGGTGGAGGAAGATAAAGAGACAACTCTTGATGAGGTGATGGAAATTATCAAGGGACCTGATTTTCCGACAGGTGCTACTATTCTCGGAAGACGTGGAATTGATGAGGCATACCGCACCGGTCATGGAAAAATCCGCGTGCGTGCGGTAACGGATATTGAGACAATGGCTAACGGAAAAAATCGCATTATTGTGACAGAACTTCCGTTTATGGTGAATAAAGCAAGGTTAATAGAGAAAATTGCAGATTTACATAAAGAAAAACGTATTGATGGAATTACAGATTTACGTGATGAATCCAGCCGTGAGGGTATGCGCATCGTGATTGAACTCCGCAAAGATGTCAATGCTAATGTGATTTTGAATCAGTTGTACAAGCACACCCAACTCCAGGATACCTTTGGTGTCAATATGCTGGCACTTGTCAACAATGAGCCGGTTGTTATGAACCTTTTGCAGATGCTTCAGTATTATCTGAAACATCAGGAAGAGGTCGTAACAAGGCGTACAAAATATGATTTGAATAAAGCAGAAGAACGCGCTCATATTTTACAGGGCTTGCTGATTGCCCTTGATAATATTGACGAAGTGATTCAGATTATTCGGAGTTCTGAAAATACGGCAACTGCCAAAGAGCGGTTGATGGAGCGTTTTGGTCTTGATGATGTGCAGGCACAGGCAATTGTAGATATGCGTCTGCGCGCTCTCACCGGTTTGGAACGTGAGAAGTTGGAGACGGAATATGCGGAACTTCAGAAAAAGATTGAGGAATATAAGGCAATTCTCGCTGACAGAAAACTTCTTCTCGGTGTTATCAAAAAAGAAATCTGCATAATCCGTGACAAATATGGTGATGAGAGAAGGACAAATATCGGATTTGACGAATATGATATATCTATGGAGGATCTGATTCCGGTTGAAAATACTGTTATTGCCATGACACGTCTCGGATATATCAAGCGTATGACGATTGATAATTTCCGTAACCAGCACCGTGGCGGCAAGGGAATCAAGGGTATGCAGACAATTGAGGATGATACGATTGAGCGCATGTTTATGGCGACAACACATCACTATCTCATGTTCTTTACTAATATGGGACGCGTGTATCGCATGAAGGCATACGAAATTCCGGAAGCGAGCAGAACTTCCCGCGGAACTGCTATTATCAATCTTCTTCAATTGATGCCGGATGAGAAAATCTCGGCGGTTATCGCAATTAATGAATACAGAGATGATGAATATTTGATAATGGCAAATAAGAGCGGTATTATTAAAAAGACAGCTCTCAAAGAATACGAGAATGTTCGAAGCAATGGTCTGCTTGCTATTACTCTCCGCGAGGGCGATGAATTGATTGAAGTAAAAGTAACCAGCGGTGAGGACGATATTTTGCTTGTTACCAATAAGGGACAATGTATCCGGTTTAAGGAGTCAGATGTCCGCACAACAGGACGTACTTCAATTGGTGTCCGTGGTATGAATCTCGATAAGGGCAGCGAAGTTGTTGCCATGCAGACGAGTGCGCAGGGAGAAAATATTTTGCTTGTTTCTGAATTTGGTATGGGCAAGCGGACAAATATTGATGAATTCACAACACAGCACCGTGGCGGTAAAGGTGTGAAATGTTATAAGATTACTGAAAAAACAGGTGATGTAGTCGGCGCTAAGATTGTAGAGGATGGAACAGAAATTCTTCTGATTACCAATGAGGGAATTATTATCCGAATCGGTGTGGATGACATCTCCAAACTTGGCCGCGTGACCTCCGGTGTAAAACTCATGAACCTTGATCACGAGAAGGATATTAAGATTGCAGGTATTTCCCGTGTACAGAAGGATGATGAGGAAGAGACGGAAGGCGAGGAAGAAAGCGAAAATGAGAACAATTCAAACGAATGAAATTACACAAAACATAAAAGAGATGTGTATGCAGGTTAATACTAATTTATCTGATGATGTAAAAACTGCTCTTCTCTCCTCACAGGAAAAAGAGGAGTCAGAGATTGGAAGACAGATTCTCGGACAATTAGAGAAAAATATGGACATTGCTGAGAAAAGCAGAATCCCCATCTGTCAGGACACAGGAATGACTGTTGTTTTTTTAAAAATCGGTCAGGATGTACATATTGAGGGAGACAATATTGAAGATGCCGTCAATGAGGGAATCCGTCAGGGATATGAAGAGGGGTATCTCCGCAAATCAGTTGTCTCGGATCCTCTTCTGCGTGTGAACACAAAGGACAACACACCGGGTATTATTCACTATGAGATGGTTCCCGGAGACAAACTGGAGATTACCGTTGCACCGAAAGGTTTTGGCAGTGAAAATATGAGTCGCATTTTTATGTTAAAACCGGCAGATGGTGTAGAAGGCGTGAAAAAAGCGATTCTTGAAACTGTGGAGGCAGCAGGACCAAATGCCTGTCCTCCTATGGTGATCGGAGTTGGAATCGGCGGCACTTTTGAAAAATGTGCTCTTCTTGCAAAAAAGGCGTTGACAAGAGACATTAACTCTCACTCTCCTCTTCCACACATTAAGGAATTAGAGGAAGAAATGTTAGAAAAAGTAAATAAACTTGGCATCGGTCCGGGAGGACTTGGTGGCCGTGTAACGGCAATTGGTCTGAATATAGAAACCTATCCGACGCATATTGCCGGACTTCCGGTTGCGGTCAATATATGCTGTCATGTCAACCGACATATTCGCCGGGTTTTATAAAATTGAGGAGGATGAGCATGGAAAAGAAAATAGACACTCCTTTGACAAAAGAAAAAGTACAGAATTTAAGAGCTGGGGACTATATATATATTACCGGTACAATTTACACGGCAAGGGATGCTGCTCACAAAAGAATGATGGAAGAATTGTCAGAGGGAAAAGAACTTCCCTTTGATATGAGAAATCAGATTATTTATTATCTTGGTCCTACTCCGAATCGTGAAGGTCAGGTGATTGGTTCAGCAGGACCGACTACCAGCAGTCGAATGGATAAGTACTCTCCCACCCTGCTTGATTTGGGACTGACAGGAATGATTGGAAAAGGGAAAAGAAGTAAAGAAGTTATTGAATCAATGAAAAAGAATACAGCCGTCTATTTTGCTGCAGTTGGCGGAGCGGGTGCTCTTCTCTCCCAGTGTATCAAAAAAAGTGAAGTTATCGCATATGATGATTTGGGAACAGAGGCAATTCGGAAACTTTATGTAGAAAATTTACCGGTGATAACCGTAATTGATTGTGAGGGAAATAATCTTTATGAGACGGCACCGGAAAAATATAAACAATAATCTGTAATTGTTCATTATCCATAAATCTGTAGGGTGCTGAATAATTACATAATAAATGAGGGGGAGATTTTATGAAATTAAAGAGGAAACCGCTTATTTCTATTCTGCTTTGCTTCAGTTTGATATTTACTTGTGGCGCGTTTGATTTAAAAAATGTGAAGCAGACAAAGGCAGCGGAACATGACCTTAGTAATCCAACGATAAAAGATGGCGTGTCAACATGGGATTGTATCTATTTTGGAAATTATTGGCAAAACGATACAGATGGAGACGGAGACGCTGACCAAAATGATGAGAAAGAACCGGTTAAGTGGAGAGTGCTGTCAGTCGATGGAGATGATGCGTTTCTGTTAGCGGACCAGTGTCTGGACACACAGCGGTATAATCAAACAAGTGCGTCTGTCACATGGGAGACATGTAGTCTTCGGACATGGCTGAATGACACGTTTTATAATAATGCGTTCAGCAGCAGTGAGAAGTCGGCGATACAGACAACAACAGTGACAAATGAAGATAACCCTTATAATGGAACAGAGGGGGGAAATGACACCGAGGATAAGGTGTATCTGTTATCGTATGCAGAGACACTTAATTCTGCATATGGATTTTCAACAGAAAATTATTATGGTGAAAGCTATAAAGATAGATATGGCAAACCTACGGAATATGAATATGCCATATCAAATGTGGAAAATTTTTGGCAAAATGGTATTACTACGTCGTGGTGGCTGCGCTCGCCGGGCAGAAATAGCCTTAAAGCATCGCTTGTCCTTATTAACGGTGAGGTCTACAGTGATGGTTTTCCAGTTGACAGCGATGCTCAAGCTACTACATATGGTGGTAAGTATGGCGTTCGCCCCGCTTTGCATATTAATCTATCCTCATCAGTTTGGAGTTATGCGGGAACTGTTGATTCAGAGGGAAATGTAAGTGATTCATCAGCAAGCAGTCCATCTCCTACCCCATCGCAGACAACACAGGATCAGGTGAGTAATCCAACGATAAAAGATGGCGTGTCAACATGGGATTGTATTTATTTTGGAAATTATTGGCAAAACGATACAGATGGAGACGGGGACGCTGATCAGAACGATGAGAAAGAACCGATTAAGTGGAGAGTGCTGTCAGTCAGTGGGAATGATGCGTTTCTGATGGCAGATAAAATTTTAGATGTACAGCCGTATAATACAAAATACGTTCCAATGACATGGGAGAATAGTTCACTTAGAAAATGGCTAAATGAGACATTTTATGAAAATGCGTTTACTGAAGATGAAAAGAGTTCCATTCAGACATCGACAGTGAAAAACGAAAATAATCCACGTTATTCTACATCTTCCAATGGAGGGAATGATACAGAGGATAAGGTTTATCTTTTATCCATTAATGAAAGTTTAAATACGGATTATGGATTTGATCAAAATATTACGACAAAAAATACAAGGACTGCAGAAGTAACAAATTACGCTGATTCATTTGGAGGAATAGTGAGTGGTAACATAAAAAATTGGTGGTTGCGCTCACCGGGTTCTCTTGAAATCATGGCAGCATATATAAATGTTGACGGAACTTTTTCTTATGGTGGAACAAATATAGATGCTAATACAACGGGAATTCGTCCGGTACTTCATGTGGATTTATCTTCAAATGTATGGAGTGATGCGGGAACAGTGAAATCAAGTGATGCAGCAACAACAACACCGAGTCCGACACCGACGCCATCTATTTCTCCTACACCTACGGTGATAACTGATCCAACTCCTACTCCATCGCAGACAACACAGGATCAGGTGAGTAATCCAAGAATTAAAAAAGGTATAACAACGTGGGACTGCATCTATTTT
>CAMVIN010000016.1 GCA_947167565.1 uncultured Clostridia bacterium | reverse complement strand
TTTCAGAAACCTCAATTCGTTTCTCACTGCAAGTTGCTTGCACATCATTTTCTACATCTTCCAACCTACTTCCATATTCATAGCTATCACAAATCAGAAGTGCCCGGGGACCGTCCTTCGGACACTCCTCACAGCCGTAATCGGCTTCAACTATGTCTCGTATTTTATATAATTTCACGTTGTCTATACCTCCGTATCGTTCTCTTTCATCAACTACCCATCAACTAAAATTTATGCCCAATAAGGAATATATCTTTGCAATTTAGGAGCAGCCTTCGACAATAAGATTCTGCTTGTTCTCAATCGCTGTTTTTACCACATGCTGAACATTCACCTATTTTGTAAAATATTCATAAATGTCATTTCTGACCGGATGCTCCAATTTCAGGAGAAAATTCATAATCGGTCTCTCGTTTCCTCTGTCATCCATAATGGTTGTCTCCTTCCACTCCCATGGAGTTACACGTCCGCAATAGTAAAAATCCGCGCCTTCACCATCGCTCTTTTTAATAAACAGGTAAATATGAAGATTGTTTTCCTTGTAATGAATCAGTTCTTGCGTCTCTGAACTATCCATCCTCACATTACTTCTTGTCATCCAACTAAAACACGTATTGTCCACAAACTGGTCCTCATATTTTGTACTCTCCGATATATCATCCTTTTTTTCATAAGTTACAAAGATTGGACAGGTGCCATACTTAATCCGGTAACCATAAACAGTGGCACTGTCGTCCTTTTCCCAATTCAAAATGCGACACACATCTTTTCTGGAATACTTTTGATATAATACAAGATTATCCTCATCTGCATCAGAAAAGTAGTCTTTGTAGCGCATAATTCCATACTCCACAACATCATTTAACTCCCGCCAAAAATATTGGTCGGATAAATCGGTCAGTGCACTAAAAAGTTTTACTGCCTTTTTCTCCATCTGCCGGCCCATATATTCCGTATCAAAAAATTGAACTTCTGAATACTTTTTCTTTTCACTCTGAGTATTTGTAAATTTTAAATTTAGTACCTGAAGAGCAGAGTCCATATCCTCCTGTCGAAACGGAATACTATCATCTTCCAGCTCATCTCTTATTTTCGACATGTCTACTTCACCATCACGCAGTAATTGTCTAAGAGCCAGTAATTCATGAATTCGCTTTCCACTCGCCAAATTCAAAGAAACAAAATCAAGAGTTGCCTGCTGCCTGCTTGAAAACTCCGGCATTTTTTCATCTTTATCGATTCTTTTGACAAACGAATTATAGGATCCCTTCTGATACTGTATAATAACAATCGGATCAATCTCTCCAAATTCAAAAAACTCTTTTATTGTAGGAATTCTTCCTATCTTATATTTTAAATTAAAATATTTTTCTTTTAACAATTTAAGCGGTGTGCCGGAAGCATCAATAGATTCAAAAATCCGCTTCTTTGATATCTCATCAAAATGAATGGTTGACACGCCGGGAATAATTTCTGAACCCTGCATAATATATTTACGCATATTGTCTTTGTTGTAAGTTCGGTCTCCGGACAACGCAATCGGAATCATAAAGTTATTTGCATAATTGCCAATAAAATCTATAATGACAACAAATTCTTTTCCCTCATATTTGCGAAGTCCTCTTCCTAACTGTTGCACAAAAACGATCGCACTCTCCGTCGGACGAAGCATGATAACCTGATTGATTTCCGGAATATCAACACCTTCATTGAAAATATTTACCGTCAGAATATAATCGAGAATGTCTTTTCTTGTATCGCTCACCAAACGATCAATTGCATCCACCCTGTCCTCGTCACTATTTTGTCCGGCCAGCGCAATCGTCCGCAGGCCTCTCTCATTCATTTTATCCGATAATACTCTCGCCTCTCTGATCGACGAACAAAATATCAAGCCTTTTACACGATTGCCCGAATAGCCATAAAACCGGGCTCTGTCAATAATATAGTCAACGCGCTCATCACTGGTCAGCATACGGAACAATGTCAAGTCACCTTTTTCCGCTCTCTCTATTGTCTCATCATTAATTTCTACGCCATCCAAATGGATGTCCGAAATTCCAAAGTAATGAAACGGGCAGAGAAGATCATACTCTAACGCCTGCTGTAATCGAATTTCATAGGCGATATTATTATCAAATAACTCATAAATATTTTCTCCGTCCGTTCGGTCCGGAGTTGCTGTCATCCCCAATAAAAAATCCGGTTTAAAATAGCGCAATACTTTTTGGTACATTCCCGCAGAGGCATGGTGAACCTCATCCATCACCAAACAAAAAAATTCTCGCCTTGCAAATTGTTTTATAATTTCATCTTTCGAAATCATATTAATCATGGCAAAGACAAAATCCGCTGACATAATCTCTTCATAGTTTTTGTCCTCACCGGTTAGCAATGCCATCTTCTTTTTATCACCAAACACCCGACGATATGACTCCATTGCCTGTCTCAATATCTGTTTTCTGTGGACAATAAACAAAACTTTTCCTGATGGTTTGATTGCCTCTCGAATCCCAAAAGCTGATGCATAAGTTTTCCCGGTTCCCGTCGCACTGAGCAAAAGCGCCTTCTTCTCTCCGTCTTCAAGTAAGTCCCGCAGATTCTTTATAAATCCCAACTGCATTTTATTTGGTTCTAACTTATATTGTTCCAGAGAAACAACATTCTTAGCAGAATTTTTTGCCAGTTTTCTCTGCTGCTTTATCGTGTCGTATCGGATTCGATATTCTTCAATAAAATCTTCATATTTCTTTGTGTGCTTTGTGTCATTCCACAAGGAATTAAACTCATCCCGGATATGACAAAAAATTTCACCCTGTTCAGTGGAAACGACTTTAGTATTCCACTCTTTATTAACTGACAAAGCTTTTGCTGTCATATTAGAACTTCCGATAATCACAGAAAAAACTTCACCTTTTTTAAACAAATATCCCTTTGTGTGGAATCCTATTTTTTCTGTGTCAGGTTTCGAAAAATCCTCTGTCTCCGATACCTCATGATACATGCGAAGTTCAATATTGTGAAACTCCGCTAATTTATCCAGTGCCAGAGGATCAGTAAATGTATTGTAATCTGTTGTAAGTATCTTCCCCGGAACACTCTTTGCTTCTAATTCCTGCAACGTCTGGAGCAGCGGAACAATTCCCCCCTGTGTAATAAAAGCAACACTGATGATGAACTCATCACAATTTCTGAGTTCATCATCAATCGTAGATAGCACTTTTACTCCATTCGTGTAATCATTAGAAATAAATTGCGGCTTATATGCAACATTAGAGTTATATGTAGCATTTAGAAATGCGGTTTTACTCCCCTCAATAATCTCATCTCTTTCTCTCATCTTCTCCCTCAATCTCTCCGCTCCCAGTCATTCCCGTAGCACTCCCGGAACCTCGCCGAAAACGACGGCTCTTCCCCCGCCACATAAAGGTGTGAGACATCCCCATAACCATTAATACGAAAAGAGGCGATTCCCTCTCTTCTCTCCTCCGTAATCACCGTCGTCACAGAGGACGGTGCGGCACAGAAACTATGCCAGAGAATCATCGGGGAACAGTGGCACAGATGGCTGAGTAGAACGCTCTCCACTCCAAAATGGCAGAAGAAAACAATTGTGTCCGTATTAGAATTTTCCACATGATAGTATTGTCCCTCTTGTTCATCACAGCGAACGTAGCCATGCATTGCCAGAAGCTTATCAAACTCTGCACAGACGCGGTCGTATTCCCTGCCAACTTCCCCGTCCTGCATAATAGAGTTCTTTTTCCACTCATTCACATCATAAAATTCCGGGCAGCTTGTCCAGTCCTTCGGAAGCCAGTCCCAGGCAATCGCTGTCCCCTCTTTGATATCCGGGCGCTTAATTTGTGGGTCGAAAAATTCCCGAAGCCACTCGCAAGTAATTGCGTCATCCCGATTCAAAAGTTTTAATGAGCAGGATGCGGTATCCTGCGCCCTTCCGAGTGGCGAGACATAAATCGCCTTAATCCCCCCGCACTGCTCATCAATTTTCTTTATTCTTTTCGCCGCTAACTCCGCCTCGCGCCAGCCAACCGGCGTGAGAGAATCCTTTTCATAATCCGGGTCAGCGTGTCTGACAATTATTAATCTCATAATTCTCCTTCCTTCAATCTGAATATTTCTCTATAATTTCACGAATTCCTTCCGACGAATTTTCCATTGCGTCTACCACGGAAGGGTCAAAGTGAGTACCGCTCTCCTCCGGATACCCGCGCCTATTGCCGTCCCATCACTCATGGTGATAGCTGGCGATATCCTTTGCCATGTGAAGGTAATCATTTTCACCAATCGTTTTGATTGCGCCCTCAAGCATTTCCTTTCCGATATCGTGCAGTGGCGCCGCAATTCCGGCAATCAGAACATTTATTGTCCCATAATAAAAAGTGGATGTGTCACTTAGCCCACCGAGCATATTTGTGATAAACCCAACAAACATACCGGGGCAGACACCACCCACTACAGCAGCAAACATGGTACCAATAGAATCCAAGTACAACGGAATACCAAATGTGCCCGCAATTGTACTGATGAGCCGGTTAATCGCAACTCCCAATACAACCAGAATAATCCAATAAACAATACTTTTTTTCGACACTTTAACCATTCTTCCCACCCCATCAAGACGCCAAAAACTTTTGATCACTCACTTGCCTTGAGCTGTTCCGCATTCTGATTCAAGTCAACGACCAGTTCATTGATGTGAGATACAATCGTCTGATTGTGCTCACTGCTGCTATATGTCTGACTTGCGTGAGCCGTTACTTCCTCTGTAATGGAAGAAATTGTCTGAACACTGTTGACAATCTCATTATTGGCATCTGCCAGTTTGTCAACAATGGTTCCGAGATTGGAAGAATAACTCTCAATTGCCTCTACGCTCTTTGAAATTTTTCTAAAACTATCGGATGTCTGAACGGCACAACGACTCTCCTCTTCGCCGGCCTTGAGCAGGCGCTCAATCGTGGTCACCATAGAGCCCACTTGAGAAGATACATCACTAATCAACTGTGTAATGTTATCCGTAGCATCTGTCGTCTGGTCAGCAAGAGTTGCAATCTCACTTGCCACAACGGCAAATCCCTTTCCGGCTTCTCCGGCTCTCGCCGCCTCAATCGAAGCATTCAAAGCAAGAAGGCTGGTCTGGGAAGCTACATTCGTGATGAGGTCTGTAATCGAATTCATCTGCTCTGTCGTATCACGAAACGTCTTCAGCACATTTGCCACATCCTTGCCGGCATTGTCAACCTGTTTCGTCAGATTATTCATCTGGTCGATGTTCTTTTGACCATCACTAACTGCCTGTGCCGTTTCATTTACGTTGACACTGATTGTATCTGCCGCCTGAGAAACTTTCTCAATATGATTCTGGATTTCTGTCGTCATCATCAACTGATTCTGTGCCGCCTCTGCCGAGTCATTGGCTCCGAGATTGACCTGTTCCATTGATTCCAGTGTCTGGTCAACCGAAGTTTTCAAAGTCCCCATCTCTTCTGCCACATCTTCTACCGTTCCGGTCATCTTGCCGGAAACATCTAAGATATTATCCAAAAGTTCATTCGTCTTTCCGTTCTGAATCTCCATGCGGGCCGCCCGAATCTTACTGAAAGTAGCATTGGTTTTTGCCGAAACAATCACATATCCTGCGATAATCAACATCACAAGTCCCTGAATTTCAAATGTGACAATCCTCTCCTGTGACACACCATTCATCACGAGACTTAACACAATTGCGATAATGTTGGCAACACCAACTCCGATACCGATAATCACAGTGTATTTAAAATCGTTAAATAAAGCTATCACAATCAACATCGGAATCACATAAGTAAATACCAAATCATTGTTTGCCGTAAAGAGAAGAAACAAGTAGCACACAGCAAAACCTGCGCCGATGATGTGCTGCACTACCGCAGAACTCTTGTCCTTTTTATAAAACAGCCAGCTCGCCACTACAGGCCCCATTGCCAGTACAACTGTAATAATCGTGTACACAACTCCCCTGTTCCCCTTGACCAACTCAAGAATATATGCCGCTGACAAAATGCTACACAACACCGTCAAGGCAATCGTTGTGCTCTTATTTGCCAATGCCCTCTCTGACATATCCGCCCACTTGTGCATCTCGGCAACCTGTTCCGCATCCGGTCTGCGGTATTCTCTTCTTTCTTCCATATTTTTCCTCCTTGCTGCTCATATTAAAAGGCACTTTACCCCTTTTTTTATCTTTTATTATATCAGAAAATGTCCTTAATAGCAAAACATTTTGTAACTAACTGACACCTATTAACTCTGTCAAAAATTCCACCTTGGCATCTCTTGTCAATGGATTGCGGTTTTCATAGTCAAACAGACAATATTCTGCCTGTTCATTCACATCCTCAATCCAGCGCAACGCCTCTTTCTCCACGCGCTCAATATGCACATAACCCGGCAGTTTATCAAGTCTTTCCTGCGCTGCCCAGTCCGGTCGCTTTTTCGCTTTCTCCCTCAGATAGTAATCAAATGTCAATAGAAAATCAAATATCTTCATGGAAAATTCCGATTTTGGCTCAGAGTCACACGGTATACCATCTGGCGAAGTTTGCCCGCCGAAATATTCCATGCAAAAGTCCCTCAGCACCTTGTATCTCGCCTCACGCTTAAAGCCGATTCCGAACAAATCATTTTCCTCGTAATACTTGCCGATTGTCTCATAAAAAAGATACGGCGATTCAAAGTGCGAGATAACAAATGGCAGCACATGCTCAAACTGGTCACTGTTGTAGTAAACTTCCACCATCTCCTCTACTTTTTTTAACACAAGAATCTCATCATAGGAAATCCATTTTGTCTCAAGAACTTCATATGGCTGCACATCGCGGTAGCGCAATTCATAATTGTCCACCTGCTCCCCCATATAAGAACCCTGAAGCACCTTCAGAAAGCCAAGCTGAAGCTGGTTTGGTCTCATCTCGTAAGCGTCATTAAACGATTTTTGAAAGGACTGAAAATCTTCATAAGGAAGACCGGCAATCAAGTCCAGATGCTGATGAATATTACCGAAACTTCGTATCGTAAGGAGCGTCTTTTTTACCTTCTCCACATCCATCACACGGCGAATCTCCCGAATCGTGTCCGGATTCGTGGATTGAAGACCAATCTCCAACTGAATCAGTCCCGGGCGCATTTTCTGAAATACTTCAAATTCTTCTTCACCGATTATATCAGCCGCCACTTCGAAATGAAAATTGGTGACACCGTTGTCATGTTCGGCAAGATACCTCCATATCTGAAGCGCATGCTCTCTGTTGCAATTAAAGGTCCGGTCCACGAACTTTACCTGAGGCACTTTATGTTCAAGAAAAAAATCCAATTCCCCTTTCACAAGAGAAAAACTCCGGAACCTCACTTTTTTGTCAATTGAAGACAGGCAGTAACTACAGGAATACGGGCAGCCTCTACTCGTCTCATAGTAGAGAATTTTATTTCCGAATTTGGATAAATCATAGTAAATGAATGGCAGGTCATCCAGCGACATCAGCGGACGCTGCCCTGTCTTTTTGATTTCACCGCAAGAATCCCGGTACATGATACCTGAAACAGATTCATAATCCCGCTCTTCTCCCACAGAATTCCGCCACACTTTTGTCAACTCATAAAAAGTAACCTCACCCTCACCCAAAATAACACCTGTGAGAAATGCATTTTCTCTTAAATATTTTTCCGCATCGTTACTCGCCTCCGGGCCTCCCAGCCAGATTTCGCTGTCCGGCAGCACTTTTTTTAATTCCCGCACAATCGTCAGAATTTCGTAAACATTCCATATGTAACAGGAAAATGCATACACCTGTGCCTTTTCCTGATACAACTGCTGTAAGATAAAATCCAAATTGTGATTAATCGTAAATTCTCTCACGACAAGTGGCAGGTTCTTTTCCTGTCCCCTCGCATATCCCTCCAAGTCATAAACCGCCAGATTGGAGTGGACATATTTTGCATTTAATGCTGACAAAACAATTTTCATGGTATCCCTCATTTTTTATCATTTATTCAGCCACATTTCTCCGACATCTGTCTTTTCCGATGTATATCCGCCTGTAATCTCCGCAGATTTCTTGACACTTCCATCTTTGCGCTGCACAAACATTGAGATATGATTGTTTTCCGTAAGGAAATCCTTATCAAGTTTTACTGTTCCATCGTTAAAGTCTACAGGCGTCTCGCTGTCATTATAAAGCACATACTCCCATGGCTTTTTGTTATCTCCAAAGTCTGAGGCTGCCCCAGCATCCTGATTATATGGCACCCTATCATATCTTGTAAAGCAAAACTTGCTAATAGGCGACTTAAAGTACTCCTTTGGCTGCGGTGACGGATTTTTCCTGACATCAGAACCGGTTTTCTTATTAAAATCATTGACAGCATCTGTTGTTGTATAATACATATATATCGGTGGTCCATTGGTTCCGGCATTAAGGTCAGTTCCTGACAAATCATCGTCTTTGTTTAACTTGACAACAGGCATATAATACATACTGTATCGTTCTGTCTGGATGCCTTCCGGATGATACTTCTCACCAACTGTACATACAATGTCATACACAGCTTCTAAAAGCTGCTCCTCCATCTCTTCTTTCTTAGCATCCGCTGTAGGCTGGTCAGAAATTTCCTTCTCATTCAACGTATATCCTCTGTAGCCAAAGTATATATAATCTCCACCTTTTTTCTTGGAATCATATGACTTATCACGATCTGTCAGACTTGCACCTTCATTTAAGTTCATATCCAAAAACTCAGTACAGCCCTGTTCAAGAAGTTGTGACAATGCCTCTTTTTTGGTTTTCCCATTGGCCGTATATACTTTATTGTAATACGAATTATCATTCTTCTCATAACTTGCATGGATAAATACCGGCAAATTACTTTCCCCATACGGTTTTGCAATCTCCTTGACAGTCTTCCTGCCATCTTTAGAATACTCTGTCTTATCCACTTTATCTATACAAAGGCATGTAGCCTGTTTTGAATTAAATACATTCTCGTCGATTATTATATCAGTAAACGGCTGTCCAGGCGCTACTCCCTGATTATTGGTATAATACAAGAAGTATCTGTCTTCGGTCCATTTAAACGATACTCTGCTTGAGTTATCTTCACAATCCATCGCACTGACATCAATAGGATTGCTCGTGCTCGCACAGTAATAATCCACACCGTCCACTTGAATCTTCTGAGGAACTGTATCAACCTTTGTCTTATATAACAACAACCCCTTAATGGCATCGTTCGGATCATCCGTTCTCTCCACACTGATGTAAGCAGCCGGACGATTAACATAATCAGCAGAGTATTTCGCTGTTCTATGCTCTCCATCCTCCTTTAGTTCATAAAATGGTGGTCCCCATGGCAATCTATTGACATCTCTTTTAGTCTTAAAATCTTTTGTCTCATACCAGCCTCCAGCCGTGTCAATTAAATCTCTCCCATCGAACTCATTAGAACTTCTTATTTGGGTACCATACCATGTTCTTCCCGGAACCAAAGCCACATTAGCCGGAATAACCTCATCAGGCGACTGTGTGTTCGAATCCAACAATGCTCTCAAATCTACTTGTCTAGCTACACTTTGATTGGCATCATAATCCTCATCAACATTTGCTTTGTCAAAAGAAAATGATCCGACAAAAACTCTGGAAATATATTTTTTCTTTAACGCCGGTTTCCTTATGTATATGTAGCAAGGACTGGCCGCATCATAATGATCTCCATCATCATTTGTCCACTCTGGATATGCTATATTAAACGGCCTTGTCTCATATGGCTTTTTCATCTCCTGTATGGAATTAAAGTCTCCTGTTGCGTCCAAGCCGGACAGAGTCTTCTCTCCACTCATCTGTGTTGAAATCACGCCTTTATCATTCTGTGCAACGTGTTCTTTACTAGATATTATAATATCGTCCAGCGTGAGTTTTTGCGCTCCCCCATCTGCTCCACTAACATATAATCCCGAGGCAATAAATGGCATGTTGTCCTGTGAATATGAATATCCACCAGGCTTATATGAGGTGTATCCCGTTGGAACCTGTGTATTCGTACCAAGAAGTCCATTTGGCGACATATATGCATTTTCTGGTCCAATTCCTCTTGTAACCCACGCACATCTAGTAGTAGTTCGCTGACTCACAACTGTTGCAGCGACATACCCCCTATTCGCATTACCTTCTGATCCCCCATTCTGAACAGGTTTGCTAATGTTGTACGGAAGTTCTGTTGTAAATATAGTGCCCTGAAACACTTTAATATCTGACAATGCTCTATAGGGATTATAGCTCCATGAATATCCGAGATTAAGATATTTTTGATTACTCTCAACCACATAACCCTTATATACAAAAGAACTTGCAAGGTTTCCCTCTATCACAACGGTGTTCGGAGTCTTCTTCATCCGGTCTGTCAACTGTGAGTACTTTGCTTCTGTCTCTCCAACCTTAGCAGCCGTACTCTCAGAATCTGTACCAAATGTAAAGAACACCGCTGATAAGTATTTCGTTCCAGATGTGTATTTGACTTCTGGTTCATAGTAGAGATATCTCGCCGGACAATCCCAACTATTGTCTTTACTGGATTGATAACAAGTATATCGATATCCTGCATTTCCAAGTCTTCCAGGTTCCCAGTCATCCGTATCCGAATCCCTAGTGGATGCAAAGTTGTACGGAACACCACTGAACGTAGTAACCGGTACCCACCCCTCATTTACATATTTTCCGTCTGCATGATCCGAAACAACATGAAGTGCGCCAAACTCAATAGGTGTGCCAGCTTTATCACTGGTAGTATACCACAAGCCATCGAGATCCTCCGGATAATCTTTGTCTTCTGTTTTGCTGTCTGCTTTGTATCCAAGATTTCCTGCACAAGCATATTTCACTTCTCCAAAATTAACTTCTTGTGTACTCATAGGCGTAAACGTAGCTACACGTATATCAGTTATTGCTTTGTTTGGATCTTCTGTTGTTTTGAACCCCAAATATGTGTATGCCCACTCTTGGTGTCTTGAATAATCTTTTCTCGCATTATTCGCAAGGTTATAATCCCATACTTTGAATCCTTTTTTGGTTATGATTTTTGCCTTTGCTCTTGCCTCGGTATCAGCTGATTTTACTATGATGTCAGCATAATAAACTTTCTTGTTACCACTGTTGCTCTTTGTCGCTTGCGCCGTTTCTTCTGATGAATTCTGATCATTCAAAATAGACTTTTCCGTGCGATAGTGAACAAAAACTCCACCCTTTTCATCTTTTTTCATCAAAGAATTGCAATTAGCAGGCGTAATCTCACCAAATGAATTTACGCTCTCATACCCCTTTATGAGGCTGCCACCGTCTCCGTATTTAATCAGGAACGGACTTTTACCATCCTGAATAACAATCGGAGTACCTACGTTAGTGTCCTTACTATAAAACATAAGATTCCAACCTCTGAATCCCATACGTCCGTTGACATCACTTATTCCTGCGCTACCGTGATACCCCTCCTTATTCTCTTCAGAATCTGAGCCTGTTTTTCCAACATATTTTGATGACGTTTGTAGTTCAGACCCGGTTCCCTTGTAGTATGTTAAATACTCCCCATGCTCTCCCTCTGCACAATCTGCAACATATTCAGGAGCATCCTCATACTCACTGTCCTTGTTTTCCTTTATATACTTCTCTATCTCAGAAACAGCCCAAACAACAAGCATAGACACAATTAGAACCGCAAGTACAATCCATCCTGCAGGTCCTGCTGCAGAAGAAAGAGCTCCTATCTTGCCTGCAATGGCAGCAATTGTCGTGGCACAGCACGTGAGCCCGCAGGCAGAAGCTATCGCGCAAATCGCTGCAGGAATCGCCGCCAATACGTAAGTCACCCAAGTAAACTGCGTTATAACGAGAATGCATGAAACCATACCAAGTGCAAGATTTACCCATTTCATAACATCTTCTACCTTCTCGCCAACAGTTGAGTTGTCATAGTCATCCAAAAGTTGCTGTGCAGCATTTTTCCTGACAGCATCCGATGTATAGGCAACCTTCTTACCTTTAATCTCCTCATTGTTATTCATCCAAATAGAATAGGAATCTCTGCCAATCAGTTTTTTGATATTCTCGGCTGCTTCCGAAATCTTTTCCGTTGATTCCATGCTGGCTTCGTTTTCGCCAACTGTAGAGATGAGAGCGGTAAGTCCTCCAAACGCAGCTATTCTTCTTTGTGCATAGGTCATGGAATCGAGAACTGGATATAATTTGGTTAAATCAACGTCCTCTGTTGTCTCATATCCGATATTGAGCAAATATTCTGCAAGGGTATCATCTTCATTGGCATTGTGTTTGTCGAGTTCATCATATATCCCGATATACACCATCCCCTGCTCATTCTGGCTCAAATTTTCCTGATTATCAAGTACATCTTCGTCCGATTTTCCTTTGAGATTCTCCAATTCACTGGCATATTTCTCTTCATCGTAATTCAGCATGGCATTATCGTAAGCTGCCGCAAACTCCTGTAACTTCTTATGAAATGCTCTGGCATCATCACCGTACTCTCTGTATAATTCATCGTAGTCATCTTCTGTATTAGCATCTTCCAGTTCTTCCCAAACCATACTGTCTTTTACCAGATCAGCCCACGATACAGAAATTACCGATTCCGTATTACTGTCATATTCATTCTCATATGCAGCCAACCCTGAAGACAAGTAACTTACAATGGCACTTGTAGTTCCTGAACTCGCCCTAGTAACCACTCTTGCAAAGAAGTTCCAATCCGCTTTGCCACTTACTATATAATCCCCAAGTTTCACATCACCAGCTTCCGGTACATATATGAGATTTAATCCCTGATACGCTTCCTTAGCCTTAGGAGAGCCTGCCATATAATTTGCAACAAACTCCAATGAAGCCGCCTCAATAGTATCTATAATTGCAGAGTTACTGCTCTCATACTCCTTCTGTAGCGCCGCATAATCTTTAAGCTGATATCCTGAATCCATGGAGAGAAGTTTTATACTCGTAATAGCCTCTTCCTTATCACTGGTTTCCTTATATCCCATTACGACATGATTTTTATCCGTCCCTGCATTCAAATCACCTTCCACCGGAATAAATCCACTTGAAACACATTTGCTCCTTGCG
The DNA here is from genome assembly GCA_947167565.1 of uncultured Clostridia bacterium. Classification (GTDB taxonomy): domain Bacteria; phylum Bacillota; class Clostridia; order Lachnospirales; family Lachnospiraceae; genus Eubacterium_F. The sequence goes on along the minus strand of CAMVIN010000016.1, from coordinate 14,367 downwards.
GCATCTACACTATCAAGTGCATAGAACAACCTAACATCACTGACATATGTTGTATTAGTTTCCTCTACCGCCTGAGCAACAAGAGGACCATAGTTTTTGAGAGTCCACCCCATAACCATGCATAGAATAAGAAATGTCGAAACTACAAATCGCATGAACCTTATACTTTTTCTACGTCCATTCCACATCACAGTTCATCCCCTTTCTTCGTTTGCAGTGTCTTTTTTCTTCTTGCATAAACGCCAGCCGCCACTGCAGCAACAATTGCAAATCCACTAAGCACTATCATTGTCATTTTACTTCCGGTTCCAAATATGGACGTTGTATAAACCATGTCCACATCTATGCTCTTAACCGATTTAGAACCTATGCTACCACCGTGTGAATGAAAATATCTCATTTCATACAGACTTATTTTCTTTGACAATCGTATACTCTTACTACCCGTTGATCCAATACCTATCCATGAGCCTCTAACAATACCACCACTGTTTACTCTAGCTGTAGTAGACGTTCCTTCTTCAAGTGCCACGTCCCTGCAAGTACTATCCCCATCACAGGTATTGTCCTTAATTACTACAATTCCTTTGAGATTTAAATCATATCTCGAATCAACATATACTCCACCACCATATCCCCCGGCCTTATTTCCGGTTATCTTTACATTTGAAAGGACCAGACCATCATCAAATGCAACAATTGCCCCACCATCTTCCTTAGCAATATTGTCCCGGAAAACACATCTATCAAACATTACGGCACCGCCATTTGATGGATTATCTCTCATGAAAAATGCTCCGCCATCTTCATCTGATTTGTTATTAACAAAAGAACAGTTTGATGCATAGAAAAGTGTTCCTTCATAATTGGCCAAATCAAGACTAATATATATCGCGCCACCTCTGTTAGTAGCCCTGTTCCCTGAAAAAACCATATTGTCAAGACTAACCTGCCCCCTGTTGCAATAAATGGCTCCCGCTGCATCCTCTGAGTAGCAATTGTCAATGGTTCCATTCTTTAAATCTAACATTCCGGCTCCAAGATATATTGCTCCACCATTACAATTATCTGTACTGTCAAGAGATCGGCAATTGTATATTCTTCCACCTCTCATTTTAAAGCTCGTTTCATTGCTGCCCGTGTCCAAATATACTCCGCCGCCGTCTTCATCTGTGATACAATCATATATTGTTCCACCTTTCATAATAAGGTGTCCCTTTTCTTTAACTGTGATGCCACCTCCATAATTGGAACTTGCACCTCCTGTTATAACACCTCCCTTTATCCCATCATATCCTTTTTTCTTTGGATTGGAATCCTCGATTGTAAGCGTTGCTCCAGTCTCAACACAAATCACTCCACCATTTTTCTTGTATTCGTATCCTCTGTCTCGTTTTATGTAATGTCCATTCAAATCAATAGTAACTGACTTGTTGCTTCCCAGAACAATCTCTGAATCAGAAGTGTAATCCCCTCCCATTATAATTACCGCATCATCACTGCTTCCCTGCGCCACATTATAAGCTTCCATAAAGGAATTAAAAGTCTCTGTAGACTTTAATTTGTTATTTTTATATATTTCTACAACTGTTTTGGTATTTCCATTCACTTTATCCTGATCTTTTATAATAGTTATCTCCGATGCCTGTTTATCACGACTTACCAAATAATCATCATTGTCATAAAAGAAAAACACGCTGGCTTCCAGAGGATTACATTGACCATATCCATCCGATATTTCTTTTCTCATCTCTTCCAGAATAACACCAATTCGAGAGCCTTTTTTGAATTCATCCGTATACTTGGCTTTTCTCGTCTTTTCATTTTTAGAAGACCAAGTCCAAAAGCGGAGTTCCTCCATCTCGGCTGGAATGAACAGGTCATTGTCCTCACTGCCACCTTTGGTATTATTCTCTATTTTGGTAAGTCCACCCAAGAAAGAAATGTGGGATTTTCCCCCATAAATGCCACCCCCACCATTTGTTACATCATTCCCCCAAATTGTGCAGTCTCCAAGATACAGCTCACAATCCTCAGATAGATAAATGCCACCTCCCTGCTTTGCAACATTTTTCTTGATTTTGACTCCTCCCGTGACAGTTAGTTCCGCTTTATCTTCAAGAAAAATCCCTCCACCTTTACCAATATTAGCACCGCCGGTAATAAGCCCAGGTTCTTTACTGGTATCTGTCAATATCAGCGTTCCCCCACTCTCAATCTTTATGACATACCCATCATCTACTTTATTTGTAGCCGCAAGCCCTCTGCTAATCGTATGTCCATCCAAATCAATTTTGACATTTTGGCCATTCGAAACTACGAGCGACTCTTCATCAGCCCCTGCTTTAATATTCTCCGTAAGTTTTATTGTCACTTCCGAATCGGACTTTGAAGCTTTGTTAATCTCAGACTGAATCTTCCCCCACGGAGTCTTGTTTTCTTCTTCCGCTTCTTCATCGACCTCATCGTCTTCATCATCTGCCCCGTCTTCATTGTCTGCCTCATCCTTTGAGACTTTATCATCTCCACTGTCATCAGACTCTTGTTCCGCATTTATAATAGTTATCGGCGATGATACTGACCAAGCAAACAACAATGCCATAACAAATGCAATGATCCGGTATGATCGTTTCCATCGTTTTCTCCAATCCATAGGCACTATCTCCTTTGTTTTATAGCAACTTTGCTTGCAACCACAACGCTACCTGCAATAAGTAATATCGTGACAAGCCATATTCCAAAAGTTCCATTTGAAAATATCGACGCCGTTACTTTCCGGCCATTTTCATCTTCCCACTGGGCATACAGGGTTACAATTTCACCCTGAGTGTATGAAAGATTTTTTACCACGTCTGAATCTTTATACTTTTTCCCACTCCCATCTTTTTTCGTATTCCACCCTGCAAAAACATAGCCTTTTTTGCTTTTAAAAGAATTCTTTGTAAGGACTATTTCCTTGTCATAATACGCTGATTGTTTGGACATTTTTCCACTTACACCTGAGGCATTTGAATCAAATGCAATTCTATATTTTATAGGTTCTGTCTCAAAGGTAATAACTATATCCTGAGTGACAAATGTAAAACTGTAATTATTACTCTCGTCGATTTCACTCAACAGACAAGATCCGCTCGCTATAGGTTTTTTCAACTTATATCCTTTATTTGGTTCAGGCTCACTAAATGTTATAACATCTTTTTGGTGTCCGCCCTTCTCAAATACTGTTTTATATCCATCCGTTGCATTTCCAATCCTTACTTTCATATTCAAAACTGTAGTAAATCTGACAACAATTGGCACTTCAAACCAAGGAAATATGCTGTTACCCGTCTTATACCTTATCTTGTATGTGCTATTATGGTTTTCTTTGTCTTTAGATGTCGCAAATGACCATTTGAGTCCGTACTTATCGATACTCTTAAAACTATCCTCATCCGGAAACGATACACTCTTTGCATCAAACTGGTCTTCACTCAAAGGCTTAAATTCCACACCATACTGGTCAACTAGTGAGATTGAGACTTTACTGCTCTCCGGATCAAGAGGATCAATAAACCGCTTCTGATCCACATCAACTTCTTCCGGATAAGGAAATTTGTCTCCACCTATGGTAATCCAGTTGTCGGCCTCCCCTTTCTTCGCTGTATTGCCCCAAAGTTTTCTTCGGATATGAGTTGTTCCACAGTTAACTCCATTTATCCATACTTTGACATCCGCTTCCCACACTCTGAGTATACCGCCACCGCCAAAATTCGCATACACATTCACTTTTGAAGGGAATGTGTCTCCACACTCGACCTCGCCGGAATCATAATTAATATCCCCTTTGTTATTCGGTTCATGCTCCAGCTTATCTTTAATATCCCCTGACTTGAATATCTGCTGAGATTCTCCCATCCCACTAAATTTCTTACCTTGGATTAATACATATGCGTCATCCCAATCGTCAGCGTCATCCGTAACCGATATCTGAACCCTTATTGTATACCCCTTTGAACTCGGTATCGCTCTTTTGATAATTTCCACTTCAGTGAGTTCATCATCCATCTTTACTTTATGATCTAACTTATCATAAAAAAAGTATGTATAAATAGGTTTTTCGTTATACTCACCATAGTTTTTAGTAAGAGTTTTGTCGGTAAAATTCTCATAATACGTAACTCCTATCATAGACTTCTCATCAAATTTCCCCTTTATAATTATCTTTTTAATTTTTTCAAATGTCAAGTTGCTGTCTGTCGCCTCACCACTTGAATCTTTAATATATTTGTTCATATTAACGATAATCTTTCCACCATTCATGATTATCTTACTGGAGTCACCACCAGATAAATAAATACCTGCTCCTTTTTTGTTACTTATATTCTCTTGAATTGAGGTGTTGGCAAGTTCTAAGCTCCCCGCATCACCAACAAACACACCGCCTCCTCCTTCACTTGAGGTATTGAGTCGAATACTCGAATCTTCAATGGAAACTGATGATCCTGCATAGACAGCACCACCTAATTTATTTGAATAGTTATTCTCCATGACTACATCGATAATGTCTGTCTTGTCCATGTCACCATCAATGGCAATTGCACCACCAATAGAATCCGCATAATTTTTTGAAATTTCTGCTTTTTTTATTGTATTTTTTTCCAACTGACTGCCTTTGCCATAAATATAAATCCCGCCTCCACTAGAAGCCGTATTATATGTAATTTCATTTTTTCCTGAATAAACTACTTTCGCATCCTCAGAGTTGAAACTAGCGCATACACCTCCACCCTTATTACTAGCTCTGTTGTGCGTGATTATGCAATTTTCTATCGTCAGTTGTTCCTCATTAAATATCCCCCCTCCATCACGAGAGTCATTATAGATTATTCTTGAATTTTCTATATTCATTTCTTTTTTATTAAATACCCCCCCGCCTTTACTTCCATCGCCACTAGATACATTCCTTGTAACTTCTGAGTCAATTATGTCTACAACTCCCATAAAGTTAAATATTCCCGCACCATCTCTGGCATAATTCGATTCAATTGTACAATCATTTAATTCACATGATCCAACAAAAACATAAATAGCTCCCCCTAATACTCCCGGCATTACATCCCCGTTTGAAGTTACATTGTTTTCAATAATCTTTACACCATTTAACTCTGCTCTTCCTTCGTCTACACAAATCCCACCGCCCTTTACACCTATATTATTCTTGATGCAGCCACCTGTCATTTTAAATTTTGACGAATCATCAACATAAATTCCGCCTCCATAATTTGCGTTACCTCCAGATATTGTACCATCTTTGGCGGAACTGGTATCCTTTATTATAAGCGTAGAGGCCTTCTCTACCCTAAAAACGTTTCCCTTATAATCAGTTTCAGGCAAACTGCTTCTCTCAATACCATAACCGTTCAAATCAATTATATGAGTCTTTCCATCATTTATAATAATTGGCTTATCTACAATTGCAAAATCATCAAGTTTAATATTCATCTGTGTTTTTACGAGTTCCTGAAAATCATCGTTCAATATCACATCTAGCCGTCCTGTATATGTCTCAAATTCGACACTCAATATCGTTCCCGTGTCTATTATGCTCTTTACAATCATATTTACATTTTTAAAATACTTGTTAAGACTAAGTTTAGTATTCTTTTTTGTTTCTATACAAGAGTACTTATTATCAAGTCTGACTTTGCATACAGACTTATTTTCAGCGGTCATCAGCACCGTACCATATTCAACAATATCATTAACCTTCAAATCATCCAGTTTTACAGTTGTTCCAGCATAATATGTCGATGCAAAAACCTTCTCAGGCATTACCAGAATTCCTGCAAGCATTCCCAGTGTACTTTGCAAGAAAAACATTAGTACTATCACCCATGCTGTAGTTTTTCTTTTTCTCATAAAAATCACCTCTCTATAAAATACAATTTTCAATTATCCACCTCACTCTAGTATCTATTGTTATTCTACCATGTTTAGGGTGACAAAAAGGGGACAGAAAACTATCGTCTCTGTCCCTTGTCCCTTTATTTTACATATTATCTTTTATTATACTTATTTTTTCTTTTCATAAGAATTCCAATAAACAAAGCCCCTATAGCGAACCCCATGCCGCCTCCCAGTGCAAATGATCCACCAGAGAACAATGAACCCGTTCCAGCAAGCTGTACCGCTGTCTTCTCTTCTGTTTTATAGAAAATCTTTATCGAAGGCGCACTATCTGGAAAGATGTAACTTTTTTTGTTCAGATCGCAGGCCGCATCTGATCCAAACTCATGAATTCCTGTGGAATATCCGGAAGGCACTGTCTTATCGTCTTTCTTGTAGAGCAACGAATCCGCAAGAATCGGTGTCCCCTTTTCGTATTTAACAGCATAGAGTGCAAGCCATTCTCTTCCTATATCACCTTTGAGATCTGCTATATCACCCATGGCCTCAAAGTTTTTCTTTGTAATATCGGAATCCCCTTCTTTTCGATTACATTTTACAGCTTTGTAATATGCAGTTTGATTTTTCAACACAACCTTCTTGCCATCTTCATCAAGAGTTGTTATATCTGCCTCATCAACCATAAATCTAGGAATAGGAATATATTCTGTATCATAGTAATCCTGCGCATCAAGAATTGTCATTACCGTAGAAACAACAGTCATAACAAATGTCACAATTGCAAGACCGGCCGAAAGATACTGTGTAAATTTGCTCGGAACATTTACAGCAGCACTGGTTCCGGTTTTTTGTGCAGCAGTAATTTCCTTACATCTATCGCTTACAACTTCCATCTTTTCAAAAACCTTAGTATTATATACGATGTCCCCATTCATGCTTCCCAAAAGTTCAGTTCTTACACTTTTCAGCATTCCTAAATTATTCCATATGTGTGCATAAGCACGGGCACACGACGGAACCGCTTTCAACATAACCTGCCTAACAACAGCTGTTGCCACAGTGGCTATTGCACAAGCTGCAGTAGCTGTCCAGAGCACAATCTGCAAAGTTCCCATTTTATAATCATCGGGCTCTTTTTGGGAGTCTCTTGCCCTTGAACGAAGAGCGTCACTTGTAAGTGCCACTCCACCTTTCTCATATATCTCACGATCTACACCTTCATACACAGACGCTGTCTGCAAATCCTTGGTCTCATCCACAACGTCCTTGTATGTATTCTCATCTGTCAGCGCAATTGATATCAAATCCTCTATTGCAAGAAAATCAAGTCCTGCAATCTGCCCCTCAGTCAACGATGCAACTATCGGATAGAGTTTTCTTATATTGGTTGTTCCTGACACGCTATCATAAGGCTGGTTGAAAAATTCAAGCAGTGTATCATCTTCATAATTAACCGTATCAAGATAAGTACATATACCCACAATCTGCATCTGTATCATCTGTTTTGTCGTATCTTCATTAGCTTCAATAAATTCTTCCATTTCATCATCATCGGCTGAAGCTAAATCTATATCTTTGACATCTTCAACCAAATCATTCGTGTCTTCAATTGCGTCTACAATGTCATCAGCCTTATCCTCATAAGTTCTGATATTCTTGCGAAATGATTCCCATTTTTTTAAGAGACCTAATGCGGTGTTATAATACTTCTTATCAAGTTCATACAAGACATCTGCTTTTGTAGTAAGTTTGGGTTTTTCCTCTTTTACCTGATCTTTGAGATCATCAAGAGAAGTTTCCTGTAATCTATCAATCCACGAATCATCGGACGAATCCGTAGCTTTAGAAAGAAGCGTTTCTATCGTAATTGTTGCCTGTCCATTAGCCTGCATAAGCAACGTAAGGATATCTGCATGATTTTTCTTTTCTTCATCAGAAAGTGCGTTATAGGCTTTATCTCCCATTTCATATTTTGTCTTATTAAGCAGCAAATCTCCCATTGGCTTTCCACCAGTATCATCGTCTGTCAATTTGTTAAGAAGTTTTCTGACATGATTGGCGCGCTTGTAATTCTTGGAATTCTTTGGTTTATTGCAATTTGCTCTATATTCCTGTAATGTAGCAATAAACCGATCAACAAATGGCTTAATCTGCGACTCCATCTGCTGATTCATAAGCATTTCGTACTCCTCGATTGAGTCGCCACCATTCATATTCATTACAGCAAGATCAGTAATGGCCTCTTGAGCCTTCGTAGTAGTCTTATATCCAAGGTAGACAACCTTATCATTGGCACCTCTTTTCAGCGCACTCTTGGAACCAGCGCCATCATTCAAGTTCGCCAAGTTACCCGATTCATCCTTGAGAATAGTATACCCCTCTTCTTCCAGTTCTTTTTTCGCTTCCTTAGACGTTTCCCCCATACCGATTTTTATCTCACTGAGATAATTCGAAGTTGTTGCAGCTTTTATAACATTATTTCTATTCACCTCTTTTGGTGCAAAATCTGTGATAGGTGTAGTAGTTGCCATTATAACAACTACTATCATTGATACAACTCTTTTTAATAGTCCTTTCATAGCCATCTCCTCCATTCTTCAATTTCCATTACCCTGTTATTCAGGCTTTGTTCTTACCCTACGTCTATTATTTCCCCCTCTCAGGCATATGATTCCCACGTTTTATAACATTGTATCACACAAAGGGTGACAAAAAGGGGACAGATATCTGTCCCTCTTAAAAATTCTCTAATGCATACTGAGATAAGCTAAAAGCTCGTTTTCCATGCTCATTTTCACTGCTTCTTCCAATCGCCAGCTTTTTCTTGATTCCAAGCAGTTCGGCAACCGTCTGTCCCGAATCGGCAAAGGTACTGCCCGTCCCAAGATTTACGCCTGCCTTTATCCTTTTACCATATAGCAGAAACGGCACATACTCCCTGGTGTGGTCCGTCCCCTTAAAGGTCGGGTCACAGCCGTGATCCGCCGTGATGACAATCGTATCCTCATCACCTATTTTCCCCATGAGTTCTCCCAGTCTTCTGTCAAAATTCTCAAGACCTCTCGCATACCCCTCTACATCTCTCCGGTGTCCCCATGTGGAATCGAACTCAACCAGATTGGTAAAAATAAGACCTTCTTCAACCAAGCCAAGAGCCTCAATCGTCTTGTCCATACCGTCCTCATTATCCCTCGTGTGAACCGCCCTGCTTATCCCGACACCGGCAAAGATGTCCTCAATCTTTCCGATTGCGTAGACCTCTTGCTTGCTGTCAACAATATAATTCAGCAGATTATCCCCATCCGGCTTCCTTGAAAAATCACGTCGGTTTGCCGTTCTGACAAAGGCATCTCCTTCTCTGACAAAAGGTCTTGCGATTACTCTTGCCACATTGTTTTCTCCCACAAGAATCCCTCTCGCTGTGCGGCACATCTCATAGAGTTTTTCCGGCGGATAAATGCTCTCATCACAGGCAATCTGAAACACGCTGTCCGCCGATGTGTAGACAATCGGTTTGCGCGTGCGCAAATGTTCTTCCCCCAGTTCATTGATAATAACAGTTCCGGAGGCTACTCCATTACAGAGTATTCCCGGAATGTCACACTCCCTGACGAACGCTTCTATGATATCCTGCGGAAATCCCTCCGGATAAGTAGGAAATGGCTGTGGCGTGTGAATTCCTATCATCTCCCAGTGACCAATCGTTGTATCCTTTCCCGCACTCAATTCCGCAAGCCTGCCAAATGCTCCAAGCGGATTCTCCACCGGTCGGACTCCTGCCATGCCGTCGATATTTCCGTATCCGATTTTTCTTAAATTCGACAAATTCAAATCCGGGTATTTTTCCATAATATGTCCGATGGTATTGGCCCCTTCGTCACCAAACTTCACAGCGTCCTCTGCCTCTCCCATTCCGACGCTGTCCAGCACAATCCAAATCACTCTGCTCATACTCCAGCCCTCCATATTCAAATGCCGTTTATAACTGCTTCTTTTTATATACCAATCGCTCTCTGAACTGCCTCTTCCACCAATTCCATGCTCTCAGAAGCCTCAAAACGCGCAAGAACTTCCCCTGACCTGCTCACCAGAAATTTTGTAAAGTTCCACTTTATATCACTGGTATTTTCATATCCCGGCATTTCTTTTTCCAGTTTCTTTTTCAAAAAGGATGCATCCAGCGAGTCGCCAAATCCATGAAACCCCTGTTTGCTCTTCAAATAAGTATACAGTTCCAATTCATTCGCCCCATTGACCTCGATCTTATTAAATTGTGGAAAAGAAATATCATATCGCGCGGTACAAAAACTGTGTATGTCTGAAGCTGTTCCCGGCGCCTGTTTTCCAAACTGATTGCACGGAAAATCCAGAATCTCAAAATCTTCCCTGTGATACTTCCGGTACATATTTTCCAGTGCCTCGTACTGCGGAGTAAACCCACACCCGGTCGCCGTATTGACAATAAGGAGCACCTTTCCCCTGTATTCCTCCAGCGACGAGATAGAACCGTCCATCGCGGGCACTTTATATCGATAAATACTTCTGTCAGCAATCCTGTCATCTACCCGTTTCATAACCTGCTTCAAATTGTCAAGATTGGCAAGCACATCCTCTGTCTCAAGGGAGTGATTCGCCTGCTCGATGCAGTACGACTCCAGTTTATATTTCCGGCAGATTTCTTCGACAGCCTCATAATTCGCAAACGGATCCGCATTTCCGTAAAAGACAAGACCATTTTCTTCCTCCAAAAAACTTCCAAACGCCTCAAGCGGAGTAAAGAAAATCTGTCGAACTTTGAGCGAATACTTCTTCGCATAAGCGGCTGCCACAACTGTTCCGATACTCTTCGAAATAAAGAGAATCTCCTCGCTCTCCGGTATATCCTCATCCCCCAGAACTTGATCTGCTCTCTTCATACACTCGCTAAGAATTTCCGCAAAACGCCTACGATCCTTCAGTTCCTCCTTGCTCCATTTCACACCGGAAAAATCCACTGAAACCAATTCATATCCATAGGATGCCGCAATCTTTCCCGCATAATAAAGAAGCGGTCTGTCCTTTGTATATCCCACCCCCGAAAAGATTACTGCTAACTTACTCATGTCTACCTCCCATTCTGTCCACAATCTTGGATTCACAACATTTGCCTATCTTTATCTTCTCACAAACAACAAAGAAGCGCAAGCAATATTTGCTGCGCTTCCTTGTTGTTTGTGAGAAGAACTCTTTATCAATTATATTTTCTTAATCTTTACCTTCTTAGAAAGTCCCTTCTTTCTGAGAAGTTTGGTATATGCCTTCCACTTACTCTTTGGCACCTTAACCGTCGCACCTTTAGGAATTCCCTTAAATGCATTTTTTCCCACACTCTTACTTGTAAGTTTTTTGCTCTTAATTATCAAGGTCTTTAGTTTCTTACAACCTGTAAATGCCTGCTTTCCTATCTTGGTTACGTTTTTGCCGATGATGACCTTCTTTAACTTCTTACAGTTTGCGAATGCCTTATTACCTATCTTTGTCACATTCTTACCGATAGTCACATTCGTAAGCGTTTTCCGGTTCTTAAATGCACCCTTTGCCACCGAGGTTACCTTGTATTGAACTCCCTCAATGGTAACCGTATCCGGAATTTTCACAGTTGTCGGATTAGCGGTTCCCGGTCCTTTGTATTCTACCGCAGGAGCCGTTTTCGCATCTCCCGAAAATATTACGGTATATGTGGCGCCTGATTTTGCATCTGTTACGACTGTTCCCACTGTTGCAGATGTCTTCCTGCTTTCTGTTGATGCTTTATCTGTATCATCTGATGCAGGCTTAGACTCAATCTTTGCAATACTTCTTGTCTCCTTATGAGATTCATCATGCTTGCAGATTCTTTCCTCTAAACCTTCCTCTGTTTCTGTTGGATTCTTGGTAATCTTCCACTCGCTCCAGTCATGGCCCAGTGCATCAACATCCTTCATACCTTCAAGTATTTCATCGCACACCGAACATTTCTTACCTGCGGTCTTTCCTTTTTCTGTACAAGTCGGTTCCACCGCAGGAACATCTTCAGGTGTATGCCCTTTCGCTTTAATGATCCACGAATTCTCCTCTATCTCCTCTGTTCCCTCTTCATCTGAGAAGTATAATCCACAGTCAGAACATGTATAGTATGCACTGTTTCCGGCTTCTGTACAGGTTGCTTCCACCGCATCCGTCTTGGTTATATTTTCATGCAGACATTCATTCTGCCCTGCGATACGCCACTTGTATGTATCGGAGTCAAAATCCCAGTCTTCCTGTCCGTCATACTCTTCCATCTCTTCTATGGAAATGGTAAGATGCCCTTTCTTAATATCACTCAGACCGTTAAGTATAGCGGCAGGACTATTTCCGAAATATCCTCCGGTGATCGTTACAGATCCCCAGTTTCCTTCTCCGGTATCTTCATCCTCACCGAATTTCTGAATATTGAAGCCTATTCGGGCAATCTGTGGCGTTCCGGAAATTGTCACGGCAGCAATTCCGCAATTATCATCTCCGCCGTAATACTCCAGCAGCAGTTCCTCCGTGATAACGGCATTGCCCTTGATATCCAGCGTCGGGCTTCCATCATTATTCATCAGATCGACACTTCCGATGGTGCCGCCTGTAATAGTGGATACACCGCTTTCAGGTCCAAAGAACTCCACATTACCACCAGTTATATTGGCAGTTCCCCAGTTCTGCACATGCTTAACGGTTCCGCCGGATATATTGATGGTTCCTTCAAGCATCAATATATGTTCAATGCTGCCATCTTTTATTGTTACACTTACATCATCTGAATAGACCTCTATATAGGCATTCAAATCACCGCTGCTTACAATGCTTCCTCCTGCTTCACTGGCAGAATCACTGAATACATCTATGGTCGGAACGCTGACACCTGCCTCACCGGTAAGGGATACACCCTTTTTCAATGTGAATTTATGTCCATTTAAGAACAGATTAATATTCTGGTTAAGAGTCAGATTCTCTGTAGCGGTTACATCCTTCAACAGTTTAACAATGACATATTCACTCTGCGCCTCTGCCGCCGTGAATGCCTCCTGAAGTGTGTCATAAGATCCAAGTTTTGTTCCCGTCTCAGTCGGATCACTCCACAATTCCGCTACGGTTGTATTGCTCTCACCGCCATTCGTTCCACGAACAATAGCAAAATCACTGAAGTCACTTACTGCTATTGTTCCGGTGGTACCGTCGGCACTTAATACAGGGCGAATGACTTCTTTGACGGTTCCGTCTTCATTATAGTGTAATACTGCCAGATCATCCGCATCTCTTAAGTCCTCCGGTATTGGGAGAGTAATAACTGCCGGCACGGCAAGCATCGGAACCGCATCTTCATCTTCGCCGTCAACATACATCATAAGATTATTCAGTTTCATGGAGAATTTTACTGCCGAGGCCGAGTCAAACTTTTCATCACCCATATAAAACTCATGGTCAACATTTTCATCTGCCGCTCCAATGGTAAAGGTTACTTTCGCTTTGCCGTTCTCCGTCTTTATGTCGGAATCCTCTACTCCCATGGTGTACGCATTGAGCAGGGCATTCTCCACTGTTATCTCCCCATCCAGTTGATCTGGTGCTTTGGAAAGATTGTACTCAAGTTCCGCTCCTGCATCTTCTTCGTATCCTACTCCATAAGTAATTACCGCCTGCTCTAAAGATGCAAATTCTTCTCTGGATGCCAATACTGTCTCAGACACATTAACATCCTCCATTTCATGAAGTGAAAGCACGGCTCCCACGGCACGCTCTATCGACTCAACCGCATCCTCTTTTTCTTCATTAGACATATTCTCCGGAGCACTATCTTCTAGGGCGGTCAATGTATCTGTTATCGATGCGGTTACCGCCTCAGAAGTCTCCGGTCTCCATACTGCATACCATGTAGTATCTTCCTCCAGATATGCATAACCTTCATCAAATGTCCTTGCATACGACGCACTCGGCGTCTCTGCCCAGCCCACAAAACGAAAGCCCTGCCTTGTAAATTTATTGGCATTGACGGTATTCCATGTTCTGTCCGTCATCGTTTGTTTTGCCATAGTGCCGGTTCCACCGTTCTTGTCAAAGGTAAGCGTTACATTCTTATGCCATACGGCATAGAGTGTTGTATCCTCTGAAAGATAGGTATAATAGCACTTATCGGTATATCTTCGATAGGTTGCATCCGGTGTTTCTCCCCAGCCTGAGAAGGTATATCCCGGTCTCGTAAATGTGTTAGCATTAAGTGTAAACCTGCTGTTATCTGTTGCCGTCTGATCTGCCATTTCACCTGCTGCATCATCGGCATTCTTATCAAAGTGAACCGTGATATCCTTGTGCCATACCGCATAGAGAGTGGTATCATCCTCAAATCTTAATAATCCTTTGCCATCGGTATATTTCACGGTATCCGATAAAGGATCAACAGACCATCCTTTAAATGAATAACCATCTCTTGGA
>CAMVIN010000015.1 GCA_947167565.1 uncultured Clostridia bacterium | reverse complement strand
GCCGAGAATTTTAATCATAGAAATCGATGTTGAGTTTTTCTCCAATATAATCTTTGTAAGCAGATACACCACCATAATAAACAGAAAAATCGCAAATCCCTGCAGCAGGCGGAACATCTGTCCCATCGAATGCTTTAACTGGTCAGCAAGTTTTGTCATATCCTTATCTGTTATCGTTGTAAATATTTTATTCGGATTGATGTCTGTCAATTCCTCATCTGAAAAATATCCACTGTAATAATCATCGCCAAGTCCAAACAATTCACAAAATTTTTCATGTGTCATATAAATGCCGACTGTGGTCGGAGAATCATAAGTCCCCCCAACCGTGAACTCGTACAGTTTATTCTCATACGGCTCTTTCATAAGAAAAGTGTCTCCCTCGGACAGCAAATATTTATCCCGCATTCCCGTTGAAATCAGCACCTCCTCCTCAGGAAGTTCCTCTTTGACATACTTACTGTCCGGGAAAATACCGTACACAGTTGTGTCCTCCTGACCGTATCCTGTCATATAAGTTTTCATCGTGTACGCCGCAAATTTTTCGGCCGAAGGATTTTTCGTCTCTGAATCTTCTTTCATCATGTACTGATATTTTGACACCATTGCCTCTGTGGCAACTCCGGCTACATCATCGAGCAGCGGACGGAGCAGCAGTCCAAAAAGAAGCAGCATCATGGCAATCGCAATGCCAAAGAACAGTGTCAAATATCCGGAAATATTCTGCAAAATAATTCTCAGACGAAATCTTGTAAAAAATGGAATTTTTGTATTTAAGCGAATCACCTTACGATTCTTCTTTTTCGTCAGATCTCTACGCAAAAACTGCAGCGGTGTATATTTTAACTTTCGAATCAATGTAACACTCGTAATCAACATCATCAGGCACACCGGAACAACCGTCGTGTAAATAAATGCATCCGTATTCCACAATGTCCTATAAGTTGTCAAACTATAACTGTTGTAATACAAATCCGCAATAATCGACTTGAAAACGGTGTACCCCAAAACATTTCCGACAGCGGCCGCAATCAAAGAGACAATGAGCGGCATAGCCATATACTGGCGAAACAATTCTCCTTTCGTATATCCCGATGCCCGCAAGGTTCCGATTACTCCCGCCTCTTTTGTGATGGTATGACTGATTGTGACACCAAAAATGAAGGCCATCACCGCCACCAGAATAACAAGAAACGCCATCATCATACTCTTGTCATCGCCAATATCATCTCCGGCAAATTGAATTGCCTGATTGGCATAGCGTGGTGTGAACTGCTTAATTTCATTATCCGTCGTTGTAATTCCAAGAAGCATAGCAACCTCACTCCCGCCCGATGCTTTTTGAATTGTATCGGATAATTCATCCGCACGTTTTCTCTCTGCAATATCATCGGTCGGAATATCATCCTGATAAAACCAAACGTAGTTGTATTTTAATCTCGCAGTCTTTAACAAGTCAAAACGACTCTTCGTCACCAGCGCAACGCTGAAATTAATCGAATCAAACATCATATCCGAGTTATTTTCAAACATCGTACTGTAGTCAGAAAAGGCTACCTCCGCACAAATTGTGTACTCTTCACCGTCTATTTCCACGGTGTCACCGACTGTCAGGTTGTTGTTGTCCGCAAACATACGGTCAATAGCAATTTCATTGTCCGTCTGTGGAAAATCTCCTTTCAAAACGCAGATTTTATTAAAATCTTCTCTTCCCGAAAAAAATCGAACCGTCTTTTCCGCCCCGTCTTTTCCTTTGAAATTTCTCTCCACATAAAAATCTTCATAGACATCTATTTTTTCCTTCCTTATCTCCCTCAACAAATCCTCGGAAGCCTCATTTTTGAGTTCAAAATGTCCATTTTCAACGTGATATGTCTCAAAACTCTCCTGATAGGACACCATCATACTGTTACAAGCTACCATATAACCGGATACAAGACCAATGGTAATAATCATAAAAATAAATATGACAATATATTTTGTTAAATCCGTTTTTAGTTCTCTCGGAATTCGTTTATTTAATGGATCGTATTCCTCCCCATATAAAACCCGGAAGCCAAAGGCTACCAGTCCAAATCCTTTGCCAAAATTTTTTCTTCGTTCGTATAATTTTTTCGAATCTTGCCATCACGCAGACGAATGACACGGTCTGCCATATTTTTTATTGCATCGTTGTGCGTAACCATGATAACCGTGTTTCCATATCGCTTGTTAACATCCTCAATCAGTGCAAGAATCTCTTTCGACGTGCTGTAATCCAGCGCACCCGTCGGCTCATCACAGAGCAAAATGTCCGGATTTTTTATAATCGCACGACCAATCGATGTTCTCTGCTGCTGCCCACCGGAAAGTTGATTCGGCAATTTGTGGCGATGCTCATAAAGTCCCAGTGTTCGCAGCAAATCATCAATCTCTAACGGCGAGTCACTTAGATATGCCCCTACCTCAATATTTTCTTTGACATTCAGATTCGGAATCAGATTATACATCTGAAAAACATATCCCAAATGATTGCGCCGATACGCTGTCAATGTCTTTTCATTCATATCTGCCGTCTTTGTCCCATCAATTGACACGTAGCCGTCGTCCGCTGTATCAATTCCACCGAGGATATTGAGCAGTGTCGATTTTCCCGAACCGGATGGTCCGAGAAGTACACAGATTTCCCCTCTCTCAATTTCAAAATCAATTCCTCGCAAAACAGTTACTTTATTTGAGTCAGGCCCAAAACTTTTTGTTAAATGATGCACTTCTAAAAACATCTAATCACTCCTTCTATTCATTACTGCGCCATCTGACGCCACAAAGAAAAAAGCCCGTATTGAGCATGAGAAGAAATACAGGCTTATTTTCTAAGTTATGTATGTTTTGTATGCGGTTTAGTTAGTTATCGCTAACTACGAATAATATATCACATTGCTTTTCATAGAGCAAGAGGGCTTAATGATTATTTTTTCTCATTAAGCCCTCTGTATCCTATCTTTTTTTATTCCTCATCCTCTTCTGCTGCCTTTGGCTTGTCTCCGTCAGAGACAACTCCCCAGGCAGTCACATTCCCTCCCATTATAGTAAAGGTCATGCGCTCCTTCCGATCGGTAGACTCATCTGCCTGCTTCAGAAACATACCCTTGTAAGTAACACCATTGAGGTTCATCTCAACATTGACGCCGTTTGTAAACTTCCATGTACCACTGTAATCCCCGGTCACTGTTCCGTCTGCACCAATAATCACTTTAGCAGAGCCGGCGTGTCCGTAACTGACAGAAATCTGCACATCCGATACTCTGTGATTGACAATCAGTCTTTTTTTCAAATCCACTGTCTGGATTGTCTCATCCTCATCACCCACAATACCGAGCTGTTGTCCTGCTTTTACTGTGTATGCCTCCGTCGGCTCGTGATAAATAAAGTCATACTCTCCTGCCACCTCATCAGCCGTATAACTGTCTGCCAGTGTCTCACCGGAATATTCAAACGGAGCGGCAACCAGCCAGCCGTCTTCGTTCTGGAACATCTGGTGAACACGCACCGAATGAAGTTCCGATTTTCCCGTCTCAGACTGAAAACGAGTATGATACACAAGAAAAATCTTTCCGTCCTCATCAACAATAGCAGAATTGTGTCCCTGTGACACCTGAGCCTGATAAGACTTTGTAGTCACATTGTACTGCATTCCCGACATATGATAACTGCCAAAAATCTTCACGCCAACACCGGTTCCTTTGATTTCTGTGGAATCCTTGATAACCGGCGATACTCCGTTAGAATCTTCATACGGTCCATAAATGTTTTTCGAGCGGTATATCCTCATCTGATATCCATCTGCCGCATTAAATCCACCGTAAGAGATGAACATGTACCAATAGTCTCCCACTTTGAGAAAATAACTCGCCTCACCGGATTTGTAATGTCCACCGGCAATTTTATATCCAAAATATGCATCTGACTCATCCAGTTTGGTCTCATAGGTCGTATTGTAATCACGGAATCCTGTATTTTTGTCCAATTTCAACATGTAAATTCCCGCCGACCAGGAGCCATAGGACATATACAAATCACCGTTGTCATCAAATTTGACACACGGGTCAATCGCATTGATGCAGGCATTCGACGTATTCGCATAACGGGACAAATCATCATTCTTGTCCAACACCTTGTAAATATCTGTCTTTTCCAGCATCTCCTCTGTCGGTGGAGTCTTCGAGTTGTTCATACCGGAATATACAACAATTCCCTGATACTCATAAGGCCCCTCAATATCATCTGCTGTCAGAAGACAGATCGACGAGCACCAGTTGTCTCCGTCGATACTCATGTACATGCACCATTTTTTCATATTTTCATTCCAAATCACATCCGGTGCCCAACAATACCCATCGACCTGAGCATCTTTATTGGAATATTTTGTTGCGTAATATGCCCACTCCCACGGCTCTTTGAATAATTCCCGATAATCGTCGGAAATGTTGTTTTGAAAAGTTTCCCACTTTATAAAATCTTTGGTCTTAGCGAATGCGCGATGGGAACCAAAAATATAGTACATTCCGCTCTTTGGATCTTTAACCACGGATGGATCATGAACAGACACACGTTTAAAATCTTCATTTTTCACTTCTGCATATACGGTAATTTCCGGTGTTGCCGCCGCAGAAATCAATCCGCCCAGAAGAGCAAGCAATACCAAAACGGAAGCTCCCGCTTTACCTGCTTTCTTCAACATACCCTTGCGAATAAGAAAAATAACTAGAACAACAAGCGCTATAACAACTACCGCAATCAGTACAATAACCGGAATGGTAAAGTAACTTGAAGTCACCACCTCTGCATATTCATTTTCCGCCACCGTTGCAGACACCTCAAATTCCTTTGTCTCTCCGGAAGCCAGAGATGGAATCTCCTGCGAGAGTTTGCCTGCTGTTACGGAATAACCGGCAGGCAGTTTGTAATCCACTTTTACGCTCGTCATATCATACGAATTCGTATTTGTGACTGACACTTTTATCTTTGCTGTATCTCCTGCGGAATATTGCGCTTTGTCTGCTTCCGTCGTGATTTTTATTCCACTTGCCTCAGACGATTCCGGCAGTTCTTTTTCTTCTGCCGCCTTTGCGGTGGCTGCAAAAATAAAACAACCAACCATTAACACAGCACACATAAACACAACTGTCACAATCGGAAGCACTCTGCTCCCACACTTCGTTTCCCCCAAAATAACATTCATCCGAAATACCTCCTTGATTTTTAATGAATGAATACTGCTTCTCTGTAGCTGGTCATCTTATAAATCGTTGCTGCGTCAGCCGGAGCAAGATTTACACAACCGTGCGACCCCCTTGTCTTGTACAGTTCTTTTGACCAGCTTCCCCAAGGCTGCCACGTCGCCGGGTGAAAACCGGTTCCTGTCCATGTGATACGAACCCAGTTGACAACCGGAGTACTATAATCCGCACCCGTCAGCGTATATGCCTCTCTGTGTTCCTTGATAAAATAAGTTCCTCGCGGAGTCTCTCTTCCCGGAACAGGTCGTCCTGTAATGCACCGGCACTGAAAGGCAATTTTCCCCTTCCGAAAAACATAAACCATCTGGTCAGCAATTGAAACTTCTGTGTAGTTATCCGTATCCCAGTCAACGGCAAAGTTCTCATAATCTCTCTGAAATGCTGTGTTCAGATATTTTACCTTTTTCTTTATGGTAATCGCTTTTTTATTCTTCGCACTCGGATCTTCCATATATTTTTTTACTGCTTCACTATCTATCTTTTCTTTTAATGCTTTTTTTGCCTGTTCTACCGTATTCTGATAGTCCATCTGCCAGCCATAATCCCCACCGGCAACTTTAATCTTCTCACCGGTATGGCATTTCACAGAACGCGTCTTGCCCACTGTCTTATATTTTAGACAGAATGACTCTACCCATGCCGCTACCTTTTCTTCATCATAGACAATTTTACCGTCTTTATATGTGATCCATTTAATAATTTTCTGAGGAGTAATCTGTTCTGTCACACCCTCTTCCATATTCCATGACACATATCGGAGTGCCGCCTCATTATAAGCATCTCTCTCCTGAATCAGTGCCTCATCCGATGAGGTAACCTCCGGCTTTTCATAGACCTCCGGAAAAGCACTCTCATCCGACAAATCAATCTCTCTCATTGCCTGACGCAGAGACTCTTCTACTGCCTCAATAAATTTCTTCTTGTTTAATTTATTGCCGATTTCCTCCGGCACACAGACAAATTGCTTATCCTCTTTAGAAAAATCAACATATGCCGAAACAGGCTTTTTTATCTTGTAATTGTCACTGCCCTTAAGAAGTTCTGAAGATTTTAATTGTTCCTCTAATTTAGAAGCATCAAACGACACATCATACTCAAGATTATACTCATCACTACTGCGGAAAACAGCCGATTTTTCATGTTGCTTTTGAAATGTCTGCTCAAAATTCTCCCCGGTATCAAACGTATAACCAATACTGTCCCCGTCAATCTCTATGCTTCCATCATTTCTTGCCACAATGTGCATCGCATAATCGCGATTTGCATCAATCAGCATTTCCTTCGAACTGAGCAATGTCTGCCCGGATACATCAATTCCATTGATGACCGTATTGCGATACCATCGTTTTGAATAGTGAATACTATAAATCAAATATGTCGCCAAAACGCCGAGGATTGTTATTGATATAATTATTCCCAAGACCAGTGGGAAACGGCTTTTCTCATTACTATTCTTCGCCATTATTCTTTGACTCCTTCCATCTTGCAATAATTGACACCGTAACCGTAGTTCCCTCTCCTTTTTGACTCTCTACCGAAATCCGCCCATTCAATCGGTTGACTAATTCCTGAATCACGGTTAACCCCAATCCGCGTCCAAAACCTCCACATTCCCTTGTGTTCCGCTCACGCTCAAATGGATGAAACATATTCTCAAGAAACTCTTTTCCAATTCCACATCCGTTATCCTGAACAACACAAAGGAACTCCGAACATAACTCCTCATCGCAGGTATTCTCTGTAATCACAACAGAAATATCCCCATGCGCCTGCGTAAACTTCGATGCATTATCAAGCAGTTGTGCTAAAATTTCTTTTAAATACTCTGCTTTCATAAAAACTTCAAAGTGCCTGACCCCACGATAATCCACCAGAAAATGCTGTTGCTTTCTCCTGAGCCGTGGCGTTATCAGACCATCAACCTCGGATATTACATCCATTAAATCACATGTTTCTTCTGTTTCAAACACCTTATATAGTATATCTGAATTAGGAGTCACGCCATCCTTCCACACCTTTTTCAGAATATGCTGCCATAAATCCTGATTTTCTGCCCGGTCTGTTACATCTTTTGCCATAAACAACGCAATAACATCACCTGTCACATCACTCTGTCCCAGATACGCATGGTAACGGTACATACATCTTTTTCCACTAAAATCCGTCGTCCATACATCCATCGTCTGCCACCAGTCACCTTCCTCATAACACTGCGCCAAACGACTCACATTGAAAAAAGCCAGATAATCCCCTCTCATATTCTCATCGACTTTCACAGACATATATGAAATGAATTCGGAAAAACAATCGAAGTGAGGCATCCCACAAAACTCATACATATCTACAGACTGCCCATCTAAGACTTGCATCGCCGTTGTGATAAATTCATCCTTGCTTAAATCAACTTCCAAATAAGAGACAGCATCCGCCACTAATGCCTGCTTATATTGGTTCTCACGCGTATAAACATTCAACAATTCTGAATTGATCCTCTCCAATTCTTCCATTCGCCCTTTCTGGCGCTCTGTACCATCCATTGCAAATACACAATAGATATCTCCATACTCTCTTGTTGAAACCAGTCTTCCATAATCCTCAATCCAGCGCACCGCACCATCTTTTTTTATGATGCGATATTCCACATAATCAAATTTTTGATCATCACTCTTAACCTGCTGCTCAATACTTGCCTCAATCTTTTCAATATCCTGAGGATGAACCATCCCCGGAAATGTGTTGCCTGTTAATTTGCGGAATTCCTCTTCTGTCTCACAACCAAAAATGCGAATCATTGCTTGATTCACATAAATAAGTTCCTCTATCCCATCTGCGTGATAGATAAAAAAACCACCCGGCATGTCCTCCGCAAATTCGCGGATCACAGACAATTCAATGCTGTCTAATCCCACTTGTCTCTGCTTCCCCCTCATCATAAAATACATCAAAAAACACACCACTTATCTATTTTATCACGTTTCTATTTTTCGTCAATCCATAATTTCACTATTCACAATTCTTTTCTTTGATTAGTCTGACCAATTTGTGACGAAATGCTTTCTCATAAACATTTCCCTCTTCAAAGGCATACTTGTTGAAATCAAACCGGCTCTGTTCAATCATCGCTCTCGTATAGAATTTATCCTCGCTTCCGCGGAACGTAACCCATACTGCACCGATAATGTCCTCCATCGTATAATCAGACTGTTCCACCAACAGTGGTATCATTTTTTTATCTAAAAGAAAAACATGGGCATAAGTACCAATTGTTTCTGCCAATCTTCCGGTATTAATCTGCTTTTCCTTATCCTCATCTTCTACAACCAAAACTACCGGCAGTGTTCGATTATGGTCTGCAATAATCTGACTGGTTCTCTCCAACTCTTTCATATTATGTATTTTCCCCGGTTTCAAAGACAGCGGTATAACATCTTCATAGCCAATTTTCTTGAAAATATCATCTACAAATCTGGGTTTCAGAAAACTATTATGTACCAATCGCCCCGGAGTATGACAGTAATTGCAGTCTACCTTCATTCGGATTCTCTCGCTCTTCTCAAGGCTCACGCAAATCTTCCAAACAACACCTGCTCTTTTCGT
This sequence comes from uncultured Clostridia bacterium, assembly GCA_947167565.1. Lineage (GTDB taxonomy): Bacteria > Bacillota > Clostridia > Lachnospirales > Lachnospiraceae > Eubacterium_F. The sequence goes on along the minus strand of CAMVIN010000015.1, from coordinate 20,609 downwards.
ATCCACATAATCAAGCGAGAGTTTGTAAAAGCCAAGTGACATATTGCCCAAAATAACAATCCGGTATCCCGTATCATATCTCTCATAGTCAACCGGAGTGTCGGGGATTCCCTCTGCCACATTACACAACTGCGTCTGTGCCCACTGCCCAATAATCTTCACTGCAGCAAGAAATTCCTTATCAACCGTTGTACTTTCACGATGAACCAATGTCACATTTAACTGAAATGACGGAGTAACCTCCAGCGGATTCAGAACCGGTCGTTCTGACTTTAAATTTTTTTCCGTTTTCAACACTTCATTGCAAATCTTCGCAATGCGACGTTTTTGTTTGCCATCACATTCTGTGAAAATGGTAGATGCCGCCTTTACAATCAAATCATAGGTAACCGGACGCTCATCCGCCATTCTCATCAGTGAAAAAATCGCCTCTGCGCGATCACAGCAACAGAGACTGTGCGCAACATCTTTGTTGTGATTCAAAAACTCTATCACTTCTTCCGACAGAGGCTTAGCGTCAAACCGAAGACGAAACTTTCCCTTAAGCATCATCTCCCAATTTCCCTCCTGATAGTGATAGACCGCCAGTTTTTCAAACACACTCAGGGTAGACCAATCACACAACTCCAAATTCGCCAGAACACAATTCAACGTCCGGGACAAATCTTCATTGTTCTTCCAAAACTCCTCGCCGTGAAGCGACTTATATCTCATGTCATGCTCAATCTCATGCCATCCCTCAAAGGATACCGTTCGCAGTTGTACTTCAAACGTACAGTCAATCGGATAATCGCTCATATCACCACTGTAAAGTCTGCGGTACTCCTCCGGTACATAAAACACACCGTTCAACTTCGAAGCCTTAAATTCTTCATCGGAGTTCTCTGTCTCAGCCCACTTTCCGGCACTGCGAAAAGTTCGGTCAAGAACCGTTCGCACAATGGACATATCATCCTGATAGTACAATACTACGCGAATGCCAATTACATCCTGTAATTTCTTCTCATCCTCGGCAAACCCATATCCCTCTTTCTCCAATTTTCTCACAATAGAAAATGGTGTCTTAGCACGACTAAACACCCTGAAATAGATACCGGCGCGATCAAGTATTCCCTTGATATCCTCCTCTAAGCGCTCTCCGATTCCCTCTAATTGTTCACTATGTATTTTTCTTTGTAGTTCTTCTACTTGATAATCCTGTTTCACTTATAATTCTCCCCCACTAAAATCATCTTTGTCACTGTCATCAAAAAAACTGTCACCAAAAAAACTATCGCCATCATCAGAATCACTATCATCAGAATCATAATAATCATAATCATCATAAGAATCATCGTCAGAATACGAATCCTCGTCATCATAAGAATCATCGTCAGAATACGAATCCTCATAATAATCACGTAACCAATTTTCATTTGTTTCCGGTGCCAAACTCTTGTAATGGAACATAATGGCAGCAAGCAAAATCAATAGAAAAATTGCGCCGCCTCCCACAGCACTGGCAAGAATTATCGTCACCGCTTTGCTCTTCTGCGGCACATCAGCGCCTCCGGCCTGCGGCTCATTTTCTACAACCGCCTCCACACGCACTTCTTCTGTTTGATTATTGTAAACCTTCTCATCCCGTTCCGCATTTACATCCTGTTCTATTGTATAACCAACCAGCACTCCGCAATATTTACAAAACCGAGCGTCCTCTTCTATCTCTTTTCCACAATTTTCACAATACATACAATCTCCCTCTTTCTTTAATATAACCCACAATATTGTATCACAAAACAGGAAAACTGTCTATAGTTTGTAAAATTTGGTTTGTGTCAAGTAAACGTTGGCACTTTTTCAGATTCCGTATTTCAGCAGTTACTTGCATATTTTTTTCTATATGATATAATTCTAACATATAAAGTAACTGTTCAGCACCCTCATTCGTAGCTGCTTCGCAGCTACTTCAGAAGGAAATAGTTCTAAAACAGCAGGAGGAGAGAAATGTATAGAATCAACGAAATACGACGTTCTATGATATCACACAAACATATTATACTGTTTTTTCTCGTCTTCCTTCTGTCTTCCTGCTGTCTGGGAAACACTCACACAGCGGAGTTTTCCTATATTTACAAGGCTTCCGATAATCTTCAGAGCTGCCACAACTCACCTCGTCCACTTATCCCTGTAGCATATTTGATTTGCGAGGATCATACGGCAACAAAAAGCGGAACCGTATCCGAAATCGGCTACAAAAAAATATTAAATGAAATCCAAAGTCAAAAGCGATTCCGTCATTTATCCCGCCTTCTCTTTGGATTTATCGGAGTTATTTTCACCTGTACATTTGCATTTTTTACACACCGAGAGCTAAAAAGGATTCACGCAAGAACTTACAATCCTTTTTTAACACACATCATTCGATATATTCACAATCAGGATGGCGAAAAGGCTTCTACTTCCCCTGTTCATTTTTAAGAACCCGGGAAGGGAGGTGAAATCTCCATGACAGTACAAATTGTAATTGCTGTTGTTGTCGTCGTTGCTATTTCTGTCTTTGCTTTTAAAATAGACAATCCTTCTAAAAAGGACGAAGAAACGAGCACAGAAACAACCAGCAAGCAAAACGCAGAAGAAAACGCAGATGTTTCATCTGATAAGTAGATTCTAATGAAATAAAATTTTACCCACCCAGAAAGACCGTCGGCATATCATATGCTGACGGTCTTTTCCATTTTTAGTTATTCACTCCATGATGTACCGCTTCTGTCGCAGGTGTAATGGTACGAAATTTATATCCGTGATTCTTTCCATATCGAATCACTCTCTGTAAAGCACCAATTGTCTTATAATTATTTGCAAAATCGTGCATGAGAACAACATTCCCCCGCCCTTTTTGCAATCCACTTTTGATACTCTTGAATACTTGATTTGAATTTTTGGCACCCCCTGCATCACTGGAGGACACATTCCAGTCAAAGTATGTGTAACCCCACATCGGCAGTTTTTTCACGAGCCTGCTCATAATACCTGTGTTGTAATGACGGCTGACAGTATTGGAACTCCCTCCCGGAAATCTTGTAATCGTACACCACTCGCCAAACTTGTTATAAAAAAGCTTCTGTAATTTATCAAGATTATTTCTATATGTTGTCTCATTCCGATAAATAGCGGCATAATCATGTGAATACCCATGAATTGCCAGTGCATGTCCTTCTTTAATGATTCTTCTTGTCAGATCATAATCTGCTTTCGCGGGTTTTAATTCAAAAAATGTCGCCTTTACTTTATTCTTTTTCAAAATCTTTAAAATTTTCGGTGTACTTGAACGACTCGGGCCATCATCAAAGGTTAAATATATGATACTTTTTACCCTTTTTTTTACCGTTAGGCGACACTGATATTCTTTGTTTCCACTCTTCGCTGTAATTGTTGCTGTCCCCTTTTTACAAGCTGTTACTACCCCGTTTTTATTCACCTTTGCTACCTTTTTATTAGATGATGTCCACTTTAACTTCCCGGTTTTTTTGCGAAATTGGTTTGTGAGATTGACTTTCTCGCCTCGCATCATGCTGAAAATCGGAAGCATAAACCCTTTTTTCTTCATCTTTTTTGAAAACTGCTTGTCGCTCAGTTCAACGTCATTATTGTCTTCCTCTCCATCACTATTATCTGCCGTCGTTTGCCCAGTCCCCGTCTGACTCTGCTCCTCTTCTGCCGTAGCCGCTGCCGTTGTCGCTGCCATTGTCACCACTTTTGCTGATAATGATGCCGCAATAGAAAGGCAGGCAGCAAGTATAACTATATTATATTTTCTTTTTTTCATCTTCTTTATTGCTCCTCTTTTTTACACTATTTCCTCTGCGCATTCCGCAATGCGGCGCGCAAGTGCTCCGCACCACACGCTCCGCATTGCTATTCACAGTCCTCTCCCTTTCCATTCGGAAAGTCGTTGCTTCGCAACTTCCCCGCCGCATTGCGGCGCTTTCCTCATGTTTGGGGAGAGGACTGATTCCAGTTTACCGTATACGAAAAGACAGGCTTTTGTGAGTAAACTCACAATCCTGTCTTTTGTATACGGTAACTGTGAATAGCAATGCTTTAGTTACATATGGTTTTTTCTGTCTCTTTGTCGAAGAGATGTATTTTAGATGCATCTATTGCAATCTTGATTGTATCACCCGGACGAGCTGTTGTACGAGGATTTACACGAACGGTAATATCAAATGTATCCACACTGAAATACAGGAATACTTCGGCACCGAGCATCTCGTATACTTTTACAGTTGCCTCAAGTGTTGTATCAGGAGAGTTGTTGATGAACATCTCCTCATCCTTGATATCCTCAGGACGGATACCAAACGTAATAACCTTGTCCTCATAACCACCTTCAATCAAGTACTTAGCCTTGTTTTCCGGAAGTTTAATGTTGTTGGAACCAAACATAAGAAGTACACTTGAACCGGATACTACAACCTTCGCATCGATAAAATTCATCTGAGGGGATCCGATAAATCCGGCAACAAACTTATTGTCCGGCTTCATGTATAATTCAAGAGGTGAGGATACCTGCTGAACAATACCATCTTTCATTACAACGATACGTGTACCCAGTGTCAACGCCTCTGTCTGGTCATGGGTTACATAGATAATTGTTGTCTCCAGTCTCTGATGAAGTTTGGAAATCTCAACACGCATCTGTACACGAAGTTTTGCATCCAAGTTTGACAGCGGCTCATCCATCAAGAATACTTTTGGATTACGCACGATAGCACGTCCCATCGCAACACGCTGTCTCTGACCACCGGACAGAGCCTTCGGCTTACGCTCAAGCAGCATCTCAAGATCGAGAATCTTAGCTGCTTCATGTACCAAACGATCAATCTGATCTTTTGGTGTCTTTCTCAGTTTCAAACCAAATGCCATATTGTCATATACGGACATATGAGGATACAATGCATAGTTCTGGAATACCATCGCAATATCACGATCTTTTGGTTCAACATCGTTGACCAATTTGTCACCTATCCATAACTCTCCACTGGAAATCTCCTCAAGACCTGCAATCATTCGAAGGGTAGTAGACTTACCACATCCGGACGGACCTACAAAGATAATGAACTCTTTGTCTTCAATCTCCAGATTGAAATCCTTTACGGCATGAAACCCGTTCGGATATACTTTATTGATGTTTTTTAATGATAAACTTGCCATTTTTAATCGTCCTCCCAATTTTTTTTAGCAATCATTACTACTACTATACACTATTTTGCCCAAAAACACCATATCTAATTTTCATAAAAAAGTAAAAAACTTTTGTGAAAGTTGCATAACAATTTGTCTTTTTTCTCAAAAATCACTCCCAAATCCCTCTCCCAACACCTCTCGGGCGTCTGAAATAATAACAAAGGCGTGCTCATCAATCGTTTTTACTATCTGTACTACAATAACAGACTGACGTTTTGACACCGCGCACAACAACACCTTTTTATCACCACCTGAATACATTCCTTTGCCCGTAAGAGACGTGACTCCCCGCCCCATCTTTTCCATGATTGATTCTGCAATCCGCTCCGGTTCTGAGGAAATAATATAGAGAATTTTAGCAAATTTCATTCCCTCAAGGATACTATCTGTAATCCTTGACGTGACAAACACTGCCACCATAGAATACAGACCGGTTTTGACACCATATACAATCATCCCAAGCACAACAATCACATCATCAATAATTGCCAGAAGAAATGCGGTACTTAGTTCCGGAAAAAAATGTTTTATTAACGATGCCAGCATATCGGAACCACCCGTAGATGCCCCCTGCCGAAATATCAGAGCCAGACCAATCCCGTTCAATACTCCTCCAAGAAGTGCCGCCATCAAATAATCCCCACCCACTAAGAAAAATTGAGGAAATATCGCAATCCCAGTAGAAAAACATAGGATTCCCCACAAGGCTCTCTCCGCAAATCGGCTTCCTAAGATTTTAATGCACACAAAAAACAGTGGTATATTCAATATCAACGTAATCAGCCACAGCGGTATTGATATAAAATTCCGGAGAAGAATAGCAATCCCCGCAAAACCACCGGTGACCATCCGCATAGGTTCATAGACCATATTGGTACCTGCTGCCATAAAAAAAGTTCCCGCCGCCACAAGGAACCAGGAACTAATCTTCTTTTTTGCTCTCTCCAAAAGCCTCCGTCGTTTTGACATTTTCTATACTACCTTCTATCTTCTTTTTGGTAATATAATCGTCCATTTGACGGTTAAATATACGCTTACGAAAAAAATGAGTATAAGGAATCCGCGCAAAAAAGCGGTAAACACCTCCAAGATGAAGTTTTTTCAACCATTTCGGAATATGAACATTATCCCGGATAATAAGTGGAAAAATGCTTCCACCCACTACACATAATTTTGCATTTATTTTCCCTTTGTTTTCCAGCAACCACTCCTCCTGCCCCGTACTGTCCATTGACAGAAGTACAATATCCGGAAGCCCGGTATTAATATCATTAATCAATGCCTCATCTGTGACACCGGAATCCATCGTGCGAATTCCAATGATATTCTCTCTGGAAAAATGCCGGTAAAAATAGCGTTTGATTACTCTTGCTTCCTTTTCATCCCGCAGAACAAGATACCATTTTTTATCACTTAAATCAATTGGTTTCATAAATTCCAGAATGCTTCTGTAGTCCACACACATTCCACCCATTTCAAGCACATCTACATGGTGCGCAGACAAAATTGTTTTTTCCCCGGGCAAAATAAGATCTGCCTCTGACAGTGTCTCCTGTACAATCTCATTTTTTTCATAGGTATCAATGTAATCCAGAGAAATCATGTGCACCACATTAAGGCCATCTTCTTCCAGATAACCAATCATCTGACTCTGGAAAGTCTCCTGAGTCAGCAAGTCGATATCCATCCCCATAATATGAGCTGTTGTGGACATCCGGCGCACCTCCTCTCCTGTCTACTGCAGCGCATCATTGGTTCCCAAAACAATCTCAATCTCAGCACCATTCGTCAACTGGTCTGCCTGAACAATGTCAGCATCCTTAAAATATGACTGCAATCCTTTCGCCCAGCTTTTATCTTGAGCATATATCGTTGTAGTTGTCTGAATTCCGCCGGCGTAATTACCAATCCCCTGTACCGTCCAGCCATCTGCCTCTAATTTTTTCTGATATGCAGATGCCAGACCATTAATACCGCTTCCATTTGTAACCTGAATAGAATACCCCAGAGCGGCTGCGTCAACTGTCTTATCTGCAGACGTTTTATCTTTCTGCGCCGATGTATAAGTGTCCGATTCCCAAATATTATTAATCAACCTCTTGTTTTTCTTAATACTCAATCGGACAGATTTACCGGACTTGTATGTGTACGCGTGAAAAGTACGTATATAATCACGATTAATCTGGGTAAATGCCTCCGCATAATGCTTTTTCTGCGAAAGAGTGATATCACTAATTACATGTTCCCACTCTTTGTCCATAAGTTTTTCCATATCCTTTTGAGATTCACAGGCATCCACTTTATCCAAAAGAGCGCTGCTCGGCTTGTATTTCGGTTTCTTTTTTGACCCTGCATTCTCAAAGTATTCATCGAACTTATCTGACGGAATCGCTGTAAAATAGCCAATATCAGCTTTTAACTCTTCCTGAAGTATGATAATGCCATATTCATATGCCACATCTCCGCTGAAATATTGATTGATCTTTTTCATAGAAGCCAACTGCGGCACATTCTGGCTCGCTTTAACCAATTCTTCGTAAGTATTGGTTGAAATGGAAATCTGTGTCTTTTTCGGAATCGTCACAAGATTTTTGGTTGATTCATCAAAAAGTTCCAAAACCATTGCTTTAATATTGCCGGTCTCCTTATCAAAACTATAAATAAGATTGCTGGATTCAGAACCTGTGTTGACATCAATCACATGGGTATATGCCGTACTCCGTTCTGTTCTCGCCGTTTTTTGATAATATAATCTAGTCAGATAAAAACTTGCAACACCTACTGCCAGAAAAATGAGGATTACCCCCATTGTCCTCAGAAAACTTCTCAGTATAATACTCGCAACGCCGCCTTTTTTCATGATTTCCTCCAAAAACCTTATGTTTTCCCACGAACACTTTACTCAATTACATTTCGAATTGCACAAAGTAATTCATCATAAGTTTCATACGCAGGGATATCCGGGTTATCCGACTTAATCTGCTCTGTACTCTTAAACAAAAATCCCGCTTTGCTGGCTTTAATCATGCCTAAATCATTATAACTGTCACCACTTGCGATTGTGTCATATCCAATTGACTGCAGTGCCTTTACCGCTGCGTACTTAGGATTTTCAATTCGTATCTTAAACCCGGTAATCTCACCGCTCTCTGCGACATCCAAAGAATTGCAAAAAATTGTAGGCATTCCCAGTTTTTCCATCAGCGGTGCCGCAAACTGCGTAAATGTATCGCTGAGAATAATAACTTGCGAAATCGAACGAAGCTCATCCAAAAACTCTTTTGCCCCCGGTATCGGGTCAATTTTGGCTATTGTCTCCTGAATCTCTTTCAGTCCGAGTCCATGCTCTTTGAGAATTCCAAGTCGCCAATTCATCAGTTTGTCATAATCCGGCTCGTCTCTCGTCGTCCGCTTCAATTCCGGGATTCCGCTCTCCTCAGCAAAAGCAATCCAAATCTCCGGCACAAGAACTCCTTCTAAATCCAAACATGTAATATACATAATTCCCTCATTTCCGCGCTGATGTATGCGCATTTTTTATCGCCTGATTGTCCCTCCACCAAGCACATTTTTCTCATCATACAAGACAACTGCCTGCCCCGGCGTCACTGCTCTCACAGGCTCCGGAAACGTCAAATCGAAAGAATCCTCCCCTACCGAACTTATCACCGCGGGGGTTCCCTCATGATTATATCGTATCTTGGCAATTACCTCCTGACCTTCAAAAAAATGGTCAACTGCCATACAGTTTACCATATTTGCCGTCAAATGGGAAGTAAAAACATCATTATTTTTTCCAAGAACAACTTCATTCGTCTCCGGACGCAGCTCTACAACAAATATCGGTTCGCCAAACGAAATGCCAAGGCCTTTTCGCTGACCAACCGTATAATGGCTGATTCCTTTATGTTTTCCAAGCACTTTACCATCTATACTGACAAAATCCCCCGGTTCTTCCCTCTGTCCGGTCTCGCGCTCAATAAAAGAGGCATAATCACCATCCGGAACAAAACAAATCTCTTGACTGTCCGGTTTGTGAGCCACCTTCAATCCGGCTTCCTCAGCAATCTCACGAATCTGTGTCTTCTCATATTCACCCACCGGAAAAAGTGTGTGTTTCAACTGTTCCTGCGTGAGGTTATAGAGCGCATACGTCTGATCTTTTTTCAGAGAACCGGAGCGGCAGACAGCAAATCTTCCGCTCGCAAGCCGGGCAATTCGTGCGTAGTGACCGGTCGCAATGTAATCGGCCCCTATGGCAAGGCTTTTTTGCAGCATAGATTCCCATTTAACATACCGATTGCAGGCAATACACGGATTTGGTGTCCGCCCGGCACGATATTCATCTACAAAATAGTCAATGACGTTTTTCTGAAATTCCTCTCGAAAATTCATGACATAGTAGGGGATATCCAACTGATGCGCCACGCGTCTGGCATCCTCTACAGCACTGAGTCCACAGCAGCCTCCCTCTCTCTCAATCGTACAAGTGTCCTCCTGCTGCCAGATCTGCATCGTAATACCAATAACGTTATACCCCTGTTTTTTCAAAAGGTAGGCTGCGACCGAGGAATCCACGCCCCCGGACATGCCTACCACAACCGTCTTATTCTTCATCATAAATATCAGCTTTCGGTTTTTTCAATCCCTCAATCTCAATTCCATGCTTCTGTGCGTAATCCCAGAGTGCTGCGTGAATCGCCTCCTCTGCGAGCAGTGAGCAGTGTACTTTAACCGGCGGCAATCCGTCAAGTGCGTCCATGACAGCTTTGTTTGTCACTTCTAATGCCTCATAAATTGTTTTGCCTTTTACCAGTTCGGTCGCCATACTGCTTGTAGCAACTGCCGCACCGCATCCAAAGGTTTTAAATTTACACTCTTTGATAATCTTAGTCTCTTCATCAATATCAAGAAACATTCTCATAATATCGCCACACTTAGCATTTCCAACCGTGCCGACACCGCTGGCATTTTCAATCTCACCAACATTTCTCGGATTTGAAAAATGCTCCATCACTTTTTCACTGTATTCCATTACGAGCAACCTCCTCATCAATTATCTTATAATTAGTTATTATTTATTTTCTTTGACAAAATCATCATACAACGGAGACAAACTTCTCATTCTCTCTACTATTACTTTTAAAGAATCCACTACATAATCCGCCTGTTCCATCGTAATATCCTCAGAAAGCGTCAGTCGCGTAGAACCATGCGCAATCTCATGAGGCAGGCCAATCGCCAACAACACATGAGATGGATCTAACGAACCGGATGTACACGCTGAACCACTGGAGGCACAAATTCCTTTTTGATCAAGCATAATCAACAGAGATTCTCCCTCAACGAACCGGAAACATACGTTGACATTGTTCGGAAGTCTCTTTTCCCGATGTCCGTTCACCTTCACATAAGGAATTTCTTTCTCCAGACGTTCTATCATATGATCGCGAATTTCTGACTGCTTGCGAATGTTTTCATCCATATTCTGTATTGCCAGTTCAGCCGCTTTTCCCATACCGATAATTCCCGGAACATTGTGTGTACCGGCGCGACGGGAACGTTCCTGCGCACCCCCATGAATAAACGGCCCTAATTTGGCAGAATTACGCATATACAGAAAACCAATCCCCTTCGGGCCATGAAATTTGTGACCACTGGCACTTAGAAGATCAATATTCATCTCTTCCACATCAATCGGCACATGGCCAAAAGCTTGTACCGCATCCGTATGAAAAAGTATACCGTGCTTTTTCGCAATCTCGCCAATCTCCTTAATCGGCTCAATCGTTCCAATCTCATTGTTCGCAAACATAATAGAAATCAAAATTGTTTCAGGACGAATTGCTTTTTCCAACTCTTCTAAAGAAATAAGCCCGTCCTCATCCACGTCAAGATAAGTCACTTCACATCCATTCTTTTCCAGCCATTCACAGGTATGAAGAACTGCATGATGCTCAATCTTACTCGTGATGATATGATTTCCTTTTTTCTTATTTACCTCTGCAGCCACCTTAATCGCCCAGTTATCCGATTCACTACCTCCGCCGGTAAAATAAATCTCGGATGACTTTGCCCCCAGATAAGAAGCAAGCTGTTCCCTGACATCCTCCATCGGCTTTTTAGCCTTCCCGGCAAAACTGTAAACACTGGACGGATTGCTGTAGATATCCGTAAAAAAAGGAGTCATAGCCTCTAACACCTCAGGTTTCAAGGCGGTTGTTGCCGCATTATCCAAATATATCAATTCATGTTCCATGAATCTTACCTCCATTCTATTTCCTATAGTTACGATAGGATATTGTCACAAATTTCATTATAACCTATTTCAACATTCTGTCAAGAGCGGTTTCTCTGTGTTTTTGATATTGAATTTTTCTATCAAAAAAGGTATACTAAAAGTACTACAATCTGGAATTTCATTCCAGCAGCAAATTGGAGAATATATTTTGGATAATTACAAAGATAAAATTGCCATCATTATCCCTGCCTTGAACCCGGACGATAAGATGGTAACGCTCTACCGTGAATTGACCGGAGCAGGTTTTCACCAAATCATCCTCGTCGATGACGGAAGCGAAATCAAAAACCGAAAATTTTTTAAAGAATGCCGACAGTTTTACGACTGCACGGTTATTCGTCATGTCATTAATTTTGGCAAGGGCACGGCCCTCAAATCTGCTTTCAACCACATTCTCGCCAATCGCCCCGACATCCTTGGTGCTGTCACCGTAGACTGCGATGGTCAGCATGTACTGGAAGATATTGACACCTGTGCCCGCTTGACATTTGAGAATCAGGACAAACTGATTCTTGGCTGTCGTCAGTTCAATGACAGAGAAATTCCTTTTCGCAGCCGTTTTGGCAACAAACTAACCCGTCAGATCATACGTCTTCTCTGCGGAATCCGTGTATCAGATACCCAGACAGGACTGCGCGGTCTTCCCACCCGGCTGATTTCCGAATATTTCGCCGGAACAAAAGGCGAACGGTACGAATATGAAATGAATATGCTCATTGAAGCAAAGGAACACCACATTGAAATTATGGAATTTCCCATTCGGACAATTTATCTGGAAAACAATGAGAGTTCCCATTTCAACCCTTTTTTGGACTCCATACGGATTTATAAAGTTTTTTTGAAATTTATGTTGAGCTCCCTATCCAGTTTTTTAATCGATATTATCCTGTTCTACATACTGGGCTATCTGCTCCGACCGTTTATCCCGGACAAAGTGATGATTTTCGGGAGTTCCCTGCTGATTTTGATGCGGACAGTTATCTCGCGTCTGCTCAGTTCCCTCTACAATTTCTTTATGAACAAAAACCAAGTGTTTAAAAACAACTCAAAGTCTATGTCTGTTGTTGTAAAATATTACACCCTCTGCGTGGTTCAGCTCGTCTGCTCCTGGCTGTTGGTCAATCATTTATTTACTTTTATTGCCTATGCAACAGTAAGAAAATGTATTATTGATACGATTTTATTTGCCATCAGTTTTATCATTCAACGCGAGTGGGTATTTAAGTCCTCTTTGTAGATATCAAAAAGGGTACGGTCAACATCTTTCAGATTGACGAGTTTGCCTGACTCATCGAGATAACAGTGTGTGCTGCTGCCTGTGCAGCGCACTTCTCCGCTCTCCTTGTCTGAAATTTCATAACGAATAACAAGGCGGACACCGTTAAATTTTTCCACCCAGAGTTTTACGAGAACCCGGTCTCCAAAATGTGTCATTGTCCGATATCGGCACTCAACTGATATAACCGGACAGATAACACCGGCCTCCTCCACGCTCTCATAAGGTCTTCCCACCTGTTCAAGATAATCAACCCTTGCCTCCTCGAACCAGCGTATATAATTGGAATGATGAACAATTCCCATTTTATCTGTCTCATAATACTGTACCTTGTGTTCGTATGGTTTAATTTGCACATCAGCACCTCCTGTAATTTTCTTCCAAAACATAATTTTCACTTCCATGATACGTTATTTTTTTCTTCTTTTCAAGAGGAAACTCTCCTGACAAGCAAATATAATTTGACTTTTATGCGCTAAATAGATATAGTAATAAGAATAGGGGGTAATGGCTTATGAGTAACCGTTTCCAATATATGTTGAAACAGAACTTATCCTATTATAAAAACCGGTTTCAATACTGTTTACGATATCGTTTTGTCGCAATACGCGACAATATTATCATTTTTGAATCCTATGGCGGTACCCGGTATGCTGACAGCGTACGGGCAATCTACGAGGAATTATTAGAGGACGAAAACTATCGCTCCTTTTATTTTGTATGGGCATTTAAAAACCCGGAAGACTACGCTTTTCTTCTAAAGAATCATCACACTGTACTTGTGCGAAAAGGCACAAAAGAGTACCGTAAATACTATGCCCAGGCACGTTTTTGGATTAACAATGTCACTGTTCCGGACTATTTTAAACCGAAAAAGGGACAAATTTATGTGGAGACCTGGCATGGAACTCCCCTAAAACGTCTTGGCTGCGATATCAAAACCGATTCGGACGTCCGCCAAACCCGTGGACATATGCACCGGCGCTACCGTGCAAAAGGGAGAAAAGTAACCTACTTCCTCTCCCCTTCTGACTACTACACAGATGTTATCGCTTCAGCTTTCGCAAAAAAAGACAAGGCATCCGCTTTTTTGAATACCGGATATCCGCGAAACGACAAATTATTTAACTTCACTCCTGAACAAGTAGCGTCCTATAAAGAAAAATATCACATACCAACAGATAAAAAGATTCTTTTATATGCACCTACCTGGAGAGAATCCTTGCAGGACAATGAAGGACATTTTACACTAAAAAACGGAATTGATTTCAATCGCTTATTTGATCTCATCGGTGATGACTACGTAATATTATACCGTGCCCACCACCAGATCAAATCGCATGAACTTCCGGAATCCAGTCAGCTCATTGATGTCAGTTCAGTCGATGATGTAGAAGACTTATATTTAGTCAGCGATATGCTGATTACAGACTATTCCAGTACTATGTTTGATTTTGCCAATCTGCATCGTCCTATGATTTTTCACATGTACGACCGCAGAGAGTATGAGGAAGATATTCGCGGATTTTATTTGTCTACCGATGAACTGCCCGGTCCGATTACAGCGACCACAGAAGAACTGGCAAACGCCATTCTCTCTCTTCCTGACGACTTTTCCTACGAGGAGAAATATACGGCATTTCACGAAAAATATAACCAGTATGACGATGGGAAGTCTGCCAAACGTGTCATCCGTATGTGCTTCGACCTGGCACCGCACAAGCAGCCTGCCTCAGAAAGATTTTTGCGCTTTTGCAAAAAAATGCTTAATCGGGCATATCTCGTGTTTTTGATTTGCAAATATAATACCCTCGGTTTTTTCCGTTCCCATGGGCTCTTTCACAACAACAACAGCCTGCGTTTGGAAAAACTTAAAAATAGTCATTGCGGAGACCGCTGCTTTCTGATCGGAAATGGTCCGAGTCTCACCGCACATGATTTGGATCTTTTAAAAAATGAATACACATTTGGAACAAATATGGTATACAAAATTTTTGACCAGACAGAATGGCGTCCGAGCTACCACTGTATTTCAGATTCCATTTACGCCTCAAAACTCGGGCTGGAACTGTCCAAAAAAGTCAAAGCTCCTCTTTTTACAACAGAGAGAACTTACCGGCGTATGCACAATAAACCAATTGATACCACCTATGTTCATACTCTGCAAAGCGAACGTTACAAAGTCCGTGGTAACATTCAGGCATATTGTATGGTCAAAGCGACCGTGCTCTCCCTTGCTGCCGAAATGGCCTTCCATATGGGCTTTAAGGAAATTTACCTGCTCGGGGTAGACTGTACCAACCCTCACACCAAAGGAGGACATTTTACAGATAATTATACAACAAAAGAGGTTGCAGAAACCGATATTAACCGCATTAAAACCCGAATGAACGCAAAATCTCTGACCACTGAACAGATTGGCGAGCACATCATTGACCGCTCTATGGAAGTATATTCCCTGCTCAATGTCTATGCCAAGAAGCATGATATTAAGATTTATAATGCGACGCGGGGTGGAAATCTCGAAATTTTCCCTCGTGTGACACTCGAGGATGTATTAGAATACAAGAAATAGGAGGACAACTATGAAGATTATCGGTGTAATTCCAGCAAGATATAAATCCAGCCGTTTCCCTGGGAAACCGCTGGTAGATATCTGCGGCAAACCAATGATTTACTGGGTTTATCAACAAGCCGGGAAAGTAAAAGAATTTGATAAAGTTTACATTGCCACTGACGATGAGCGAATTCGCGAAGCCTGTGAACAATATAACATGGACGTTATCATGACATCCGACAAACATCAGACCGGCTCTGACCGGGTTGCTGAGGTTGCTACAAAAGTAGAAGGTGATCTTTTCGTCAATGTTCAAGGTGATGAACCTGTAATCAATCCGGAAATGATTCGACAAGTAATTTCCATTTTCCTTGAAGATTCAGAAGTCTACTTCGGTAGTCTAAAGAAAGAAATCACAGACCCGGAAGAAATCAAGGCAGCCAGCACAGTGAAGGTTGTGACCGATGATAACGGAGATGCCATGTACTTCTCCCGTTCAATCATCCCATCGAATATCAAGGACGGAAAGTTAGCAAGAGTATTCCGTCATGTAGGAATTTATGCTTATAAAAGGGATTTTCTCTTGAAGTTTACTAACATGGAACAAACTGAGTTGGAGTTGGGTGAAGGAATTGAGCCTCTCCGCGCTATGCAGCGCGGATATAAGATTCGCCTGAAAGAGACAGAATATTCTTCTATTGGTGTAGACTATCCGGAACATGTCGCACTTGTTGAAAAAGTCATCCGGGAAAAGAACGGATTGTAACATATTATACGAGAGGAGACTCACTATGAAGCGAGTAAATATTTTAGACTGTACTCTACGTGACGGTGGCTACCTGATTGAAAGCCAGTTTGGAAATACGGCTATTAAAGGAATTATCCGAGGGCTAACCGACGCGGGAGTAGACGTTATAGAATGTGGATTTTTAAAAGATGAACCTCACACAAAGGGTTCCACAATTTTTAATAATGCGGCACAACTCCGTCCCTTTTTGCCTGAAGAACGGCGACAGGCCTCTTATGTCTGTCTTGCTGACTATAGCCGTTACTCCATAGACAATCTGGAACCTTACGACGGCACTTCTATCGATGGCGTGCGTGCCTGTTTCTTCAAGCATGAACGCAAATGGGTGATCAATTTCTGCCGGAGTATAAAAGAAAAGGGATACAAATTATATGTACAACCGGTAGATATACTCGGCTATACAGATGCGGAACTGCTTGACTTAATTGAAGATGTCAACAGTTTAGAGCCTTATGCATTTTCAATTGTTGACACGTTCGGTTCTCTTTATAAAGATGATTTGCAGCGTATTTTTTATCTGATTCATCACAACCTGGTCAGCAGCGCAAAAATTGGTTTTCACTCTCACAATAATTTACAAATGTCGTTTGCACTCTCTCAAGAATTTATTGACCTCACCCAGGGTCTTAGGAAAATTGTCGTGGACTCCTCTATGGCAGGAATGGGACGCGGTGCAGGAAATACAAATACAGAGCTTGTCATGCAATACATGAACCGAAAATTTAACAGTGGCTATGATATTGATACCGTCTTGGATTTAATTGACAATTACATCGACGGTTTTCACAACCAATATGAATGGGGATACTCGATTCCTTATTTTTTGGCAGGACAACACAGCGCTCATGTGAACAATATTTCCTATCTCTCATCAAAGGCCGGTATTGCCAGCAGGGATATCAATTTCTTGTTAAACAGATTAGGCCCCACCGAGCGCAAACGCTATGACTATGACTTTTTAGAGAAACTTTACATTGAATATCTCGGTACTCAGTGCGATGACGAAAAGGCTATCGAGGAATTAAAACAAGCATTCCATGAAAAGGATATTCTCATCCTTCTTCCGGGACATTCAATTGTTTCACACAAAAAGCAAATTACGGAATTCTATGAGAAGAAACGTCCACTGGTTATCAGTGTTAATCTGCTCTCCCATGATTATCCGATTAATTTTGCTTATTTCAGTAACAAGAACCGATATCACTACTGGCGCAGTGCAACACATTTTCGCGAATACAAAAAAATTGTCACCTCAAACGTGACGACAGCAAAAGAGAACGAACAATGGGTTATTGATTTCTCCCGGTTGGTAAAGTGTGGATGGGAGCAACTTGACAACTCTGGAATTCTCCTCTTGCGCCTTCTCGATCTTTTAGATGTAAAAAGTATCGCCATCGCCGGCTTTGACGGCTATAGTCACAATGCAGAAAACCAGAACTATATCCAAAAAGCAATGGAGAAAACGCGAAATACACTCAATGCCGAAGAAGCAAATAAAGATATTCTAAGTATGTTGGAGGATTACATGAATACGCGAAATCTCAACTGTCCAATTTCATTTATCACTCCATCTCTCTTTGAGTCGGCTGTGAAAGGAGATACGAATGACTGACAAAAAAGTATTGAATAAAATCCGTCTTTTTGTCATGGATGTTGACGGGACACTGACTAATGGGAAAATCTATATGGGGGAAGACGGAGAACTGATGAAGGCCTTCAACGCCAAAGACGGTTACGGAGTTAAATTACTCACAAAAAACAATATTATCCCTGCCATCATCACAGGACGCACTTCCCGGATAGTTGCCAATCGATGCAAAGAAATCGGAATTACAGAACTCCATCAAGGGATTCAGGACAAACAGGTCACAATGAAAGCCGTCATGGCTAAATACAATTTATCACAGGAAGAGGTTGCCTATATCGGCGATGATTTAAATGATGCCAGTGCCATGGAACTGGCGGGAGTTTCTTTTGCTCCCGCAGACTGCCACGAGCAATTAAAACCTTATGTGAACTATCTGCTCACTCGAAACGGCGGAGACTGCGCTGTGAGAGAAGCCGTAGATATTATTTTAAATGAAAGAGATGGGGTAATATGGCTGTGATGCCTACCCCATCTTTCTCTTAATATATTTTCGCCTTTTTTCCCACATCACGTTTTCTAAAAATCTTCTTGTACGCTTTCTTTTTGGATTTGGGAACTTTAATCTTTACTTTTTTGTAAATCCCATGGAACGCCTTCGCCCCCACATTCTTCAGGGTTAGTTTCTTCGTCTTCACCGTGATTGTTTTGAGGTTTTTGCAGCCATAGAAAGCCTTCTTACCAATCTTGGTAATATTCTTCCCAATGACAACTTTCTTTAGTTTCTTATTCTTATAATACGCCTTGTCAGGTATCGATGTAGCGGACTTCTTCTTCACTTTCTCAGTCACCGTATCTTCAGAATCCGTAGTAGATTCCTGTATCACAGTTAATGTCGGTGTTGGCGTCACATTCGGTGTCGATGTCGACGTCACATTCGGCGTCGGTGTTGGTGTCACATTCGGTGTCGGTGTTGGTGTCACATTCGGCGTCGGTGTTGGTGTCACATTCGGCGTCGGTGTTGGTGTCACATTCGGTGTCGGTGTTGGTGTCACATTCGGTATCGGTGCTCCTGCTTGACTTTCTACAACAGATGCCCTTATCTCCCCAGTAACAGAGGCATCTTCTTTTAATAGTTGCGACGCCTTCACCTCTGAATCACCATATTCTTTCACATAATGAACTGCTCCCGCCGCAGCCAAAACCAATCCGGAATTATAATCCAAGGCAACTTCATTCGTGTAGTAGTCTTCTGCATTATCTACAAAAGTTCCATCCTTTTTAGGGCCGCCTAACAATGCCCCATACAAAACATGAGCCTGTGTATCTTTCCCATGTCCCGTCACATCACTGTACCCGCTTGCACTGCGATGATGTGGATATTTTGCAGAATTTGACTCCAATCCAACAATAAAATTTGTATTGAATGAATTGTCTCCCAATAAATAATTCATCTGTTCGAGTGCCCAATTAGCTTCGCTATCTGCTGCCTTTACCTTACCTAAAATCTGAGCAAGCCCCTGCATGATGCAGTTGTACCGGGCACTGCCCCAGTCATTGAGATTGACAAACACATTGTCAAGAACTGTTCTGCCTCCATCTGTTTTCATCGTATTGTAAGAATAACTGATATAATCACTATTATTCTCACCATAATACAGTGCCAAAGGGCCAACATTGTCCCATGATACCCATGCCCATCCATTACACTTGTCCTTATATGTATTAAATTCAGATACGTACTTTTGTGTATCATAACCGCTCTTTCCTTCAGATGCCCGGGCGAGCAATGCACAAGCAAGTGCATAATCATCCGCCCATCCCCCTGACTTGTCATTGGAATATCGATTGGAACCATAAAAATCCCAGCATCCCACTGTTGCCACTTTCTTTGAGTGATTCTTTGCATAAGTCCAAAGTTTATCCGCATACAAGAGCGCTTTATCATCGTCAAAATTTATAGCATAAATCGCAAGTGCAGCCGCAGTCTCTGAAACAATATCCGTCCCCGGTTCAGAATCCGATGTAAAATATCCTTGTGACTTTCTCGTTCCCTGTACACTGTCCTGCTTCTCAGCACTCCCCCAGTAACTATGATCTGTATTCCCATCACCTACCTGATAACAAAACGCTTTGACAGAACCATCCTGATTTAAAATGGTACATTTTTCAAAATATTCTGCAAAATGAGACATGATTCTCTGATAATGTTTTTTCAGTGCGTCATCCTCAAAGCTATCTCCAAATTCCAGACGGCTGATTCCTAACATCGTTGCACTATATGCCTGCGGAAGTCCGAATTTGGCATGATCACCGGCGTCATGATATCCTCCGCTCACATCCACTACAGTCGTAGTCCCATCTTCACCCTTGTAGTCTACCATCTCATCACCGGTATGACAATCATCCCGCCACGAAAACGCACTGCGTTCACACACGTCGCCACCACACATATTCGCATCATAAAAATATAATGATGCCTGTAATAATTTGGTATAGTTATACTTTGCCACACTCTTGTCTACTGTTGTAGACGCATCAGTTTCTTTCATCTTAGATGGAAATGTCACACTTCCTATCAACAAAGAAATACCAGTAATATATGTGATAATTCTTTTCATTTTACTCTTTGCACTCCCTCATACAAAATATAATAACAAGAATACTATCCTTCCATTATCACTAACCAGGGAACTGTTCCTTATCAACTGTTCCTAAGCATTATTTTTTGTTCTCTTATTCTGCATAACAAGATCAAAGGCAACCGCTGCTATCACAATCACAGACATCACAATGGTACCCGGAGTCATAACGGAATGACATCTCATTGTATTCATCTTACAAAGAGAAATG